>NZ_JBIACK010000009.1:0-212036 GCF_042865285.1 Cytobacillus spartinae | reverse complement strand
CCCGTCCGCCGCTAAGATTCAAAAGCAAGCTTTTAAATCTTCGCTCGACTTGCATGTATTAGGCACGCCGCCAGCGTTCGTCCTGAGCCAGGATCAAACTCTCCAATAAAGAGTAAGATTAGCTCTTATTTAAAACAATTTTAAAACTTACGTTGACGTATGATTTGTTTAGTTTTCAAAGAACAATTTTTAGTTAATCGCTCAAAAGCGACTTCTCTAATATATCACAATCATCAATTCGTAGTCAATACCTTTTTTAAAAGTTATCTAATTAACTCCGCCCCGATGAGGACAAGAAATAATATAACATGTTTACAAAATGATTTCAATATAATTTTTTAAAAAATATTATCTTCATTATATCCTTCACATTTTTCTCTTTTAACCCTATTCCATTATTGGTTTCGTTAATAAATGCTGATTCAAATGTTTTCTTGTGCATAACTTCTAAATATCCACAGACTTATTCACATTAGTAACAGCTTTAACATAATATTTTATCGACTTATACACCCCTTGTTAATAAAAGCATCCATATTATCCACAAATTCACCTTGAAAAACCCAAGGGTTTCTGAAATTTGTGGATAACTTAATCGGTTATATAATCGGAAGCTAATACATATGAATAAATAAGGCTATCAAATTAATAAGGGAGAGAAATTATGCTAATATCTGTAGCACTATATGTATCACTATTCATGGCAATCTTCTTATTCGCTTATGCTTTTTGGGAAGGCATTAGAATTGCAGACTCCGAGGAAAAAGTTAATGGTGGTACGTTCATTCTAACATTAACATCCGCTTTTATTTTCTCAGGGATGACCTATTTGTTATAAATAAAAAGAGAATCTTTGATAAAAAGATTCTCTTTTTCATTTATTAAACCTCTTTCAACAATCCTGAGATAGCAGCATCGACAAATCTTCCCTTTGCAAAGAAACGTTTCCTGAGAACACCCTCATACTCAAAACCGTTTTTCTCAAGAACTCTTTTGGAACTTACGTTTTCAGGATCGTAAAATGCTTCGATTCTATTCAATTCCATTGTATTAAAGCCATACTCGACTACCTTTTGAATGACTTCAGCCATAATTCCTTTTCCCCAGAAATGAGGGTGAAGTTCGTAGCCAATTTCTGCTTTAAAATGGTCTCTTTCTATAGAATGGAACCCACAAGTCCCAATTAATTCATCGTTTCCTTTTAGTGTAATCCCCCATCTTATCTGTTTACCCTCTTCGTACCGCTGTGAAAGCCGACTGATTAAATCCACAGCTTGTTGTTTTGATGTAAACGATTCAAGGTCATAATATTCGGTAACTTCGTCTTTAGAGAAATAACTGAACAAGTTGGGTGCGTCTTTTTCCTTAAGCTGTCTCAAGACAAGCCTCTCTGTTTCTAATATAGGAAAAAATTCAAAAGCCGTATCTATATTCATATTAAACCCTCTTTCATTTATCCTCCAATGAGCTTACTAAAGAGGTTTTTAAAGCATTTAAATCATTCCAAGAGTAAGCAACTTCAATAAGTTCTTCCCCTGCGATTCGGAACTCTTCTTCTTTTACTTTTATTGGGTTAAAACTTTCATAAAACCTCTTACTTGGATTGTTACTAATAACCCATACTAATAATGACTTAATATCCTGTCGTAACAACTCCTGTACACCAGCTAAGAACAACTTTGTGCCAACTTTCTTTCCTTTAAATTCAGCTAAGATATAAATAGCATACAACTCTCCATCTATTTCAAATTTCTTTGTTCTTTCTTTACCAAATGAAGCAAACCCAATTATTTCTCCAGCGTCATTTTCTGCGACAAACAATGGTTGGTCACCATTCGTTTCTAATGATTCTTTCCACATATGATAGCGTTTATCTTCATCAAGGCTGTCTAAATAATCCTGATTAATAATCCCTTTATAAGTTTCACGCCAGCTTTGTACATGAACATGCGCAATACCTTTCGCATCTTTTCTATTCGCTTTTCGAACATTCATCATTATTCTCCTAACCAGTTAACTTCTCTGCCTGAGAAACTTTTCCTTTATTTTTCCTTCCATCTAGTAAGAATAGGGAAATACCTCCGATAACGATTATTCCCCCAATTATTTGGGATGGAATGACATGTTCTCCTAATAGGAAAAATGCTAAAACTGTAGCACCTACTGGCTCAAACAATATCGCCATTGAAATAATGGATGTACTTAACCATTTAAGTGACCAATTAAACAATGTATGACCTAATAGCGTTGGCACTAGAGCTAAAAGAATAAAGAGGATCCAATCATTTGTTGGGTAACCAACTAATGGCTCATTTATGAAGAGAACATACAAAAGAAGTGTAATGGTACTAATACTGTACACAACAAATGTATAAGTAATAAGCGATAGTCTCTTTCTTATACTTTGTCCAAACATTAAATAACCTGTAACCAATGCACACGCGGCCAATGCCAGGAAATCTCCAAATAATGCAGACCCACTGACCCTAAAATCACCCCAACTGATAATTATACTACCGATTACTGCAACAATCGCACATAATATAGCATTTCTAGAATATTTCTCTTTGAAAAAAATATATCCTCCTATAAATGCAAAAAGCGGCTGAAGAGTGACAAGAACCGTCGAGCTAGCCACTGATGTGAAATTTAACGATTCAAACCAAAGAATAAAATGGAAAGCCAAGAATACTCCTGCTATAATCGAGAAAATCCAATCGCGCTTTGTTATTAGCTTTAACTCGTGAACATATTTCAGCAAAAAGACAGGAAGCATGAATAGGACAGAAAAAAGCAATCGATAAAAAGCAATAACACCAGAAGGAGCTGATGCGAATTTTACAAAGATGGCAGAAGCAGAAACTGATATGACACCAATAGCTAACACAAGATAAGGATTTATTTTAGGATTATCCACTTTTACGCTCCTTTTTTTAAAAAAGAAATTATTAATATGGTTAAAGATTATTAAACTTAATAAAGAAAATGTACATTTTATTTTATAACGTTATACTCTAATTTTTCTATCATATAATAAATTTTACATACTATTTTTAATAGCAGAAATCTTACATTACACAAAATTTAAAAAGAAAAGGGAGATTAGATGGCTAGTGTCGATATGGATATGTTAATGAAATTAGGCATATCAGCTATACTAGGGCTTGTTATAGGCCTCGAGAGAGAATTAAAAAGGAAACCGGTTGGGCTTAAAACCAGCCTTGTTATTTCTATTGTTAGTTGTTTATTAACGATTGTTTCAATTGAGTCTGCCTATATGTTTCCTGGCGATGAAGATGTAAACATAACGATGGATCCACTTCGTTTGGCTGCACAGATTGTTTCAGGAATCGGTTTTCTAGGAGCAGGTGTCATCTTAAGAAGAGGAAATGACAGTATTTCTGGGTTAACAACCGCAGCATTAATATGGGGAGCTGCAGGAATTGGTATTGCAGTAGGCGCAGGCTTTTATATTGAGGCGATAGCTGGTGTAGGGCTTTTAATTATCAGTGTTGAACTAATTCCCTTCTTAATGGGATTGATAGGTCCGCGACAACTAAGAGAAAAAGAAATTATGCTACAGCTTAATATTAAGGAAAAAAACGACATAGCAGAAGTTATTGAAAAGATAAAAGAAGAAAAGTTATCTATTAAGAATATAAGAATTCGAGATTTAGAAGGCGGAGATCATTTTATTCAATTATTAATTACGGTAAACTTCAAACGCTCAACAACAGATGTCTATTATGCTGTCTCCAAAATTGAAGGTATTCAGAGCGTTGAGATTGGGAAGCTGTAAAGCAGAAGAGGGGTCACTTTTGATCCCCCTCTCTTCCACTTAAATTTTTTGTTGCACAAATTCCTTTATCTGATTATAATTTTTCTTATATTACACGGGGCATTAGCTCAGCTGGGAGAGCGCTACGCTGGCAGCGTAGAGGTCAGGGGTTCGAGCCCCCTATGCTCCATATAAAATATGAACTCTTGCCTAGCAAGGGTTCTTTTTTATATCCACATTTTAAAAATTCCCTCATTAATGTCCGTTTGAAACAAATGCTATATAAAATTAATCACTCATCTTCCTCCAGGACAAGCATAAGATTATAAAAAAATCCTATTTCCTGAAAGGAAGACTCACCCATGACACCATTCAAGTCGAAGGTTACAGCGTCACTTTATGCAACGATGTCTATTAGTTTTTGGGGAGTCTCGTTTGTATCTACTAAGGCTGTCCTAGGTAAGCTTGATCCGTACACCCTGTTGGTTCTTAGGTTTGGCATAGGAGCTTTGTTTTTGTTCACCCTTTTATTAATGAAGCGCTATAGACTATCGATTTCTTTAAAATATCTTCCTCACATAATCGTTTTAGGTATCCTTGGGGTGTTTGTTCACCAGATCCTCCAGGCTACAGCGTTGTTAATGATCGATGCTTCATCTACTGGCTGGCTAGTTTCACTTTCCCCTATTTTTACCGTAATCCTTTCAATGATATTCCTGCATGAAAGAATGACTTTTGCCAGGGCAATAGGGATGATTCTAGCCATTGTTGGAGTAGTTTTGATAACGACAGCTAGAAGTGGACAATCTCTTCAGTTCACCTTTAACCTTGGTTTCATTCTTATGATAATAAGCACCTTAAATTGGGCCATCTATTCTATTCTTCTAAAAAGACTACAGATCCCTTATCCGGCTTTAGTTGTAACTTTCTATATGAGCCTTATCGGCTTTACACTAATAACCCCCTTCATCATAAGAAACAAGGGGTGGTTATCCTTAAACCTTTTAACCTACTCTGAATGGGCTCATCTATTATTTCTCGGAGTCTTCGTTTCTGGTATTGCCTATTGGTATTGGGGGAAGTCACTTGAAGTGTTAGAGGCTTCAAAGGTATCTATGTTCCTTTATCTCGAACCGCTTACTACCTTACTTGCAGCCATTACGCTTTTGCATGAACAAGTTTTTGTTAAGAGTATTGCTGGTGGAATCATCATTATACTTGGGGTCATTATTGTTAACGGTCAGATCATGCCGATGCTCTACCGATTTTTTATAAAAAAAGCATAACTCGTAATTCTCTTCTATTAAACCTTGAGACATCAAGGTTTTTTCTGTCTATCCTCTCTATTTAGCAATAAAGCTTCTCATGGTATAATTTCTATTTTTTAAAAAATACTATTACCAAAAAGAGGAATGGTATACGAAAAGTGTTAAAGGACCATTTAATTACCTCCATAGTTGATAATTTTTCACATATGAATGATTTCTCTGAAAAACACTTTCTTACTGCTAATGATGTAGCAGTGGATGTATTTTTCCTTAAGAATTTTGTTGATGTTAAAGAGCTTCACAAGACCATTAAAAATATTCTCAGTTTTGAAGAACCACTGCTATTTAGGAATATCTTTCATTTGCTCCCATTTGTTAGCACTGAACTATTTCCTGTTGAAAAAGGGAAAGATGAGTTAGCTAAAAAGCTTGAGAAAGGATGGGTCACCCTATCATTCAGCAGTGAGCCTGAAACATTACTGCTACTGGCTTTAGTCAAAGTGGAAAATAGATCACTTTCACAGCCAGAGAACGAAGCCATCATTATTGGACCACAAGTTGGTTTTAATGAGGATCTTAATACTAATATTTCATTGATAAGAAGGATTCTTCCTTCTAAAAAGCTATATATCAAAGAGTTTAGTGTCGGGCAGGAAATTAGCAAAATAGTTACCATTATGTATATAGAGGGTTTAGCTAATCCTTTAGATGTCGAACAAATTGAAAAGAGACTCGAAACACTAAATACAAAAGTAGATACTATCTTGAACGCCGCTCAACTTTCACAACTTCTAGAAGACAATGCTTATAGTTTGTTTCCAACTATTCGTTTGACTGAGCGTCCAGATGATGCGGCACTAACATTACTAAAAGGTAGGATTATTGTCCTTACGGAAAATAGTTCGTACGCGCTCTCTTTACCAAGCAGGATGACCGATTTCCTACATTCTTCCGAAGATGTAAATCTACGTTGGCCCATTGCTATCTTTATACGAACGATTCGATTATTTGCAGTTCTTTTATCTATCATCTTAACACCGTTATATGTAGGTGCTTTAACGTATCATTATGAGGTTATACCTGAAGCCCTATTAACATCCATTGGTAGCTCGCGTTCGAGAGTACCATTCCCTCCTTTACTGGAAGCACTCTTACTTGAGTTTATTATTGAGTTATTAAGAGAAGCTGGGGCAAGACTTCCAACAAAGGTTGGGCAAACGATCGGTATCGTGGGAGGGATTGTTATTGGGACTGCGGCTGTTGAAGCAGGGTTTACTAGTAATATTTTGATTATGCTAGTTGCCTTAGGGGCTCTCGCATCCTTTATAACTCCTAGCTATTTAATGGGGACCATTGTAAGATTTATTCGATTTCCTATGATTCTTTTAGCAGGATCGTTAGGTTTTTTTGGAATTGCATCAGGTATCTTCTTTCTGCTTCTCCATGCTGTAAGGCAATATAGCCTAGGTTCTCCCTATACATTACCCGTCTTCCCTTTTAGTTCTAAGGGAATTAGAAGCTTATTTTTGTACTTACCTATTGAAAAAATCATTAAAGGTAATGTTTTTAAAAAGGCTGCTTTCACTCTAAAGTCTTATGATAGTCCTACTAAGAAGGGTAAGGATATTGATGAATAGACCTGTTATCATCCCTCCTCATCTACAATTTAAGGCATCACTGCTTATCTTAATTGTTACAAGTATGCAAATTGGAGTAGGGTTATTAGGCTTCCAAAGAATTATCATAGAGGTCGCTGGGAATAGTGCTTGGATTTGCTCCATACTTGCAGGAATAGTGTGTTCTTTAACGATTTATGTGATGTTATTAACATTAAGGAAATATCCATCGTACAACTTATATCAGATTCACAAAGCTATTTTTGGAAAAAGCCTTGGTATGATGATTAATTCTGTTTATATGCTTTACACGAGTATCATGCCTTTCAGTATTTTGGTACTCTATGTGGAAGTCGTAAAAACATGGATATTTCCTGATATTGCTACTTGGATCGTTTCAGCTATCCTAATGGCACTAGCCGTATATGGTCTTTACGGGGGAATACGCTCTGTTGTTGGAA
Source organism: Cytobacillus spartinae (assembly GCF_042865285.1). NCBI lineage: Bacteria > Bacillati > Bacillota > Bacilli > Caryophanales > Bacillaceae > Cytobacillus > Cytobacillus spartinae. The sequence goes on along the minus strand of NZ_JBIACK010000009.1, from coordinate 204,913 downwards.
CCTTATTTTTATCAAAAGGACTTACCATGTGGATGACATTGTTATTAATTTTCCCAATGAATTATGCAGACTGGAACTACCTTTTGCCACTTTTTGACGCTTCACCTTTTGAAATATTCAATGGATTGTATCATATGACTTATACCCTATTAGGATTCGAACTAATGTTTTTTATTTACCCTTATATTGCTGATAAAAAAAACATCTTTAAATTTACAAATATTAGTTTGCTTTACACCACATTTGTTTACACCGCAGTGTTAGTGGTTTCTATTGTGTATTATAGTCCAAAGCAAATGGAAACGATTATATGGGGGACTATCTCTTTTTTTACCGTTGCATCTTTTCCTTTTATGGAGAGGTTTGAATATATTGGAATATCCATTTGGTTGGCATACGTAATACCTAATATAATGGTGTACTTATGGGTTTGTACCAAAGGGTTAAAAGAAAATTTCAAGTTAAAACAAAAGAAAGGCATAGTAATAGCTAGTATTCTGTTTGTTATACTTAACTCTTTTTTTGAGTCAAGAGATTTAATAAATATCGTAGTTGATTCCGTAGCGAAAGCTTCATTTATTCTTGTCTTTGTCTATCCCTATGTTTTATACGGCCTAAGTTTTATTAGGAAGAAGGAACAGATATGATGAAGAAATTGACATTATCTTTTCTTTGTCTAGCGCTTCTCTCAGGTTGTACACAAACGCGGATTCTTGAGGAAATAAATATTATTACAGCTGTTGGTTACGACCCCGATGAAGACTCCAATATGCTCAGGACCACAAGTGTGATTGAAAATATGGAACCTGGTAAGGAAGGTACTTCAAGAGTTCGAAATTCCAAAGGTCATACAAGTAAAGGTGCCAAAAATTCTTTATCGCTAAATGCCTCGAGACTCTCAGCATCAGGTCAAGTCAGACTTGCTCTGTATGGTAGACAACTTGCAGAAGAAAAGGGAATTGTGAGTATTGCAGACACTCTTTCTAGAGACCCCTCTATTGGTAGTCTTGTTTATATGGTTGTTGCAGAGAATGAAGCTAGAGATATAATGAGTCATAATTACAAAGACATCCCTAATATTGGTGAATACCTCTACCGCTTAATTGAGCATAACATTGAGCAACATTCCATTCCTTCTTGTACAATCCATGAGTTCTTAAAATACTATTACAGTGATGGAAGAGATCCAATCCTTCCGATTATCTCAAGAAAAAACAATGAGGTAGGAATAAGTAAAATGGCATTGTTTAACGGGGATAAGTTAGTTGGAGATATCGATACAAAATACTTATTCAATATCCAACTTCTACTTAACAATGCAAGTAGGCAGCAAAGAGAAATGAAAATTAGTATAGAAAATATTCCTTTCGAAAAGAAAGCCTTGGAGGAAAAAGAAGATATAAAAAACAATTTTCATATTCTCTTTGACGTTATCGATATTCATACAGTGATCTTGTTAACCAATCAGTCAAAAACGGAGCCAGAGTTTAAAATACACACAAATATGACTATAAGCCTTTCAGAAATTGATGAGCGTATTAATCTATCTGGAGAAAATATTAAAAAGCAGATATCCACTGAAATAAACAATAATATTAAGGAAGAAACGTTAGAGTTACTCTCGGTTTTAAAAGACAGACAAGCAGATGTAATCGGATTCGGGGAAATATATAATCGAAAAAATAAGATTACAAACTCAACTTCAGAAGAATGGAGGAAAAAATTTTCAAGAGCCCAATTTAATATTGAAGTTAACACTAAAATAACTAGGACAGGAGCTCGGGAATAGTGGTTCTAATAGGAAAAAGCATTTTCCAACTAGGAAAATGCTTTTTTCAATATTATTTCCAAACATCCTCAAGTTCCCAAGCCTGTATAGAAACATTGGACACAACGTCACCCTCTGAAAATACCTTTACAAGTCTACTCGTTGATTTTGGATAAACCCTTCCTGACATGACAACTTCACCCTCATTCACAAACAGTTCCATAGAGGACCTATCTATATAAACATGAAACTTCAATTTATGTGAATCCAAATCCAACTTCGCCTTGCGAACTCCTCCATCACCTTCTCCTGAGCGGTCCCTATTGAAGATGATTTTTGATGTTTTCACATCATAAGAGATAACTGTTTCCTCATTATTATCTTCTGAACATCTAACCTTCAAGCCAACCTCTGATGCTTGAATGTTACTTAGATCAAATTCCGCAATTATTTCTAGTACGTCACCTTCTAATCCATCAACAAGGATTTCTCCCTGTACAGCCGCTAGTTCAGTTTCATACTCATTCTTTCTTAAAAGCTGTAATTCTTCAACAGGTTTTGTGACAAGCTGACCTCGCTCATTAAAAGAAACCTCTCTTGGTATCGTTAAACTCCCTGCCCATCCATGATTTTGGCTAGGCATTTTTGATTCCCAAATATCCATCCAAGCAAATAAAATTCTTCTGCCTTTATCATCCTCAAAGGTTTGAGCTGCGTAAAAATCAAATCCTTTATCCAACTCTTCAAATGTATGGTAGCTGTATTTACCGGTTGTATAATCAAAATCTCCTATCATATACACGGTCTGGTATAAATTGTGATATCGATCCCCCTCCGGTTCCATCCCTTGTGGAGACGTAATTAGAATATGCTTCCCGTTCAATTCAAACAAATCCGGACATTCCCACATATATCCTTTTTCTTTATCACTTTCAACCATAACTCCGATATAATCCCACTGACGTAAATCCTTGGATTTATATAATAACACTTTACCAATTTGATCTTTTCTTGTTCCAACTACCATATACCATTCGTCGTTATATTTCCAAACCTTTGGATCTCTGAAATGTCCCGATCCTTCCTCGGGATGTTCTTCTATCACAGGATTATTAATAAACTTTTCAAAATGAATTCCATCAGCGCTAGTTGCTATACATTGACACTCATCTACATCATCTTTTTCTCGATCAATAAAAATATTCCCTGTATAAACTAAAGTTAATATTCCATTGTCATCTACGGCTGATCCCGAGAAACAACCATCCCTGTCATATTCATTACTTGGAGTTAGAGCAATCGGAAGCCTTTCCCAATGTACGAGATCCTTACTTCGAACATGCCCCCAATGCATCCAGCCTGTTTTAACATCGAAAGGATGAAATTGATAAAACACATGATAATATCCGTTCCAGTAAATTAAGCCGTTGGGATCATTCATCCAACTTGCTGGAGGAATAATATGATAGGCCATTTTATAAGGACTATTTTCAACTTTTTTTATATTTTCATTTAATACTTTGTCTGCTTCTCTTACGATTTCATCGTGATTAGTAGGATTCATTTTATCGTACTCCTCTCGTATATGTAGAAGAAAAGACCTTGCATCTACAAGGTCTTCTTATTATTTATCGTTAGTAAAGGAAATTCCCTTCATAAAGTACTTATTGAAAAATGCGTAAATAAGTAGAACTGGGAGTGTAAACACCATTGAAGCCGCCATAATGTAATTCCAATAACTAATGAATTGTCCTTTAAATGTATTTAAACCTACTGGAAGTGTGAATAGCTCTGGATCAGACATAATGATAAGCGGTCTCATAAAATCATTCCATGATCCCATGAATACGAATATGGCTTGTGCTGCTAATGCTGGTTTCGCCATTGGTAATACAATTCTAAAGAAAGTACCGAATTTACCTAAACCATCAAGTGATGCTGCTTCTTCTAATTCTTTAGGGAAATTGATAAAGAATTGACGCATCATGAATATGAAAGTCGCGTTAATCATACCTGGAATGATTAGTCCTTGGTAGGAGTTTAGCCAACCTAATTCTTTTAAAATTAGGTAGTTAGGAATCATCGTAACTTGTCCTGGTATCATTAATATGGCCAATATCATAATGAACAATGTTTTCTTCCCAGGGAAACTTAGCCTAGCTAAAGCGTATCCAGCCATTGAGTTAAATATAATGTTTAATAGTGTAACGGAAACCCCAACAAAAAGACTATTAAAAAGCCACCTTGGAAAAAGCTCTTGCTGTAGGAATATGGTTTTATAGTTTTCTAAGGTAAAATCCCTAGGAATAAAACTAATGACCCCACTTACAATCTCTTCTAATGTTTTAAAAGAAGAGGATAGCGCCCATAGGAATGGAACCATGGTGATAATTGCGTAAAATACAAGGATAAAATAAAGTAGCCCTTTTCCGAAACTTACTTTTTTCTTCATAACTTTCCCTCCTACTAAAGAGTTTCCTCTTTGGAGAATTTACGTTGTAGCAATGTTGCAATTAAAATGATGATCGCTAAAGCAAACGCTAGTGCCGCAGCATATCCCATCGTACCCATATTTTTGAAAGCATATTGATAAATTAATAATACTACCGTTAACGTTGAGTTGTTTGGTCCACCTGATCCACCTGAGAAAATATAAGATTGATCAAATAACTGGAAGGTTCCGATAATACCCATAATGACGACAAAAGATGTTACTGGACGAAGATTTGGCACTGTAATAAAGAAGAACTTCTGTATAGCATTTGCCCCATCTAAATCCGCTGCTTCATATAAAGACTTTGGTATTCCTTGCAGAGCTGCTAGGTAAATAACCATAAAGAATGGTGCTGTTGACCAAATATTCATGATCATAATCGCATTTAGAGCAACCGATGGGTCACCAAGCCAGTTGTAGGTAGGTAAACCAACCTTTTCTAGTATTTCATTAATAAGGCCGTTTTGATTATACATCCACATAAAGATTAGAGTTAAAACAGCTGATGAAGTTAGAGTCGGTAAGAAATAAACGATTCTAAAAAACTTTTCACCTTTTAGACCCGCATTTAATGAAGCTGCTAATACCAGAGCAAGAAATGTTTGAGTTGGTACTACAATTAGTACATATTTAGCTGTGTTCCATAGAGCTATTTTTGCACGATCATCATCTAGGAGACGGATAAAGTTATCGAGCCCAACAAACTGATAACTAGTTCCGCCTAGTAATTGAACTTTGTTAAATGATAAGAATATTGCATATAGAATTGGTCCGACAACAAATGTAAGCAAAACAAACAAAGTAGGAAGCATGAACAAGTATCCCTGCCCAGTTTGCCTTAACATTTTTTTAGAAAAATAATTTTTCACTATTAGCTCACTCCTTACGTCTTTCTCATAGAGCTTTTTCCTTGAGTCTGTTTAACTCTTTCTATTGAAGTAACCGATACTTCAACACAAAGAGTTATACAGAAATTAAGGCCCGGTACCTTAGTAAAAATGTTTAAGTTTGAACTATTCCCATTAAGTAAATTCTTTCAAGTAGGGAGGTACCGGGATAAAATTTCGGCATATTTATATTTTCATTCAAAGGGGGAAAGGGAAGGAGAGATGAATCTCCCCTCAAAAATTAAATTCTATTGTTGTGCTTCAATTTCTTTGTTTGCTGTTTCCTGCGCTGCTTTTAATGCTTCCTCTAATGTTTGATCACCTAAATATGCGCTTACAAACTGGTTGTTAAAGTTTGTGAAGATGATTGGTAAGTTTGTTCCTTCTGACCAAACTGTTGCATATGGAGCACCCGCAACAAGAGCACCACGTAATTCGTCTTTATCGTATCCTAATTTTTCAGCAACTGATTTACGTGAAGGAAGCTCAAATCCTTTACTTGTCCATGTTTCCATACCTTCTTTACCAGTTAGGTAAGACATTAGCTCCCAAGCCGCTTCTTTCTTTTCAGATGCTGCATTCATTACGTAAGAAACTGTGAACGCCATTGTTCCTTGTTTGCCGTTGATTGTTGGTACTTCAGCTGTTCCAAACTCAATATCCGGGAAAGTGTTTTGAATATAAGGAATTGCCCAGTTACCCTCAATAACCATTGCAGCTTTCCCTTGACCGAACATTTCACCTGTCCAACCTGCACCAACATCACTTGGTTGTGCTGCCGTTTTATCAACTAAATGTTGATCAACGTAAGGCTGAAGAGCACCAACTACTTTAGGGTCTGCAAAATTAGCTTTATTATCAACAACTACTTCTCCACCATTTGATTCAGCGATAAAATAAGTTCTAGCTAATTCAGCATTTTGTCCAAAACCATAAACATCTGTACCTTTTGTTAGTGCCTTAGATACTTCTCTTAGCTCATCCCAAGTCTTTGGAACTTCAACGCCTGCTTCTTCAAACATTTTCTTATTATAAAAAAGTGCTAATGTAGAATATCCTTTAGGGAAACCATAAGTTGCTCCATCTTTTTGGAACGCTTCAATTAAAGGTTTTTCAAAATCTTCTACGTCAAAGTCTTCATTCACATACTCATCAAGAGGCTCTAAAACTCCTGTTTCGATTAAGCCTGGTGCTTCAAACGCATCTAGGTAGAATACATCCGGACCCTCTCCACCGATTAAACGAGTTTTAATAACATCCATATATTGGTCAGCGATTACTTCATGTTTAACTTTAATATTAGGGTGTTTATCTTCAAAATCAGCTAAAACTTGTTTTAAAAGGTCTGCTTCTTCAGGTGAAGAACCCCAACCAGCTAAAGTAATTTCTACTTGCTCTTCATTAGCAGCATCTTTATTTTTGTCTTCTTTTGCTGTGTCGTCTCCTCCACCGCTACAACCTGTTAAAACACTTCCTAAAAGCATAGTAGTAATTCCAAATCCAGCTATCCATTTTTTATTAAACATTCTAGAAACCCCTTTCATTTTGTTTTTATCTTATCAAGCGGGAGTACGAACCCCCGCGATAGATCAATTAATAATAGTTTCAAAACCAGTAGTATTTTTTAATACTTCCACTTCAACTGTTTTATCCGTCTTGGTTACCTTCAGAGATAAATATCCTTCGCCGATCATAATGTCATTAACGACTAGTTCATTCATTTCTTCTAACAACATCGGAGAAAGTTGAATTTCTTTTTTCAAGCTGTTAGGGAAAATCCCTAACAAAGTTTGAACAAACACAAGTGGTGTACCCGCAGCCCATGCTTGTGGTGAACAAGCAACTGGATATTTAACAGCTTTCCCTATCGTTGAGCTGTAACCACAGAATAACTCTGGTAGACGATCGTATTCGAAGTGAGCAGAAGAGTGAATTAAGCCTTCCATCACTTGTTTAGCTTCTGAACGATAGCCAAGCTTGCCCATTCCTAGTAAAATCATGCTGTTGTCATGTGGCCAGATGCTTCCATCATGGTAGCTCATTGGATTGTAGCCAGCTTCACCTTCACCCATCGTACGAATTCCATACCCTGAGAACATTTTTGGCGATACCAGCATCTCCGTAACAGCATCGGCACGATCTTTTTCTAGTATTTCAGAAAACAGTACGTGCCCAGGATTGGAAGTGATTGTCCCTACTTGTTGTTTCTTTTCATCTAGAGCAATTGCATAGAACTTTTGATCTTCCATCCAAAAAGCTTCATCAAACTTTTCCTTTAACTGCTGAGCCTGATCTCTAAGGTTAGCAGCAAGTTCTGCTTTTCCTAGTTGATCGTAGATATCAGCCATTCCCATTTTTGCCTGATATACATACCCTTGCACTTCACTTAAGGCAATTGGTGTTTTTGCATAGTCACCGTTTCGATGAACGATTGAATCTCCGGAATCCTTCCAGCCTTGGTTAGCAATACCCTTGCTAGACTCTTGATGATATTCAACGAACAAATCTCCATCTCGATCACCATATTGGTCAATCCAGTTAAGTGCAGCATCAATGTTTGGCTGCAATTCCTTGACTAAGTTAAAGTCCCCTGTCCATCTTACATATTCTGATAATAGAAGTAAGAATAATGGAGTCGCATCAATGGTTCCGTAATAAGGTGTAAATGGGATTTGATTTGTATTCGCTAATTCACCAAAACGAATTTCATGCATGATTTTTCCTGGCTGCTCATCACGCCATGGGTCTACATTTTGACCTTGCTTGCTTGCCATTGTTAAAAGCGTTCCTTTTGCAACGTCCGGCCTGAACGCTAACATTTGAAGTGCTGCAATTAAGCTGTCTCTACCAAACGGAACACCGAACCACGGTAGACCTGCAACTGGGAAATGCCCGTAACCTAAATCTGTTAAAAGAACTCTTAAGTCGTCTATCCCTCTATCGATTAACCTTTGTAGTGGTTGATAATCTGTTTGTACCTTTGTAATATTCGTGTTCCAATCTTGATAAGAATCCTGAAGTTTCTTCATGGCTTCATGAGGAGCTAAAATCGCTGAAGCTTTTTCATCTCCTATTTGAGGTTCAATTACAAAAGTAATTATCTCTTCTTCTAAGTGTTTTAGATTAAAGTGAAATGATACTTCACCCTCTTCTAGAACTTTCTTCTCTTCCTTATCCCAAGTGATCTTTGTTGCACGATCTAGATTGTCAGCACCTTCATAGTTGAATGTCAGGCTTTTGTTTTCAACTGTCTGACCAGTACGGGCACCGATATCACCTGTTTGAAAACCTCTAACAATAAACATGTCAGAAAAATCAACATCAAATCGAATGCTAAAATCGAAATCAACCGGCTTTGGATAGTAGTTTTTTAGCTTTACAGCTTCATACAGGACATGATTATAAATAAATCTTGTTCTCTCAATTTCAACCGATTCTCTCCAAAGAATTAAGTCTCCATCCTTTTCCATGTGAGGATTTGTTAAAAGGATTTTCGCCATGTAATTTTCGTTCGCATCTGATGAAAGTAATATTGGATCCTCACCATTTATCTTGATGTCTAATTTACTTAGGAACCTTGTATCTTTCATATACAAACCAAGCCCATAAGAATGGTTTTCAGGAATATTCCCACTTGCATCTGTTAATAAAAACAGATCATTTTCTTTAATCACTCTGTAATCCATAGGTGCTCCTCCTCAGCTTCCAAAACGTTTCGGATTGTTTCCTTTTTAAAAGCTTCGTTTATGAAGCTTATTAACAAAAGTAGTATTTACTTTTAAAGGAGAAATATTATACTCTTTACCGAAACGTTTCGGAAATTAGGTTAAAAAGAATGGCCACATATGACCATTAATTTTTATTAAATTTCTTTGTTGTTTCTCTTATCTTTAAGTCTGTATCTAGTGTTTTAACATGTGGCTCATCTTTGCCCTCCAGGGTGTGAATAAGCATTTTGGCAGCCTCATAACCCATTTGGAACTTATTTTGAGCTACCGTTGTTAATGGTGGGGAAACATATGAAGCAAGTAGAATATCATCATATCCCACAATTGATAATTGCTCTGGGATTCTAATATTCAATCTCCTCGCAACCTTCATTACACCTAACGCCATTAAATCACTTGCACAAAAAATTGCTGATATTTCAGGATTACTTTCAATCAGTTTTAAAGCTACTTTTTCTGCCGCTTCTTCATTGAAGTCACCGTTAACAACCCAGTCCGGATTGAATTCTATATTAGCAACTTTTAATGCATCTTGATATCCCTTTAGCCTCTCTTGGCTGACAACAGCAAATTCGTGCCCATTGATCATCGCTATATTCTGATGACCTAATCGAATTAAGTGGTCAACAGCTTTTTGAGCGCCTTGTCTATTATTCGTTGTTACATATCCAACCGTTTCAGTCTCAATTGGAATATCTATTAGTACACACGGAATATTACTTTCAACGACTTCTTGAAGGTACGGATCATCTGTTCTAATACCTTGTATGATTGCACCATCCACTCTTCGTTCTTTACACAGCTGAGAATATGTTTTTTCCCTTTGTTTTGTTGAATTTGTGCTAAAGAGAATTAGATCGTAGTCAGAATCGCTAACATACTGATTCACACCAGATAATACCTCAAATGTAAAGTTATCTTTAACGGCACCTTCATTTAGACCTGAAACGAGTAAGCCAATTGTTTTTGATTTATTCATAACAAGGCTTCTAGCAAGAGTATTAGGACTGTAATTAAGTTCCTTTGCCACATCCATAATTTTTTTCCTAGTCGCTTCATTAACGTCTGAATAACCGTTTAGAGCTCTAGAAACAGTTGTTACAGAAACCCCAGCAACCTTCGCAATATCTTTTATGGTAGTCATAGCAAGATTCCTTCCTAATACCCGAAACGTTTCGGATGTCTTATGCTTAAAATATACATCACGTTGAAACCGATTACAACTATTTTTTATTAGAATTTTTTTCTAGCCAACTTGTTTGAATATTATGGCCAATGATTGTTTGTATAGTATGTATCGTTACTGCTTAAAAAATGACTCTATTATAACAAAAAGCAGCATAGAGTGTATGCTGCTCAAATAAAAAAGGGGGTCAAAACAATTTTTTAGGTACATTTTTATCATATAGTATGTTTTCATATTAACAAGATACAGACTGTGACAAAGTTGTGTAATTTCAAAATAAAGAGAACTCAACAAGGAAAATATCCCTTTTTTTGTAACTTTATTTGGCTCTGCTACGCCAAATATTATAGAAACTATAGAAAGAAGGAGATTATATGAAAAGGGTTATATTTACATTCATGTTCTTGTTCAGTTTAGTCCTTTCTGCATGCGGAACTAGTAATCAAGATGTTGCTAATGATCAAGGTGAGACAAATGGTAGTGGTGGCATTGTTGCAGGTGAGGTTGAAACAAGTCTTATCGAGAAAGATTCATTACAATATGAATACCGACTAAAAAACCAAACAGAAGAAGAGATCATTTTAGAATTTCCAACTTCTCAAAGATATGACTATACGATTTCAACGAAAGACGGCACAGAAAAGTACCGATATTCTTCAACAGCAACTTTCATCCAAGTAGAAGAGACAGAAACCTTAAAACAAGGAGACGAATTGATTTACGAGATTAATCTCTCGGATATTCAGCTCGAAAAGGGAGAATATGTACTATCTGTATGGACGACAACAAAAGAGGGAGAAAAATTTAAAGTCGTTACTGACATAAAGTTTGATTCCTCAATAAACTTGAACGAAATCATTAGTACTGACGCTGTATTTAACGGTCAGGCTGATCCTCATACGATTGAGGTAACTATAGATGGTGAGGCCGTTTCGTTACAAACTTTAGAGGTTACAGATGTTGATTTTTCTAAGATTGAAACAGGAGCTAACATATCAATTCAATATTACGCTAACGAACTAGGACAGAATGTGCTAACTTCATTTACAGTTAAATAAGAGGGTGTCAATGGAGCGGAGGAGAGATCCGCTCTATTTCACTCTATAATCACCATTTTTCTTGAGGAATCAAAAATGTAAACCTGTCCATTATTCACCGAAAAAATCGATACTTTACACCTGCTTTAAATCAGTTTATAAGAGATATACAGCGAGGATTTTAATTTAGGGGCAACATACCCCCATAACTCAAAATGGATTCATCATCTTTGAAGTAAAGCACCTAGGAACACTTCTTAACAACAACCGCTATCAGTATGTTTCGTGTCCGGTCTAAATAAGCAGCAAAGTTCTTCAGATAATAAATGATTCACTTCTTTATCATTAAGTTCGTAATAGCTCCAGGTTCCCTTCGTCACCTTCGTTAAAATCTCCGCATCAAGTAAGATTTTCAGATGATACGAAAGCTTAGATTGAGGCATGTCAACAATCTCACTTAAATCACATACGCAAATGCTGCCTCTTTTTACAATTTCATTCATCATTCGTAATCTCTTTTTGTCCGCTAGAGCTTTGAATTTCATTTCATATTTTTCAAACGTTAATTCTATGTTTTGATCCGTGCCATTCTCTACAAGTGGTATCTCCTTCACACCGACTCCACCCTCACTATAAATTCTTATCTATAGTTTAACAACTTTTCTTGATGTTGCAATTATCTGGTCTTCATTGTTTCTCATGTTTCGGGCCGCACTAAAAAACTACGCATTCTCAAAAAGAATGCGCTGATGCTAATTGGTGGATGGTAAATTGTATTGTTTCTTATTATTCTTACTGAAAAAAAATGCTTTAAAACCTACTATTAATCCTATAAAGGTAAACGCAGAACACATAATTGCTACCGTTACATACCCATAACCTGAATAAACGGGCCCCATTACACCAGCACCAATCGTCACCGCTAAATTAGAGGTGAGACTATACAAAGCGAGGATTCTTCCACGGTACCTTTTAGAACTTTCATTTAAAGAAGTACTTAATAAAGTCACAATGAAGCTTTGCAGCACTCCCCAAATAAATAAGATAACTGCTAAAATCGGTAGAATTCTAGCGATATGTGGAATCATGAATAAAATGACGCTAAGAGCTAACATGGAATAAGTAAGAGCTTGTTTTTTATTTATCTTATCTACGAATCTACCGGTAAAGAGTATGGAAGCAAACCCAATTCCATAAATTACGACCACAACTCCTACAAAAGCACTTCCACTTGAAAAGGTTGAACGAAAATAGCTTCCAAAGTAAGAATACATCCCATAAAACCCCAGCATATTACAAAAAGTAATGAAAATTAGACTTGGGACAAAAGGAGTCTGAATAGCAGCCATAAACGATTTTAATAAAGGTTGTCCATGCTCCTTATGCTTAAAAATAACTACCCTTTCCCTTTGGTAAACCTTTTGATCATATCTAATTAATATCATTGCCAAAACACCTAGAACTACAAAGAAAATAAATACCCATCTCCAGCTATACCAATCTCCTATAATCGCTCCAATGGGTACTCCAAACACTAATGATAAGGACCAACTTGAAACGATTATCCCCATAATTTTCCCACGCATCCTTTCAGATGTATGGTCACCTACAAAGGCATACGCCATCGGTATAAATGCCCCTGCAGCTAGACCAGAGAAAAACCTGCCAATGAAAAAAACTAAAATGGACGGTGCAAGAGCACAAATAATCGTCCCAATTATAAATAGACTCATTCCTAATAGTAAAGTAGTAGAACGAGAGGTTCGGTCTTCAAACAAGGCTATGAGAGGAGCACCCAGGATTACCGCTATCCCAAAAACACTTATAGAGTAAGCTATCATATCAACTGTAGAACCAAATGACTCTGCTAAATCTATTAATAACGCAGATATCACTAACTCCTCTGATCCAGATATAAATATGCCAATCACTAGACCTATTACCGCTAGCCATGGTACATGGTGAGACTCACTCTCTACTTTTACAGTATGTAACAAACTACCACCCTTTTTCTATATATTTACTTTTCTCACCATTAATTGTAAGGTTAAAATAAAAACTTTTGCATTTCATTTGAAACCACATAATGATATTCACTTTAGATTTGAAACGTAAAATTAACAGGGGGTTTTAATGTGAAATTAGACCAGGTAGATATTATGATATTGGAGGAGTTAAGAAAAGATTCTCGTCAATCGATGAGAGAGCTCTCTAAAAAGGTTAACTTATCTGCTCCTTCCGTTACAGAACGTGTGCGAAGAATGGAAGATGCGGGAATTATTGAAGGATACTCAATTCGCATTAATCATAGGCATCTTGGATTGGTTATTAGTTGTATCCTCGAAATTACAGTTAAAAATGGAGATTACAAAAGGTTTCAAGAAAAAATTCAGGAGTTCTCAAAAGTAGAGTTCTGCTATCGAATTACGGGTCCCGCTTGTTATATCGCTAAACTTAATGTTTCATCCTTAGAAGAGGTAGAAACCTTCATTAACGAGTTAACAAATGTTGCAGCCACCGTCACCCATGTAATATTTTCAGAAGTTGCATGTGAACACACTCTAGTAAAAATGATAGAAGCATATTAGAAGATAACTTTGTACATAACATCTTGCAAAAAGTGCAAGAAGTAAAGGGAATTTATTTCCTCCATATGCCCTATCAATCTATTCAAAATACTCATTCTCATGTCAAATTTGATAATGTTTTGACTTCTTTTGTCGGATTCATTTCATTTCTATCAATTTTAGATAAAATAATGAAATACAAAACGAGACTGGGTGATAGTAATGGTACTTAGAACAATGATTGAACAGACCAGAAGAGATATGTTTAACATATGTGAAATCGCAGGTCCAACATCCCCTTTAACGGTACAGATTAGTCAAAAACTAGACAACCTTTTAAACCTATATCAACAGAAGTATGGGAAGGATCCTTTCGACATCCATTCCATCAAAAATTTAAAAGTAGACGGAAGTATTATTAATAACATTATACAAGGCTCCCTCCACTACGACTCTTCCTTAGCAAAAACTCTCAATGAGTTTGATCTGCATAAAATGAATCCGAATAAATGGTATCCCATACATCGGATTGAAGAAATTTTTTCTTACTTTGAAGAACATTATAATGATGAGTTGTTTTCATATATTGGGCAGTGGGTACCAGTTAATTGCCAGTTCCCTGACAATATTGATACTTTTGAAAAAAGTTTATTAAAATTAAACGTTGCTTATCATTTAAATCACTCTCATCCTTCTGCTGGATATTATGAGGTTTTTAAAGATGGGCCTAATGAATATACCGTTATATGCAATACACCTTTCTACCCCTATGCTTTTAATTATGGAATCATTAAGGGTCTTGCTCTAAAGTACAATATTCAAGTACAAACAACAATTGTCTCCTACATCAAAGGTGGAGAGTTTAAGGTCATCGTTACGAACTAGTTAGAAAAAGGAGCTACCTATTAAAATTAGGAAGCTCCTTTTTCTATGCAACACGTAATAATGTATGAAGTCTCTTTATACTCCTATTCCTTTTAATGGTACAATGTTGTTTATAATAAAGGCTCTTTTCGTAAACTTTGTTGCTATTTAAATACTTAAAACTGCTTTTAAACGGATTATGGTGCTGTTTTCTTTATACTGGGAAGAAAAGATGCCACGAAGCAGCATGGAATCCGTGTTGGAGACCATAACGAATCGCAACAATCTATGCGAAAACAGCCATAATAACTGACAATATTTCAAAAGAGGGGTGACACCTCCATGAATGAAGAGGTATATGAAATCAATTCTTACGATCAAGTAAAAGCATTAGCACATAAATTACGAAGAAGGATCTTTCAAACATTAGGTGATGGTAGCCCCAGGACTTCACAACAATTAGCCCAAGAATTAGACGAGCCTAGAAATAAAGTTCATTATCATATTCAAGAATTAGTCAAGGTAGGACTGTTAGTACTAGTTGACACCAAATTAAAGGGCAACTTTGAAGAGAAGTACTACCTACCTGTAAGCAATAAATTTATTTACCGTTTGGATAAGGAAATGGACCCATCACACTTCAATACTTCTTATAATATAGATAAAGAACTACTTGAAGAGCAGCAGGAACAGTATTTACGTGCACTTAAAGAGTATTATTCTTCCAAAGATAAAGAACACTTAAAGCCATTTCTATTTAGATTAAAAAAGGACTTAACTAAGGAACAGAAAGATATTCTAAAATCAGAACTAGAAGCTTTTCTTACTAAATGGTATCAACTCGAGGAGAACGACTCAGACACTGACACGGTTTCATGGGAAATCGCCATTAATGTCTTCCCCAATAATTAGCTGTATTTTCAACCTCAACTTTGATTGAGGTTTTTTATTTGATTTTCTTGTCAAAAAAAATTGACAACGGTTATATATAGTTTTAAGATGAAATCAAGATATATATTACGATGATTATTGAGAGGGGATTAATCATGGCTAATTTGAAATTAACTGATACTGATAAGCTTCAAATTTTAAGAAATCTTGTAGAAAAAGTAGAAAAGAATTATGTTTACCCAGAAGTTGCTGAGGAAATTATTAAAAATTTGAATGATTTATCAAATAACCAAGATCTTTTAAATACGCTTGAAGACAACAATGATTACTGTAAGAAAGTTACTGATGTTCTTCAAAGTGTTAATCATGACAAACATCTACGCTTAATCTATAAAGAACATGTTGAGGAAAAACATAATACGGATGAGGACGTAGACTTGTTTGCAGGAGAATGGCGTAAGAATTTCGGGTTTAACAAACTTGAGATTCTCCCTGGCAACATTGGATATATCAATTTAACGGTATTTGACCAACCAAGCTTTGCAGGAAACACTGCTGTTGCTGCTATGAACTTCGTTTCAAACACAAACGGACTTATTCTAGATTTACGGAAGAATGTTGGTGGGGATCCAGATATGGTCAGCTTTTTGATGAGTTATTTTTTAAATGAGTCCGTACACAACACCACTTTTTATAATCGTCCTACTAATAGAGAAGTGCAGTTTTGGACGAGTGACTTTGTACCAGGAAAGAAATATTTAGATAAGCCTGTTTACCTTTTAACCAGTAATTTTACGTTTTCAGCTGCAGAATCATTTGCTTATAATCTAAAGCATTTAAATAAAGCTACCATCGTGGGTGAAACTACAGGTGGTGGAGCAAACCCAGGAACAGGACATAAAATTCATTCCAATTTCTTTGCATTTATTCCATACGGAAGGGCCTATCATCCTGAAACATTAGAAAACTGGGAAGGTGTAGGAGTAGAACCCCATATAAAAGTGGAGAAAACTAAGGCTCTAGATATTGCCTATAAACACTTATTAACTGAATTATTAGAGAAAGATGATTACCTAAACGATCATCTACTTTGTAAAGAAGCGAAAGAGACTATCTTACGACTTGAGGTAGTTACCAATTAGTTTTTAAAGATAGGCTACCATATCTTTACAATACAGGTGGATATCTAATATAATGGAGGAGTTAATTAAATTTTACAGTTAAGGGAGGAAAAGAGTCCGATGAGTATGCCTGTTGTTTTTTGTATTTGACTTAGCTTCTAACGGGATAAGTATGCCCTTTTTTAGCAAAGCCAATCGTAAAACAACAGACAATCAGACCCTTTTCTTATAAAATATTCGGCTTTTATGTTTATTTGCTGTACAAAGAAAAGGGTAAAGTGTATTCACTTTGCTCTTTTTTTATTTGTAAAGTTAAAACAAATCGAACTAAAAGATCTTCTCATCACTATATATTAAATTGATTGATTGATTGTTTGTATGTTTTCTCCCGTTTTTACGATTGGATGAACCAATTTATAAGGAGAATTCATAATGAGTATTGTAAAAGTACAAGATGTTACCCATTACTATGGGGATAAATTAGTTATAAAAAATATTAATTTTAGCTTATTGAATCAGGAACGAGTTGGACTAGTTGGAACAAACGGTTCCGGAAAATCAACTCTTCTAAAGATACTAAATGGCTCAATTCTTCCAGATCAAGGTTCTATTGAATGGTTGCCAAATGTCAAGGTTGGGTATTTGGAGCAACAGATTGATCTACGTGAAGGAATTTCTGTTCGCAACTATCTAAGAAGCGCTTTCGAGCACCTTTATGATGCAGAAGTTGAAATGCTTGAGATTTCTAATCTTATGGGGGACTGCACTGGAGAGGAACTCGAGAGGCTCCTAAAGCGTTTTTCTTCACTTCAACAGCAACTTGATCACGGGAACTTCTACCTTATTGATCCCAAGATTGAAGAAATCGCTGCTGGTTTAGGCATTCATGTGTACGGAATGGACACAGATGTTAGTCTTTTAAGCGGTGGGCAAAGGACGAAGTTACTGTTAGCAAAGCTTCTTTTAGAAGAACCTGAAGTCCTTTTACTAGATGAACCCACAAACTATTTAGACTTTGAGCATATTGAGTGGTTGCGCGAATATTTAAAGTTCTATCCACACTCGTTCATTCTAATTTCACATGATACAGCTTTTATGAATGAAATCGTTAATATCATCTATCATCTGGAACATAAACAGTTAACAAGATATTTAGGAAACTATAATAAATTTATTGAAACGTATGAATTTAGAAAGCAACAAATCTTTCTTGCATATGGTCGGCAACAAGCAGAAATTAAGAAACTTGAGACTTATATTAATAAAAATAAGGTTCGAGCATCTACTTCTAAGCAAGCGAAAGCTCGTGAGAAAAAACTCATGAAGATGGACCGAATTGAAACACCTAATCCACCTCCAAAGCCAAAATTCGCCTTTAACGTATGTGAACGTCCAACAAGCTTAATTGCCGAGTTAAACCAACTAGAGGTTGGATATGAGCAGGCACTTCTTCCCCCGTTGTCCTTCACATTAAAACGGGGTGAGAAGGTTGCAATCATTGGACATAATGGAATTGGAAAATCTACAACATTAAAGACCATTATGGGTGAGCTAAAACCACTAAATGGGAAGGTGTCATTTGGTCAAAATGTTAAACCATCTTATTTCGCTCAAGAGTGGGCTACTTCTTCTGGAGAGACTCCTCTTGAATATATTTGGTCCTTACATGAAACAATGACACAAAAAGAGGTCCGTCAAGCTCTTGCACGTGCAGGGCTAAAGACAGATCATATCTTCCAGCCTCTACATTCATTAAGTGGAGGGGAGCAAACAAGAGTAAGACTTTGCCAACTAATGTTAGAAAAAAGTAACTGGCTTATTTTAGATGAGCCAACGAATCATTTGGATATTCAATCGAAGGAAATATTGGCGAAGGCCCTTGCAGAATATGAAGGAACTGTTGTCGTTGTATCCCATGAACCTGAATTTTATGAGGACTGGGTGACGGATATATGGAATCTAGAAAAATTTAGAGCTTAACAGAACAGGAGCTTTCCGATAAGTCAGTAAGAATGACTTTTAGGAAAGCTCCTCTTCCTTTTATAACTCCTTCACCATTTTTACAATTTCTTTTTCATAGTTTAGATACGTGTAAAAATCTACCGCTCTTTGATTGTTTGCAAATACATTTAAAACGAGCTGTTTATATCCCTTGCTCTTTGTCCATTCCTCAGCTTTTCGCATCAATCCTTTAGCGATTCCTTTCCCTTCTCCTTCTTTCGAAACAACGATGGCTGATATGTACCCCTGAACAACTCCAGTAAAATAATCTGTCGTTTTACAGACATGTAAATATCCAAGTAAAATTCCATCTTCCCCTTCAACCACATAAATATCTGAATCGGCATCGTTATTTTCAACGGCTTCCTTTGCAATTTTCACTTGTGACTCTTGCATTTTTGCTGGTTCCCGCCATCCCATAAATTCAAACTCATTGAAACGTGAGCTAAGTCCAATAATAAACTCCTTGTCACGGTCCTCCATGCTTCTTATCGCGTAAGTTGTTTTCATACTGCTTCCCCTCTATTATTTATTTAATTCCTGCCTTAAAGCAGCTATCGCTTCCATTACTTCCGATAAATGTTCGCCAGTATTCATGTGATTTCTAGCGTGCAATAACACAGGTCTAACCGACTCTATCGACCGACCAAAGTGATACATCCACTCATATCTAGGTACCATCCATGTATGAAAATGATGAGTGGTGTCTTCGTTATAAAAATAATAAACATACTCAATCCCTAATATATCTCTTTGGGCTCGTCTAATTTTTGTAAGGAGATTTATGTAATCTATTTTTTCTCTTTCATCTAATTCATCTAAGCTTGTAATGTGACGCTTTGAAGCTACTATTATAAGACCTCTAATTGGATAAGCCACGTCTTGATGTGCATGAAAATATTCAGTCTCTACCACTACGCCACCATCAGGCTCAATCGCTCCACTCGTTAATGCGCAGCTCAAGCAATCTACTTCTATATTTCTACCATTAGCTAGAGTAATCTTCCTCACATATAACCTCCAAATTTTACTAAATTCAAATTTATTTTATCATCTATAGCCTTTAAAAAGAATAAAAATCCCTAAGCATACGCAAAGGGACATGTGGCTAATTGGATACTTCTGGTTTTATTGAATTTCTTATTTTTACGAGCAAGGTTGAATTTCTATAAAGAGGGTAAGTTAGGGCCGTGATGATTAAAATAAAGCCGGCAATAAGCAAGGCTGTTACAATATTTATTCCACCTAAATATCCACCAATTAGGGTACCAATTACTAAAAATAGATTAAAAAACGAATAAAAAATAGCTGTTCCTCTCCCTCTTATTGACTCGGGCATATGTTGAAGGAAAATCGTACTCGTAGGTACCATCATTAAAGCATTTGTAAGGCCTATTACTAAACTCCATATTATTAATGGTAAAATTACGGAATTTGAAAGAAAGCCTATCTCTGTAATAAGATATACACTTAGAATTGAAAACCCTAGGATACCAATAGAAAAATATAATAGTCGGTAATGGGCCATCTTGCTTAATAACTTCGAGCCTAGTACAGCACCAATCACCGTACCGAAAGCGAAAACTCCTTCCAACACACCAAACTCAATATTAGATACTTCAAACACTTGTAGCATAACAGCCTTGTAGTTTGTCATAAACATTCCAAATGCAATCATGACAGGGATAAGGAACAAAATCATGAAGGTTAAAATTGGTGTTCTAAGCATCTCTACTATTCCCTCAAACAGATTTTTCAGATAGGAATTTGAGCTAGACTGACCCTTATTAGGGTCTATTTTTAAAATGGATAAGCTAAAGATAAGAACTCCCGAAATAAGATAAGTGAATGAATCAATAAAAAATATATTTCTAGGAGATTGGAAGGCTAATAGGAGTCCAGCAATGACTGGTCCACCTAACTTAATGACCGCTAGCGTACTTTGGAATAGGGCAATTCCTTGAGGAATTCGATGCACTCCTACAATGGTTGGGATAGAAGACATCCGTGCTGGCTCGAAAAAAGCTGTTCCAATTCCCTGTAAAAATACTAACATCAAAAGAACTGGGATATTCTCGTGAAAAAAGACCATGGAAAATACAATTAAAAACCTATATAGATCAGAATATACCATTACCGACCGACTTGAATATTTATCAATTAGAGGTCCTATAAATGGCCCTATGACAACGACTGGAAGTAACTGAGCAACAAACACTAGGCTAATCATTAAGGGATTATCGGTGCTTGTTCCCACAAAATAAACAACTGCCGTTAAAGTCATCGCATCACCTAGAAATGACACAACAACGGCTAACCAATACCGGATATACAATTTATCTTTAAGCAACTCAAGCACTTGCCTCGCCTCCTATTTCTAAGGTTATCTGTTGTAATAACTTTAAACCTGAAATAAAATAGTAAAAAGTGAAAACAAACTGATGCCTTTGCATCTTTTATAGGAGGTAATCCCTTGAAACGGATGGAGTATTTAATTTCATTAAGAGAAAGACACAAAAATATCAAACCTTATGAAGAAGTTAGGATTTCTATAAATGAGATCGCAGAAATATTTTGTAGCTCCTTAAGAAACACGAATTATTTGCTAAAGAAACTGAATGAGGAACAGCGAATCACATGGATCCCCGGTAGAGGAAGGGGAAATCTCTCAACCCTTATCTATCACTCATCGTTTAGTGATGTAGTAGACGAATACATAACCCAAATGACCGCCCAAAACAGGGTAGGGGATATCGTTAATTTTGCTAACTCCAGCACCCTCTCCGAAGAAGATCAAAAACTTTTATTTCAGTCTCTCTATGAACATCTCGGTCCTAGATTTGAACATTCTCACACTGGTACAAAAAGCATCTTAAGAATTATTCTCCCACAAGAAATTCATTCACTTGATCCTTTAGATACCATTCTTTATTCTGAGGCCCATCTAGTGAACCAACTATTTAATACTTTGGTTTCATACAATAGTCAACTAAAGCAAATCGAGCCCTGTATAGCCTATGCTTGGAAAAAGAAACAAAATGGGAGACAATGGACCTTTTACTTAAGAAAAAATGTAAGATTTCATAACGGGGATACTGTAACTGCAAGTGAAGTACAGTTTTCAATAAATCGAATTTTAAGAGAAGGACTTCATTCTGCAATCTATCCACTATTAACAGATATTCAAGAAGTAGAAGTGATTGATGATTTTACCATCACATTGCGTTTAAAGAGAGAAAATTTATTTTTCCCAAGAATTTTGTCATCGTTTCACTGTTCCATCATTCATCCATCCCATTCCCATGTCCCAATTGGAACAGGTCCGTTTATGGTAAAGGCGTTTAATAAAGATTTTATACGTATGCATGCGTTTGAGGATTATTTTCGGGAAAGAGCACTAATTGACCAACTTGATATATGGATGAATAAAAAAGGACATACATTGCCAAATCAATATACAGCCCTAAATACTCCTGAGAAAGACTCTACCTCAGTTACACTTGACTATCAGTTGTTAGGAAGTAGATTTTTGGCCTTTAACCAAAATAAAAGTGGTTATCAGCACGATCTTAACTTTAGATTAGCTATAAATGAAATCATGAATCCTGTTAAAATGATAAAGGAGCTCGGTGGAAATAGAAGTCTTGCTGCCACAAGCTTTTTGCCTAGCATAAGTAGAGATTCTAAATTCTATGACTCTTCTGTTGAAAAAGCAAGAGAGTATTTATTAAGAAGTGGTTATAAAGGAGAAACCATTCATTTATACTATTTTAATTTAAATGAAGGTTATGAAAGTGCTGAGTGGTTAAAAAAACAAGGGAAAAAGATTGGTCTAAACATAGAGCTTAGTCCGATTAACTACGATACAAATGAGTCTGTTCTTAATGGGGACATTTTTCTTTTATCCGTCATTCTTGATCAGGATGTTGAATTAAGCTTATTAACTATTTACAAAAGTGAAAACTCATTTTTAAGAAAGTTTCTAGATAAGACTACTCAAAAAAAGGTAGATTTGGAGCTAGAGGTATTTCAAATGCTGGAGACTCCAGAGGAGAGAATGGTTCACTTACAAAGAATTGAAGACATGTTGAAAGATAATATACTCGTTCAATTCCTCTATCACGCAACGAATAAATTAAGCTATCACCCATATCTAAAAGGGCTAGAAATTAACTCCTTAGGACTTCCAGATTATCATCATCTATGGATTGATCCAGAGGATAAGATGGTGCATGTGAGCACGAGCTAGGGGAAAATGAGACACTATCCATTTAGAGGATGTAAGGGGGTGTCCGGATCTGTTAGAAAAATTCTGACTTTATCATAAGAGGGGTGCTCCTGTTTGAAGTTCCCCCTTCTTCTGACTCTACTACTCTATTTGGGGATGCTCCTGTCCGAAGTCCGCCCTTCTTCTGACTCTGCCACATTATTTGGGGATGCTCCTGTCCGAAGTCCGCCCTTCTTCTGACTCTGCCACACTATTTGGGGATGCTCCTGTCTGAAGTCCGCCCTTCTTCTGACTCTGCCACACTATTTTGGGATGCCCCTGTCCGAAGTTCCCCCTTCTTCTGACTCTACTACTCTATTTGGGGATGCTCCTGTCTGAAGTTCCCCCTTCTTCTGACTCTACTACTCTATTTGGGGATGCTCCTGTCCGAAGTCCGCCCTTCTTCTGACTCTGCCACACTATTTTGGGATGCCCCTGTCCGAAGTTCCCCCTTCTTCTGACTCTACTACTCTATTTGGGGATGCTCCTGTCTGAAGTTCCCCCTTCTTCTGACTCTACTACTCTATTTTGGGATGCCCCTGTCCGAAGTTCCCCCTTCTTCTGACTCTACCACACCCATTTGGGGTTTCTCTTGTCCGAAGCCCGCCCTTCTTCTGACTCTGCCACACTATTTGGGGATGCTCCTGTCTGAAGTCCGCCCTTCTTCTGACTCTGCCACACTATTTGGGGATGCTCCTGTCTGAAGTCCGCCCTTCTTCTGACTCTGCCACACTATTTTAGGCTACTTCTGTCCGAAGTTCCCCCTACCCATGAATCTCCTAAACTATTTACTGCCGCTCATGCCCTCAAATGATAGAAAACTAAAAATTAGACACTACTAAGTATATAGCCGTCCCCCACACGATCAGGGCGGACAATTTATTCATATATAAAATCCAATTACCCGATTCGTTGAATGATCGAACTAACTTACCAGCTAGTGCTAGCCCAAGGAACCACAACCAGGATACTACAATCGTAGCAATGGTAAACATCCATTTCTCGTTATCTTCATAATTTAATGAACTAGTCCCAATCACGCCTACTATATCTAAAATGGCATGAGGATTGAGCAATGATACAGATGCTGCAAACATCACCTGCTTCTTTGGTGAAAAACTTGTATCATCTGTCTTAATAGATCCTGGTTTTGTTTTCCATAATGACCAGCCCATATATAATAGAAAAAATACACCAACGACAATAAGTGTTGTTTTTAACCATGTAAAAGAAAACACGACAATAGAGACACCTAATACAGCCAATAAAATCATGAGTGAATCGCATATAGAAGCCGTTAGTACTACTGGCAAAGCTCTAATAAAGGATGGCTGTGTTGCTCCTTGATTAAAAACAAAAACATTTTGTACTCCTAGGGGGAGTATTAACCCAAACGCCAATATTATTCCATGAATAAATGCTTCCAACATAACCTTTCCTCCTGAAACAGTGTATATCCATCTTACATCCAATTAAGGAATATGTCTCCAACCAAATGGATGGGATTTGCACCAACCAATTAGTATAATAGTTTTATAAGTTATAGATTAGTAAAAAAAGGGGAGAGCACGATGCGTGCAACACAAGAGATTCTTTCGGTCTGGAATGGGTTCAATAAATTTCCTATGGAGACACTTACGAAAGCGTGGTACTATCCTAGAGCTAATGGCAACAAACAAAGGGACATCACTTTAATGAAAGAGCATTATGAAGCTTACGGAATTACAGGAAACTGCTTTGATTTGGCTCTATGGCTACTTCATGAATTTAAAAGCAACGGCATACACGCATATCCTATTGGTCACCATTTAAACACAGAAAAAGCACATGTAGCGATTATTGCAGTTAATGAAGAAGGCAATCGATACTTCTGTGATTTGGGAGATCAGTGGTTACAGCCTATATTAATTGATTCAAATAGTGAAAACTTTACTGAAGACATATTAAGTGGCTTTTTTCCCGCAGCCGACATACAGGTAAAATCTCACGGAAACCACATTGATATTTCCTATCACCGACCGAATGGAAAGATATCCAGGCAACTATTTGAAGCGAATGAGATTGGAATGGAATCATTTTTAGAAGCTGCTGAAATTTCACAGAGTATAATTAAACCTAAACCTCTTCTTGAATGCCGAATCCCCTTTAAAAATGAAATCGCTCATTGGGAGTTTTATGATTGGAAAGCTTTTTTAAGTACAACTGAAGGCATTATTTATGAGCCTAGTATTGATTCTATTGAGGAATGGATTGAACTCCTTAACGAGAAGACTGGCTATAATAAACAATTTTTATTTGAGGCATTAGAAGCATACAAACAAATTTCTCAAAAATAGCAAAAACAGCTTAAAGCCACCTAAGCTTTAAGCTGTTTTATTTTTCACTGTACCTATACTGTAAACGCTTTATTCTTACTTAGCTGACTTTACATTTACAGGTGAAGTTGGTATTAACAATTTTGCACGCTTATTATTTGTAGCAATAATATAAACTGCTGCAAATGCGATTGCTACCGCGATAAATGAACCAATATTGAAGATTCCTTTTTGAGAATACCAAACAATTGAATAACCGACAGCACCAGATAATAGGGCGTAATAAGTGAATGGGAAAAGTGTCTTACGAATAACAGCACCCTCTTTACCTACTAAACCTACTACCGCAGAAGCTGCAACTACGTTATGAACACAGATCATGTTACCCGCTGCTCCACCAACTGCTTGAAGAGCTACGATCCAAGTTGCGTCAACACCAATTTGCGCTCCTACATCATATTGGAATAAGGCAAACATCATGTTACTAACTGTGTTACTTCCAGCTATAAATGCCCCAATCCCTCCGATAAATGTAGCAAAAATCGGCCAATATTCTCCTGCTAATGCTGCTACTCCGTTCGCTAGCTCGATTGGCATACGATCATACCCAGCAGCACCACCGCCTGTATTTAAGAATACTTGAACCATAGGTACTGTAAATACTAGAGCAGTTGAAGCCGCTATCATTGTTTTTGCTGACTGACCCCACGCACGTTTGTATGCGTTTGCATTCATACCGTGAGCGAAATATGTTATTAGAGAAACTACGATAAAGATTGTACCTGGTAAGTATAACGGTTGAAAGCTTGACGTAATTCCAGAGCCAAAGATATTTTCAAACTTAACAGTCCAAGATTGAAGCCAACCCATAATAGGAAGCGTTTTCAGTCTTGTTAATACTAAGAAAACCCCAACCAAGATATATGGTAACCATGCTTTGAACATACTCATGCTACCGCTTTTATGTGCAATATCTTTAATTTCTAGCTTACCAATCCACTCAGGATCCCATTTTGATTTTTCTTCAAAATCCCATGCTTCTTCTTTAGGAGGCATAAGGAATCCTTTTTTCGCTGCCGTCACAACAATTGCTAAACCAACTAATCCACCAATCATAGATGGGAATTCAGGTCCTAGAACATTTGCCACAATTACGTATGGAATTGTCATAGCAAATGCTGCAAATAAAGCGAACTTCCAAACTTTAATTCCCTCAGTAAAAGATTTATTTTTACCAAAGAATCTAGTCATTAATGCTACAACAAATAGAGGAACAAGCGTACCAGCAATCATATGAAGGATAGACACTTTACCACCAATAGCTGTAACCAAAGTTAAAAAGTCGTTAGTAATGCTTGTATCAGCAGAAAGTCCTGATTGAACCCCTACAAGGATAGGTGTACCAACAGCACCGAATGAAACTGGTGTACTTTGAATAACCATTCCTGCGATAACGGCTGCCATTGCAGGAAACCCAAGTCCTACTAATAACGGAACTGCTACCGCAGCAGGTGTTCCGAATCCTGCAGAACCCTCAATGAATGAACCAAATAACCAAGCAATAATGATAACTTGAATTCGACGATCGGGTGAAATATCGATAAAACCTTGGCGAATCGTCTTGATTCCACCACTTTCTTGTAGCGTATTTAAAAGTAAAATCGCTCCGAAAATGATGTACAACAATGTTCCAGCTGTAACAAGTCCGTTAATAGAAGCAGCTGCAACATTTGCTCCTGGTACCTTCCATACGAATAATGCAAGCCCTACTGCTACTAGGTAAGAAATAGGCATTGCTTTACTAGCAGGCCAACGTAAGCCAACTAAGAAGACACCAACTGCAATGATGGGTAAAAGAGATAAAAGTGCCAAAACTCCAGTGCTCATAAGAATGTTTCCTCCTTTTGTTTGATAATACAAAACGATAATTGCATTTGTTGCGAATTAAGAAACATTGTTATATAACGATAATAAAAATGTTATATAACAGAGAACCAATCTAAACCTAATTATACAAATATTTCTTTGAATAGCAATAATTTTTTGAAAATTATAAACAAAAAAATTTGTCCGAAAAATTTCATTTCTGAAATGATTCGAACAAATTTTATATTGGTTTATTTAGGCTGTTTTCACATAGATTGTTGCTATACTTATATGGTTTCCAACACGGAGTCTATGCTGTTTCGTGACATCTTTTCTTCTAAAATAAAGAAAACAGCACCATAATTCGTTCAAAAGCAGTTTTAAAGTATTTAAATAGCACAAAGTACGAAAAGGGCCTTTATTTAAGGAAACCGAGCCTTGCGGAAATGTCTGCTCCTGTTTTTAACATTCTAAGTTTTAAATGTTCTAGTCTATCATCAGTCATTCTCATTGTTGGACCTGATATACTCACTGCGGCCACTACTTTTCCAAGATGATCAAAAATAGGTACCGCCACGCACGTAATCCCGTATTCATTTTCTTCTAAGTCAAGAGCATAGCCTTTTTGTTTAACATGAATAAGTTCTTGAAGGAACTCATCCTTACTTGTGATAGTTTTGTCTGTATGCATCGGCATTCCTTTGCGATCAAGAATATCTACAACTGTAATAGTGGGAAGATATGCAAGGATTGCTTTTCCAACTGAAGTACAGTGCATCGGTGCTCTTTTGCCAACTTTCGAATGCATACGTAAGGTTTCATTACCTTCTAGTTTTTCGATATAGACCACTTCTCCTTGGTCATACACAACTAGATGAATTACTTCATTTGTTTCATTTTCTAGCTCCTGCAAAAAGGGTTTTGCCTCTGTTCTCAGATCTATTGACTCAAGAAGCTTTGAGCTAATCTCTAAAAATTTATATCCTAGCTTGTACCTACCCGTTTCATTGTCCTGTTCAATATAACCATACTGAGCAAGAGTTGAAAGGATTCGATAAACAGAGCTCTTATTTATATCTATCTGTTTCGAAATTTCCGTAACACCTAGTCCGCCTTTTTTCGAACCAACTAGAGTAATGATATCTAGTGCACGGCTTACGGATTTCACCATATTTTCTCTCTCCAAATCCCTCACCTCTAGTGCAAAAAAACTTTATTTCTACATGCCATACAATCATACTGTCCTGTTAATTCGTTTTTACGCTTTCCTTCACAGATACAAATGTATTCTTTAGTGAGCCAATCTCTTTAATTTCACACTCGATGATGTCACCTGCACCGACAAACTCAGCTCCTACAGGGCTTCCAGTTAGAATTACATCACCTGGTTTTAATGTCATAACTTGTGTTAGATAAGAAATCATTCTTCTAATAGGTACAATCATTAAATCTGTTCCACTATCCTGCTTTTGAACACCATTTAATTTTGCTTCAACACGAACTTTAAAAGGATCTAATTCCGTTTCAATTACTGGACCTAATGGAGTAAAGGTATCGAATGATTTACCGATTGTCCAATGTCCATCTTGGTGGAAAAAGCGCGGTGCAGTTACATCATTTCCTACTGTATATCCAAACACATAGTCTAATACATCTTCTTCAGCAACATTTTTTGCTTCTTTTCCGATTACAATAGCTAATTCTGACTCAAACTTAACCTGCTCTGTTCCTTTTGGAATCACAATATTTTCTTCCGGTCCAATTACAGACGATGTTGGCTTGAAGAAAAACACAGGGATTTCAGGAAGTTCGTTAGGAAGATCTTCAACTTTGGAAACGTAATTAGCTCCAATCCCTATGATTTGGTTTGGTTGTAAAGGTGCTTCTAATTTTACATCGCTTTGATTAAATACTTGTCCTGTATAGTCCCACTCGGTGTACATATTACCGCTGATTTCTTTAATTTGGTTCCCATCAAGTACACCTGTTAATAAAGTGGAATTTGCATTAAATCGAACAAATTTCATGATTTTATCTCCTCTCAAAAATCCACATAATTGGAAGGCTAATTTATAACGGGGCATTCAACAATTAGAATGCCCCGGGTGTTAAACCGTCAGATTACTTATTTACAGCAACCTTTGCTTTATATTCAATACGGCGACGGTGTAGAATTGGCTCTGTATATCCACTTGGCTGGTCATACCCCTTAAACACTAACTCGCATGCCGCTTGGAAAGCTACAGAGTTATCGTAGTCATCAGCCATTGGGCTGTAAACGGCATCTCCTGCATTTTGCTCATCAACAACTTTAGCCATACGCTTTAACGTTTCTAAGACTTGTTCTTCGGAAACTACTCCATGGTGTAACCAGTTTGCCATGTGCTGGCTAGAAATTCTTAATGTTGCGCGGTCTTCCATAAGTCCAACATTATTAATATCTGGAACTTTAGAACAACCGATCCCTTGCTCTACCCAACGAACCACATATCCTAGAATCCCTTGAGCATTGTTATCTAACTCTTGTTGAATCTCCTCTTTGCTCCATTGAGGGTTCGATTCTACAGGAATGGATAGAATATCATCTCTTAAGTCTGTAACACCTTTAAGAAGCTCGTTTTGAACATCCTTTACACTAACTTGATGATAATGCAGAGCATGTAGAGTAGCAGCTGTTGGAGATGGTACCCATGCAGTATTCGCACCAGCTTGAAGGTGACCAACCTTTTGTTTAATCATTTCAGCCATCATATCTGGCATCGCCCACATCCCTTTACCGATTTGAGCGTGACCTTGGAAGCCTACTGAAAGCCCAACATTTACATTTGATTTTTCATATCCTTGTAGCCATGTTGATCCCTTCATATCATTCTTACGAATCATTGGCCCTGCTTCCATAGACGTGTGCATTTCATCCCCAGTTCTATCTAAGAAACCAGTGTTAATGAACACAACTCTTTCTTTCACTTTACTAATACAAGCTTTAAGGTTAAGGGATGTACGGCGTTCTTCATCCATTACACCGATTTTAAGTGTATTTCTTTCTAGGCCAAGTAAATCTTCAACCCTATTAAATAATTCATTTGCAAAAGCAACTTCTTCAGAACCGTGCATTTTCGGTTTTACGATATACACAGACCCCTTTGCTGAGTTTTGGTATGGACCATTTCCTAGAAGTGAATGTTTAGCTAGTAAACTTGTTAACACCGTATCCATGATTCCCTCAGGAATTTCTTGACCATTATGATCTAACACTGCATTCGTAGTCATTAAGTGTCCTACATTACGTACAAACATTAACGAACGTCCACGTAATGTTAATTCCTCACCAGTTGCTCCAGTATATTTGCGATCTGGGTTCATGCTTCTTGTAACCGTTTTATCGCCTTTTTTGAAAGTTGCAGCTAGATCACCCTTCATTAGACCTAACCAATTGCGGTACACAAGCACTTTATCTTCTGCATCTACAGCGGCAACAGAGTCTTCACAATCCATGATTGTAGTTAATGCCGATTCCATTAAAACGTCCTTTACGCCAGCTTGATCCGTCTTACCGATTGGTGAATTCGGATCAATTTGAATTTCAAAATGAAGACCATTGTTTTTTAATAGAACAGTAGATGGATCTTCTGCTTGACCTTGATAGCCAACAAATTTTTCTTCATCTTGAAGACCAGTTGTCTCACCAGTTGCTAATGTAACAGCAAGTTTCCCAGAAACCACTTCGTATTTAACTGCATCCTTATGAGAGCCAGCTGCTAAAGGTGCTGCTTGATCAAGAAAATCTCTAGCGAATGATATAACCTTTTGCCCACGAACAGGATTGTAACCACCTTCGCGATGTGCGCCATCTTCCTCATTAATTGCATCTGTCCCATAAAGAGCATCATATAGGCTTCCCCAACGTGCATTAGCAGCGTTCAAAGCATAACGAGCATTATCAACTGGAACTACTAATTGTGGACCAGCTACTAGCGCCACCTCATCGTCTACATTTTCGGTAGTAACTTTATAGTCTTCAACTTCAGACTCCAAGTAGCCAATTTCACCAAGGAATGATTTATAAGCTTCGAAATCAAATTGCTTATTTTCTTTATGCCAAGCATGGATCTTATCTTGAATCTCATCACGACGAGCTAATAACTCTTTATTTCTTGGTGCTAAATCAAGAATAAGCGCCTCAAAATTGCTCCAGAATTGCTCTTGCTCCACTCCACTACCCGGAAGCGCTTCTGAATTAATAAAATTGTACAGTTCAGATGCCACTTGAAGATTACCAGATTTTACATAGTCTTTCATTAACTATTCCTCCCTGAAATTCTAGTTAATTGGTGTTTACGTCATAATATAAAATCAACCTATGTTTAAGTTGTTTGCTATTACGCAACACCGTTCCAAACTTTCTTTATAAAAATGATACCATGAAATTGACTTGTTCTTCAATCAATTTTCAGTAAATTTCAATTATTTTGTTCTGCTAAGACTACAGAAAATGGAACATAGCTCGCTACATTTCCTGTAGTAATTTTTATACAAAAAAATGTATTTATACACACTAATTTCACTCACTCTAAAACAAGAATAACTATTCTAATATAATTATTTTTTGGACATTAGTTCAATTTTTCATTCTTCATTTTAGAGATTCATACAAAAGTTAGTGTTTTAAGTAGAAATATCCTCTACTTTTAAGTTGTCGCTGCAGCCTTTAATTCTTTCTTAATTTCTACACAACGTCCTGGTGTAGGGAAGAGCTTACCTGCATTTAAAAGATTCTTAGGATTGAAGACTTCACGAATATCTGTTTGAGCGATAATCTCTTCATCTTTAAAAACAAATCGCATCTCTTCTTTTTTCTCAATTCCCACTCCGTGTTCCCCAGTTATGGTTCCACCGACATCCGCACAAATCTGTAAACAAGCACTACCTGCTTCTAGAGCTTTTTCTGTCTCACCTGGAATTCTTGCATCAAAAAGAACAAGAGGGTGAAGATTTCCATCTCCGGCATGGAAGATGTTCGCGATACGTAGCTGATATTTTTCGCTAATATCGTTGATCCCTTTTAAAACCACTGGCAACTTACTTCTTGGAATTACTCCATCTTGAACTAAATAGTCTGGTGAGATGGCTCCCATTGCACCAAAGCCAGTTTTTCGGTTTGCCCACCATCTACCACGCTCAGCCTCATCTTGTGCCACTTTTACTTCTCTTACATTGCGCTTTTTACAAACGTCTAGAATCTCATTTATTTGCTCGTCAATACCTGCTGAAATGCCATCTACTTCAATGAGTAAAACCGCTTCAATATCCCTGGGATGACCGACAGGGAACGCCGCAGCTTCAACACCTTCAATAGCCACTTTATCCATCATTTCAAGTGCTGCTGGGACGATTCCAGCAGAGATAATATCGGATACGGCTTGACTTCCGTCTTCAACTTTATCAAAGTACGCAAGAACCGTTTGCTTGGCTTCAGGGTTTTTCAAAATTCGAACTGTAATCTTTGTTACAATTCCTAACGTACCTTCTGATCCTGTTAGTAATCCCAGCAAGTCGTATCCAGGAGCATCCGCAATTCCGTCTTTCCCTATTTCAATGATTTCACCATTTGGTAAAACGACCTCTAAACCCAGAATATGGTTTGTGGTTACCCCATACTTTAGACAGTGAGCTCCCCCTGCATTTTCGGCAACATTACCACCGATTGTACAGCAATACTGACTAGATGGGTCTGGCGCATAATAGTATCCTTTATCAGATATTGAATTTGTTAGCTTCAAATTTACAAAGCCAGGCTCAACAACCGCACGTCTATTCTCCAGATCAACACTGATTAATTTTCTCATTCTTACTAGACTAATAATGACTTCTTCGTTTATCGGAATGGCCCCACCACTAAGACCTGTTCCCGCTCCTCTAGCAAGAAACGGAAGATCATTTGCTGTACAGTATTTAACGATTTCGGCCACTTCTTCTGTATTTTTAGGGAAAACAACAGCCTTTGGTAAATGCTTATGAATCGTAAATCCGTCACAATCATAGGCTACTAAGTCCTCTTTCTTGTAAAGAATAGAGTTAGGTTTACTTACAAGTTTTGCTAGATTAATAATATGTTTATCATTGGTTTTAAGCTTTACGGCCATTATTTCCCCTCCTTTTGCTCATCTTCTTTTTTATAAGCCCAATCTAGTAACTGAACCGTATGGACGATACGTTGATTCTTACCATACTTTTTAACACCCATTGCCATTTGAAGCATGCAACCTGGGTTCCCCATTGAAATCATCTCTACATCTTCTGGAACATTCTCCATTTTGCTTTCAAGGACTGCGTTTGCCATTTCTGGATTTGTAATATTGTAAATCCCTGCGCTACCACAGCAACGATCAGCATTTGGCATATGTACCATTTCGACTCCAGGAATGGAGATTAATAGATCACGAGGTTCTTGACGCACACCTTGCCCGTGTGCCAAGTGGCAAGCATCATGATACGTAATACGTGTATTTAACTCTGCTTTCGGCTTCTCATAACCTGTCTCATATAAGTGTTTGGAAATGTCTTCAACCTTTTTGGAAAATTCCTCTGCTTTTTCATGCATTTCCGGATCATCTGGGAAAAGTTCTGCGTATTCTTTCATCATACAACCGCAACCAGCTGCGTTAACAATCACCTTTTCATAATCCTCAAACGCTTCCATGTTTTGCTTAGCTAGCTTTCTTCCCATCTCTCGATCACCAGCATGAACATGAAGGGCTCCACAACATGTTTGTTTTTGTGGAATGACAACATCATTTCCATTTCGTGTTAACACGTTAATTGTCGCTTCATTAATTTCACTGAACATGACGTCCATGATACAGCCTGTTAACATCGCAACTTCCTGTTTTGTTTCCCCTTTAGCCTTAATGACTTTTTCATTTTTATATTTTTTACGAACTGGCTCTTTTACCTCAGGCATAATCGCTTCCATATCAACAAGGTGCTGAGGCATGATATTGATTAATCCAGTTTTTCTTACTACCTTCTGCATTCCGCTCTTTTGATAAAATTTTAGTAGGCTACCAAGTGAGTTCAATCGATTCTGGTGTGGGAATAGTCCCTCCAAAAACACTTTGCTTACAGCGCCCTTTACCCCTGTTAATGGCATTACTTGACGAATTTGTCCCCGTGCTTCTTCAATTAATCCACCTACATCCACATCCGCTGGACATGCAGTTGTACAAGCTCGGCAATCCAAGCACGCAAACACAGGATCCATAAAATGCTCATTTACAGTGAGTTTTCCTTCGGCTACTGACTTTATTAGGTGTACTCTTCCACGAGGGGAATGCTGCTCCTGCCCTGTTTGTTCATAGGTTGGACAAGACTCTAAACACATTCCACAGTGAACACAGTCGGCCCACTTATTTTCATCAGGATGATCTTTTAATAAATAATTACTTAGGCCGGTCGAACAAGCTGGGTCTGAATTTAAATCTACTTCTCTAATACTCAACTTTATATCCCTCCCACAAACCGTTTAGGATTAAGAATACCTTTTGGATCTATTTTTGATTTTATGCCCTCTAGCAAGATGAAATAAGAAGGGGTTTGCCCCCAAACATCTATCTTCTGACGTAAAACAAAAGGTAAGTGCTTAATAATCACATAACCTCCGAGTTGCGAAACAGACTCTCTAAGTTGATGGATAGCAGAGAGGATATCCTCACTTGCCCCTCTCAAATGCAGGGTACATAGGCCGTGACCTAAACCACCATGAGCATCAATATGAAGATTATATGAATCCTGAAGAAGTTCACTCTCTTTAATCACTTTTAAAACATCAAGGTTTTTAACCCCAATTTTTAAAGACGCTTCGGTTTCTTCCTTCAACTCATACACAGCACCATTCGGTCCAATCTTATAAAAGCTCTCCCAGAAGTTTCGGGCTTCACTTTGTGCATACACCATAAGTTCCGTCCCAGTAGGTTGCATCTTCTTAACAAATTCCTCCTGGTAATGAACAGAGCTCTCAACATCTTGGAAACTTATCGCAAGGCTGTATAATTCTTTATCAATCAACTTTGAGGATAATGGTGGACTAAGCAATTCGAGAGTTACTGGTTCCATCATGGAATCTAAAAGCTTTACAACAAATTCTCTTATTTGTTCATGACTACCGTCTGGAAAAGATAGAAGAATGAGACTTTCATATTTCGGAAGTGGTCGAAGCTTTACGGTTACTTCAGACACAACACCTAGAGTTCCCATAGATCCAATGAAAAGTTTGTTCATATCATAACCAGCAACATTTTTAACAACCTTTCCACCAGAGCGAATAACAGTACCATCTGGGTAGACAGTTCTTAGACCAATCACAACGTCTCTAGCTGATCCATATCCTAAACGCTTGGGACCGCTTTCATTCGCTGCAATAATTCCACCAATTGTAGCGTGCTCCGGCCATGAAGGATCTAATGAAATTGTTTGGTTATACTGAGCTAGGTAATCCTGGACCTCTTTAAAACTAGTACCAGCCTTAACGGTTAAAGTCATATCCCCGACTGTATGCTCTACAATACCTTTGTATTCAGATAATGAAAGCTCAATATCAGCAGATTCAGTTAGACCACCGAAGCCTCTTTTTGTTCCACCTCCTGTAATCGAAAGTCTTTTCTCATGATCATTTCCGTACTTTAGTACACGGGAAATTTCCTCTTCTGTTCTAGGAAATACGGTTACCTCCCCCGTGTTCCCTAAGGGTCTGCTCTCCCCTGGCTTAATCTGGTCCTCAGATACAAGCTCCTTTAATTCTGTAACTAAGTTCGTTACGATCATTCCTTGCACCTCCGCTGTTTCGTAATAACAAACACCATTCCGGTTATGTCTCAAAAAATTTTACACCTTCTGTAAGATGCTACTTTGCAAAAGCTGTTCCACTAAATCTAAATGTTCAATCATTGATTCTTTTGCTCTCTGTGAATCTCCCAAAGTAATCGAATCAAAGATTTTCCGATGTTGCTTCTCAATACTAGCTACCGTAATTTCATCCTCTTGAATAAATTGATGAAAGTCCATCATTGCTTTTTTCAATGTATTAGAGATGAACTGAACCATTTGAACCATGATTTCATTACCCGTTGACTTAGCGATGGTTAAATGAAAATTATAATCTGACTCCCACCCGTTAAAAGACTTATCTGAAAGAATATGACTTAAATTTTCTAAATCTAATTGAGACCTGTTTAAAGCGGCTAACTCCGCAATTCCTGGTTCTAACACTTTCCTTACTTGAAAAAGTTCCCTTATATCCCCTGAGCTAGGAAGTAATAAATGATTGTTAAATATCTTCTTTGAGTCAAACTCACATATGTAGGTGCCTTCCCCTTGTTTTACTTCAACAGCCCCTCTGCCTTTTAATGTCGTAATGGCATCACGTACCGCTGACCGTCCTACTCCAAATAAGTCACAAAGTTCTCTAACAGATGGAAGCTTTTCACCAGGTAAAAAGGATCCTGATTCAATCATTTTTTCAATTTGTTCCACTACTGAATCTGAAACTTTTTTTGTTGAGATTTTTTCTACGTTCACAAATTCACCACCTTATCAAAGAATAATCTTTAGAAATCAATTCCGTTCAGACATCACATATCTGATATGTTATATGTTTACAATTATTAAACCACTCTCATGCATGATTTTCAATAATTTTTTGAATTTAACAAACAGTCAAAATGTTATAACTTAAATTGGTTTCTTCAAAATCACTGGGAGATTTTTTTGAAATAAAAAAATGTTTGACAATATGCTTGGAAACCACATATAATTTATCTTAAATTAAGTTATCTCGAATTAAAGATAATTTAGTTCAAGATAAAACAACTAAAAACATTTTTGGGAGGAATATATAATGACAAAAACAAATTGGGTAGTTGACGCAGCACATAGTAGTATTGATTTTTCTGTAAAACATATGATGATTTCAAATGTAAAAGGAACTTTTCATGATTTTAGTGCAACAGTTGAAGCAGATCCTTCAGATTTAACTACAGCATCCATCGAATTCAGTGTAGATATTGCAAGCATTGATACTCGTAACAAAGATCGTGATGGACACCTTGTTTCAGCTGATTTCTTTGATGCGGAAAATCATCCTAAAATGACATTTAAGTCTACTTCTATTACTGCAAAAGGTGATGGAGAATACGATGTGACTGGTGACCTTACAGTACGAGGAACAACTAAATCAGAAACATTCTCTGTTGTGTTCGAAGGTCAAGGCAAAGACCCTTGGGGCAATGAAAAAGTTGGTTTTAGCGCTGACGGTGTGATTAACCGTGGGGACTATGGTTTAACATGGAACTCTGCACTAGAAACAGGTGGCGTATTAGTTGGTGACAAAGTAAAAATTTCTCTTCAAATCCAAGCTCAAAAGGCTTAATTATATGAGGTTAAAAATACAGGTGAACGTATCACCTGTATTTTTTATGCTTACATATATTTTACTCCGGTTTAGAATAAATACTCACAAATCCAAAGGTAATTTTATCTTGGGATTTTTTGAGTGTCTTAATAACAATATAAGAATAAATAAAGTAAATTGGAAAAACACTTATTTCCTTTAATGTTACCTTCTAAATTGTTGATACTAATTAAGAAGGACTGATATAAAAAGCTTACAGGACATAAATTTAATTTTGTCTTTATGTGTAATAGAAAGGACTGGTTACTCATGCTAACCGATAAGCAAATTACTCAATTTCAACAACAGCTTCAAAGCCAAAAGAGTGATCTTGAAGAGCGCTTTGAATCCAATGAACATTTTGACTTAGTCTATGGTCATGCCCATGAATCAGTTGGTGAGTTATCTAGCTATGATAACCATCCTGCTGACGAGGCTACAGAGTTGTATGAAAGAGAAAAGGATATAGCATTAAATGAACACTATCGTAATGAGTTAGGAAATATAACTCACGCTCTTCAAGCGATTGAAAAAGGAACATACGGAAAATGTGAGGTCTGCGGGAAAGAGATACCTTTTGAACGATTAGAGGCTTTACCGACTACAACTTACTGTATTGATCACACACCTGATAAAGTCACTTCTCACGAACGGCCACTAGAAGAAGGGGTATTAATGCCGCCGTTTGGGAAGTTTGATAATGATGAAAAGGATGAATCGGTTTCCTTTGATGCTGAAGACAGTTGGCAAGAGGTTTCAAGCTGGGGTACATCGGAAACTCCATCGGACCTTGCTTATCCTAACATGGATCACTATAACGATGTTTATATCGAAAGTGGAGAAAATGTAGGATATGTCGAAGATTTCGAAAATTTTGTTGGAGTAGATATTGAAGGGAAAAACATTACTGTTTATCCGAATAAGCAACACGAAAAGTATGAAGATGCCTTAGATGAAGAAGGAATCATGACAACTTTCGGAGATTTACCTGCTTTTGAACATGATCCTTATGTTGAAGTCGAAGAAGAAGACCCAGGAAGAAGAAGTAGCCCACTTAGCGGCCGATCTCCTGACCAATAATAATCAAGCCATGAAAAAGGACAATGTTCAGTCATTGTCCTTTTTTATGGCTGTTTTCGCATAGATTGTTGTTATTTTGAGTTAGTTCTTCATCAATACTTAGATGAGAAGAAACATCAAAAAGCCCTACTGCCGGCTTTTTCAAAAGGCAGTTTCTTCTTACTTCATGGCATCTTTTCTTCCCAAAATAAAGAAAACAGTATCATAATCCGTTTAAAAGCATTTTAAAGTACTTAAATAGCAACAAAGTTTACTACAGAAGCCTTTTTGTTTATATAAGCAACTCATATACTTCGTTTAGCTCATGTGACCTCTTCTCATCCTGTTCTTCGTTTGCATGTTCAATTTCTTCTTTTAAGATGTCGTTTAAAAAACTAACCTCTTTTTCAGATAACGTTCGAACAAATGAAATTTCTGTATCGTAATCATATTTTTCAATTCTTTTATAGATTCCTTCTGCTGTGTCAGAGCGGTCTGTGTAATTTGATAAAATCTCTCTTAAGTATCCTAAAGGTTTATTCATTTTAAATCCCCTTTTAAAGAATTTTATTCCACATCCATAGAATGCTCTTAATCAGTAATAAATTATGTATGGTCTAAGACTTCTATCAACTCCACTCCGAAAATTACTGCATATCATTCCCATTATGATTTATTTATTTCAGCACACCATAATACATATACGAACATACTGAGGTGTAGAAAATGGGAAGATTTCTTTTAATCGTTGGAGCTGTTTTTATAGTAGCTTTCGGAGCATACATGCTTTTTCAAGGTTCTACTACTAAAGATGAAGCTAGACAATTTAATGTAACAAGCATTGAGCAATATCGCCCAAATGAGTTGGATACAACCTTATTGAATATTAACAGTGTGCGTGATACTTCCCTCTTAAATGAATTTCACTCAAATGAAGATATTCGCACCATCGTACACAATAAAGAGAAAAATGAAAGTCATTTCCATGAACATCAGGCAGTTGTAAAATTCAAGCAAAAACCTTCGAAACGTGAATTAGACAAGATGAAAAAGGATATAGATGGCGACTACAAAGCGAAGCTAAACTTAATGTATGAATTCAAAAGTAATCGTCTAAAGACCGTTGAACTAGTTCAGTATTTTCGAGAGAACCCAATTGTTGAATTTGCAGAGCCGAACTATATATTTTTACAAAACCAAATCACGGCACCCAATGATATTTTTTATACAGAAAGATATCAGTGGAATTTACCTGCAATTGAAATAGAAAAGGGTTGGAACATAACAAGAGGAAAGAAGGATGTTATTATCGCGGTGGTGGATACAGGCGTTGACCTTAATCATCCTGATTTAAAAAGAAGGCTCACAAAAGGGTATAACGCAATCGATGATAATCATAACCCTGATGATGATAATGGACATGGCACACATGTTGCAGGCATCATTGCTTCTGAAACAAATAATCGTGAGGGAATGGCTGGTGTTACGTGGTTTAATAAAATCATGCCAATAAAAGCATTAGGCAAGGACGGGTATGGAAGTTCCTACGATATTGCAAACGGGATTATTTGGGCCACTGACCACGGAGCCGATGTCATTAATTTAAGTTTAGGAAATTATCAACCAGCTACCATGATGCATGAGGCTATATCCTATGCATTTAAAAACGGAGTTGTCCTTGTGGCAGCATCAGGTAATGACAACACGGACCAACCTAGTTATCCAGCTGCTTTTGATGAAGTGATTAGTGTTGGCGCTATAAGTTACACAGGCCATAAAGCAAATTTTTCAAACTACGGCTATTATATCGATGTAACAGCACCGGGTGTTGAAATTCCAAGTACGTATTTCCAAAATCGATATGCTGCATTATCTGGTACTTCCATGGCTTCTCCCCACGTAGCTGGACTAGCTGGCTTGTTACTCTCTGTAAACCCTGAGTTAACCAATAAACAAATACATCGAGTCCTTCAAAAATCCGCTTATGATATGGGGCCACGGGGGCATGATGAGTATTTTGGCTATGGCTTAATAGATGTGAATGAAGCTTTAAGGATTGCTGAGGATTTATAATATAAGGCTCTTTTCGTAAACTTTGTTGCTATTTAAGTACTTTAAACTGCTTTTAAACGGGTTATGGTACTGTTTCTTTATTTGGGAAGAAAAGATGCCACAAAGCAAGAAGAAACCGCTTTTGAAAAAGCCGACAGTAGGGCTTTTTCATGTTTCTTCTCATCTAAGTAATGATGAAGAACTAATTCAAAATAGCAACAATCTATGCGAAAACACCCTAATATAAAAGTGTACGAGTCGGAAGTTTCGTACACTTTTTTTCGTTTATGAGTTTGATTATCAATCTCTTGCCTCACTAGAAGCATACTAAAAAATGGATACTCTTTTAAGAATGGGGATACAAAAGATTAGTTTATAGTTTTTTGTTTTAGTCAATAATGTTGACATTTAGAACCTTGAGGTGAAAGGTTTGTCAAACGATTTATACTCTAGCTTTTTAAGACTCCCACTTATCATTCGAACGTTAATTATTGCTTTGTTGATTATTTTCTCGTTTGGAACCATCGTCTATCTTATTGAACCAAGTACTTTTCCAACTTTATTCGAGGGAATATGG
The DNA here is from genome assembly GCF_042865285.1 of Cytobacillus spartinae. Classification (NCBI taxonomy): domain Bacteria; kingdom Bacillati; phylum Bacillota; class Bacilli; order Caryophanales; family Bacillaceae; genus Cytobacillus; species Cytobacillus spartinae. The sequence continues at coordinate 163,789 of NZ_JBIACK010000009.1, read as the reverse complement.
TGGGCAATTATCACCGCATCCACCGTTGGATATGGAGATTTTGTTCCACAAACAGTTCTAGGAAAGATTATTGGAATTACTCTCATTCTAGTAGGAGCTGGGTTTGTTTCAACCTACTTCATCACTCTTGCTACTTCAGCTGTAACTAAACAGAATGAGTACTTAGAGGGGAAACTAATGTTTAAAGGAAAGAATCATTTTATTGTAGTAGGTTGGAATGAGCGGTCACGGGAAGTTATTAGTTCTCTATTACATAGCGATCGGACCCATACAATTGTTTTAATTGATCAAACACTTGAAAGTAACCCGTTTTCAGACCACCATGTGCACTTTATTAAAGGAAGGTCTAATCAAGATGAAGTTCTGATAAAGGCTAATATTCCTCACGCTGAGAAAGTATTGATTACCGCAGATCAAAATAAAGATGAACTACATGCCGATATGCATTCAATATTAACGTTGCTAGCCATAAAAGGAATCAATAGCCAGGTATATTGTATAGTTGAAATTTTAACCGCTGAACAAGTGGCAAACGCAAAACGTGCCGGAGCGGATGAAATTCTCCAATCTAATATCATGTCGAGCTACATCATGGTGAACAGCTTTAAAACTGAAGGGATTGTGAATTCGTTTATTCATCTGCTAGATGAAATAAATGGTAGTAGATTGAAATTCACAGCAACTGGAGAATATGCAGGAAGGACGTTTCAAGAGATTTGTACCGATCTTTTAAATGAACACAAGCTTTTAATTGGCATTAAAAGAGGAGAAAACACAATTGTGAATCCTCCTCAACACACTGTTATTGAAGACAGTGATGAATTGTTTATTATCTCAGACTAAATGAATTAGGTACAAGGAACCCAAAACTCTAAAAGCCTTATTCGTTAAGCAAAGTTGCCTCTAATTCGGAAACAAGTGACTTCCCTAAATCTACATATTTCTCGGGGAAGCTCGCATCTTTATCCACTGGCTCTGAGAACTGATTAAAAGATGCTGAACGATTCCATGTAAATGCATGGTCATCTAAGCCTCTTTGGTATTTATGGGATAATAAAAAGGGTCTATCCATAGCTACAGTACACCCGTTAGAATCTAACTGCCCATCAATAGCATGGAACGGTACACGAAGAAATTGATACCCTACTTCATCATCTATTTTATAATCAAACGATCCGTGATCGTATTCCCAGTTTCCCCCTATGGTATATCCTAACGGTTTCAATAGCTGCTCTAGCTTATATAAATCAAAATGTTTTCCTTCAACTTTAGAAGGTATCTCAATCATATCAATACCCCTTTCAAGATTTACTAGTAAAACGGCTAGCTTCTATTACTTGTTAAAGCTTTTTCAAAATCTATTCCATAGCCGATTTCACTTGTCTTTGTTTTAGTTTCTCCGAAAAAAAAAGTGTTAGTCACAAGTTGACTAACACTCTTTTTTTGCTAATTTTATGAGTTTAAGCGTTTCTCCAGTTCTGCTTTTTTCTCTTCGAAGCCTGGTTTTCCTAGAAGGGCAAACATATTTACTTTATATGCCTCAACTCCAGGTTGATCAAATGGATTCACTCCTAGTAAATAGCCGCTCATTGCACATGCTTTCTCAAAGAAATAGACTAAATATCCAAATGTATATTCATCGAGTGCAGGAACCGTTACGATTAAATTTGGCACCCCACCATCCGTGTGAGCAAGCATGGTTCCTTCAAACGCTTTATTATTGACAAAATCTACAGATTTTCCAGCTAGATAATTTAATCCATCTAAATCATTATCTGCTTCTTCAATCGTTAATTCATGACGTGCTTTTTCAACCTTAATAATGGTTTCAAATAAGTCACGACGACCTTCTTGGACATATTGCCCTAATGAATGTAGGTCTGTAGAGAAGTTGGCAGATGAAGGAAAAATTCCTTTTTGATCTTTCCCTTCGCTTTCACCAAATAACTGCTTCCACCATTCAGAGAAGTATTGTAATCCTGGCTCATAATTGATAAGCATTTCAATTGTTTTCCCTTTGTTATAAAGGACATTACGTACTGCAGCATATTGGTAAGCTAGATTCTCTTCTAACTCTGAGCTTGAGAAATCTTCTCTCGCTTGTGCAGCGCCTTTCATCATTTCGTCAATATTTGCTCCACTCACAGCAATTGGTAAAAGCCCTACAGCTGTTAATACTGAGTATCGCCCTCCAACATCATCAGGGATAACAAAAGATTCATACCCTTCCTCAGTTGCTAGCGTTTTTAAAGCGCCTCTTTCCTTATCTGTTGTAGCAAAAATACGTTTGCGCGCTTCTTCCACTCCATATTTCTCTTCTAGAATTTTTCGGAAAATACGGAATGCGATCGCTGGTTCAGTTGTAGTTCCAGATTTGGAAATAACGTTAATGGAGAAATCTTTTCCTTCTAATAAATCCATAACGTCATTTATGTATGTAGAACTAATGTTGTTACCAACAAAAAGAATTTGTGGAGTTTTACGCTTATCTTTCGAAAGAGCGTTATAAAAGCTATGTTGTAACATTTCTAAAGCAGCACGTGCACCAAGGTAAGATCCACCGATCCCAATAACTAAGAGAACGTCTGAATCATTTTTAATTTTTTCAGCCGACTTTTGAATACGTGAAAACTCTTCTTTATCATAATCAACCGGTAGGTCAATCCATCCTAAAAAGTCGCTACCAGCTCCTGTTTGTTCATGTAATGAATGATGAGCAACCTTAACAAAATCACGTAAGTATGTAACTTCCTGCTCTCCGAAAAAACTTAGTGCTTTCGAGTAATCAAAGCGAACATGTGTCATGTATGGGCCTCCATTATATTTTTTGTTTAAAGTTGTATTTAAAAGGAGATGCATTCTACGTAAGTTTTTGACAAAAACCCTTAAGCTAAATACCTCCCCTATCACTTTACCCAATGCGCTTACAGTAATCAAGAAATGTCATGTAATGTAAGCGTGTCCAATTATGACATATTTTTTACTTATGTTTTTCAAAGCTCTTTAATACTTTCATACCCTATTTTATTCTAACCAACGCACGAAAAAAGAATCCTTTCCAAAGAGAAGTATTTGTTTTTGCAAACTCTTAATTATATTATATAGTGCCTTATTTTTATGCCATATAATTATAAGATTCGTGTTCTTCTGCACCTCCCTCCACAGAAGGATACCTACTTGATTACTAGCAATGAACAAAAAAAAGCGTGTAAACTCAGGATAAGTTTACACGCTTGCGTTTATTAAAGTGATGCTCTATAAATCGCTAAAACATCATCATGCTTTAACTTTTTAAAGTTACCGAACTCGCCATTAACCATTGCTTTATCCGCCATTAGTTCAAGCTGACTATCGTCGATTTCATAATCTGCTAGGCGAGATGGAGCACCAATGCTGTTCCAGAACTCACGTAACTTCTCAATGCCTTCAAGTCCAGCCTCTTCGTCTGTTTTCCCTTCAGGATCCACGCCAAATACTCTTACTGCTAACTGTTTAAAGCGCTGTGGATTCACACTTAAATTATGTTTCATCCAATTAGGGAAAAGGATTGCTAATCCTCCGCCATGAGGGATATCGTAGACCGCTGAAACGGCATGCTCAATATTATGTGTTGCCCAATCTCCTCTGTAGCCCATTGAAAGCATCCCATTCAAAGCCATTGTCCCATTATAAAGAATGGTCGCACGATGTTCGAAATTTTCAAGGTCTTCTAAAAGCTTAGGTGCCGTCTCCATCACTGTTGTAAGTAGTGATTCACACATGCGGTCTTGAAGTAATGTATTTTCTTCGAGATGGAAGTAATGCTCAAACACATGAGACATCATATCCACGATTCCATAAACCGTTTGATCTCTAGGTACTGTGAAAGTATTAACAGGATCGAGAATAGAGAATTTAGGGAATGTTACCGGGCTACCCCATCCATACTTCTCTTTTGTTTCCCAATTGGTAATAACAGAGCCAGCATTCATTTCAGAGCCAGTTGCAGCAAGCGTTAAAACGGTTCCAAATGGCAATGCTTCTTTTGCAAATGCTTTTTTGGTAACTAGATCCCAAGGATCACCATCGTACTTAGCACCTGCGGCGATTAGTTTTGTGCAGTCAATTACACTGCCTCCACCAACTGCTAGTATAAGTTCAACTCCATTCTCTTTACAAATTTCAACCCCTTTTCGAGCTGTAGAGAGACGTGGATTCGGTTCTACTCCAGGCAATTCAAATACTTCAGCACCAATTTCAGTTAATAGGCTAATGACATTGTCATAAAGGCCATTACGCTTGATGCTTCCGCCTCCATATACAAGTAGTACTTTCTTTCCGTATTGAGGCACTTCATTCTTCAGTTGCTCTAGCTGTCCTTTTCCAAAAATTAATTTTGTTGGGTTCCAGTATGTAAAGTTTTGCAATGAAATCATCCTCCTTTTCATCTTTATTATGTTCTAATCAAATCACTTTTGCAAAAAATTGGACTTAAAAAAAATTAACTATTAGTTGATTTTTTAGACGTATAATCTGTAAAGCTTTGGTCAACATAAAAACGAATCCATATAATAAGGAGGATACATCATGAGCACAATTCAACGTATAGCACTAGTTCTTACTATTATTGGTGCCATCAACTGGGGCTTAATTGGATTCTTCCAATTCGACCTAGTAGCAGCAATCTTTGGTGGACAAGATTCAGCACTATCACGCATCATTTATGGATTAGTAGGTATCGCAGGTTTAATCAATCTAGGACTTCTTTTCGCACCAAGTGAGGAAAGAGAAAGAGAACCAGAAGCAAGACCGACAAGATAATAGAGACGCAAAAAATCCTTGCACTAGCTAGTGCAAGGATTTTTATTGTTTATAACTGCAACTCTTTTCAAATTATGATTAAAAAGATTAGCTTAGTACCTTCTTAATACGGTCAATTGCCCAGTCTAAGTCTTCTTCACTTATCACAAGTGGAGGAGCAAAACGAATAACTGTATCATGAGTTTCTTTACATAGTAAGCCTTCTTCTTTTAGTTGTTCGCAATATTTACGAGCTGGTTCTGTTAATTCAACCCCAATAAATAGACCGCGACCACGGACTTCTTTAATGATTGGGTTGTTAATTTCTTTTAATTTACTTGCAAAGTATTCACCTAACTTAAGTGAACGTTCAGCAAGCTTTTCTTCTACAAGTACATTAAGTGATGCTACGGAAACAGCACAAGCCATCGGGTTTCCACCAAACGTAGAACCATGTGAACCAGGGTTAAAAACGCCAAGTACATCTTTGTCAGCAACAACACAAGAGATTGGGAATACGCCACCACCAAGTGCTTTACCTAGAATATACATGTCAGGATTTACATCTTCCCACTCACAAGCAAACATTTTTCCAGAACGAGCAAGACCCGCTTGAATTTCATCAGCAATGAATAATACATTGTTTTCTTTACAAACTTCGTATGCTTGCTTCATGAAACCTTGTGGAGGAATTACAATTCCAGCTTCCCCTTGGATCGGTTCAATTAAGAATGCTGCTGTATTAGGAGTAATAGCCGCTTTAAGTGCTTCTAAATCTCCATAAGGAATTAGCTTGATTCCTGGTAGCATTGGACCAAACCCACGCTTGTATTCATCTTCAGATGATAAAGACACAGCTGTCATCGTACGGCCATGGAAGTTACCTACACACGCGATAATTTCCGCTTGATTGTCAGCTACCCCTTTCACATCATAAGCCCAACGACGAGCAGTCTTAACTGCCGTTTCAACAGCTTCTGCACCCGTATTCATTGGAAGTGCCATATCTTTTCCTGTTAACTTACAGATTAGCTCATACCAAGGTCCAAGTTGGTCATTATGGAAAGCACGAGATGTTAATGTTACACGGTCCGCTTGGTCTTTTAGTGCTTGAATGATTTTCGGATGTCTGTGGCCTTGGTTAACAGCCGAATAAGCACTTAACATATCCATATACTTATTGCCTTCAGGATCTTCTACCCACACACCTTCTGCTTTTGAAATTACGATTGGTAGTGGATGATAGTTGTTTGCACCATATTTTTCAGTTTGCTCAATAATTGTATTTGTTTTTGTCACTTTCATTCCTCCATTCCATTAACTTTAAAACAGTTTTACGGAATTATTTGCGTTCGTTTGTTCTTTGTTAGCGGTTTTCTGATTTAATTTGCGATTCTTTGTGGTTTATTTGCGTTTCTTTGTGATTTATTTGCGTTTCTCTGTGATTTATTTGCGTTTCTTTAGAATATATTTGCACTAATTTTTTTTTATTGCTGAGAACTCCCTTAACACCTAACTAACTATATTAATACATTTCAGAAGTTGTCTTAGCTTGCATGTGAAGTAGTAAATAGTCTGGTCCACCTGCTTTAGAGTCTGTTCCTGACATGTTGAATCCACCAAATGGTTGGTAACCTACGATTGCACCTGTACAGCTACGGTTGAAGTATAAGTTTCCAACGTGGAAATCTTCACGAGCTTGCTCGATGTGCGCACGATTTCTTGTAATAACCGCACCAGTTAAACCGTACTCCGTGTTGTTTGCAATTTCAATCGCTTCAGTGAAGTTTTTAGCCTTAGTGAATCCAACAACTGGTCCGAAGATTTCTTCTTGCATTAAGCGGTCGTTAGGTTGAAGGTCTGCAAATACAGTCGGCTTAATGAAGAAGCCTTTAGAGCTGTCCCCTTCTCCACCTGTCATTAATTTACCTTCTTGTTTCCCGATTTCTACATAGCTCATAATTTTATCGAATGCGCTTTGATCAATAACAGGACCCATGAATGTGCTCTGCTCTTCAGGGTTTCCTAATGTTAATTCATTCGTTAATTCAACGACACGATTTAACACTTGATCGTATACGTCTTCTACGATTACCGCACGTGAACAAGCTGAACATTTTTGTCCAGAGAATCCGAACGCACCAGCCACAATCGATTGTGCTGCTAATTCAAGATCTGCATCGTTATCTACAACGATTGTATCTTTTCCGCCCATTTCAGCGATTACACGTTTTAGCCAGATTTGACCCTCGTTAAGTTTTGAAGCACGTTCAAAAATACGTAAACCAACATCACGAGAACCTGTGAATGAGATGAATCGTGTATCTTTGTGGTCTACTAAGTAGTCCCCAACTTCTGCACCGCTTCCTGGTACGAAGTTAAGTACGCCTGCAGGAAGACCTGCTTCTTCCATAACCTCAACAAACTTCGCTGCAACGATTGGAGTAGTAGAAGCAGGCTTTAATAGTACTGTGTTACCTGATACGATTGCTGCTACTGTTGTACCAGCCATGATGGCAAGTGGGAAATTCCAAGGAGAGATAATTACGCCTACTCCTAAAGGAATGTAATCATAACGATTGAACTCGTTAGGACGGCTGTTTACTGGAACGCCATCTTTAATTGCTAGCATTTGACGAGCATAAAATTCTAAAAAGTCGATTGCTTCTGCTGTATCCGCATCCGCTTCTTTCCAAGGCTTACCCGCTTCTTTAGTTAAAAGAGCAGAGAACTCATGTTTACGGCGACGGATGATTGCTGCTGCTTTGAAAAGGACATCTGCACGAGTTTCCGGCTTCACTTTCTTCCAAGTTTTGAATGCCTCAACTGCTGATTGCATTGCTTTCTCAGCAAGGTCACGGTTTGCTTTTGATACACGACCGATCACTTCTTCTTTATTAGATGGATTAACTGAAACAATTTTATCTTCAGTCGAAATGCGCTCTCCACCAATTAATAGGTCATAATCTTGACCTAAGTACCCTTCAACTGTTTTTAACCCTAGTAGATAACCTTCACGCTCTTTTTCGTTCGTGAAATCTGTAAATGGCTCATGTTTATATGGTTGTACCATCATTTAATCCCCCTAAAATCAAATTTAAATGTATTCCTCTTTATTTATAATGCAAAATCTATGCCAACATTAAAAGCATGATTATGTACATAATGCTTCATACAAATGCAAATATAGTTTGCACTTTATTTCAATTCCTAACTATCTAACGCAAAATTTTATTGCACCAACTAATCTTTCGCCTTTAAAATATAGTTAATCATGCAAAAAAGGAGCTTTACAACAATGAATAAAAAATTGTTGGAAGAAGTCCAACTAAAGAATCGTATTTATCAAAAGATATTGGATGAAATAGACGTTGGTGTTCACGTTATAAATTCAGATGGAAAAACTATGATCTACAATAAAAAGATGCGTACCATTGAAGGGATGAATATTGAGGATGTACTAGATAAAAATCTTCTAGATGTCTTTTCTTTTCATAAGAATGAGGATAGTACTCTACTCCAATCCCTTCATAAAGGAATCAGAATTAACAATGCAAAACAAACTTATTTCAATAATAAAAGACAAGAAATTACAACAATCAATAATACTTTCCCTATAGATGAGGATGGCACGCGTGTTGGTGCAGTTGAAATTGCTCGTGACGTTACGAAGCTAGAAAAAATTATTAGGGAAAATATCTTGAATAAGGGTGACACGAAATATACCTTTGATAGCATTATCGGACTAAGTGAAGAGATTAGAGAGGTTGTAGAAGCAAGCAAAAGAGCTACTCGCACAAGTTCTTCCGTACTGATTATTGGGGAGACGGGAACAGGAAAAGAGCTTTTTGCACAGAGTATACACAACGGAAGTAATCGATCTGCTATGCCGTTCATTTCCCAAAACTGTGCTGCATTACCTGATAGTTTAATTGAGGGGCTTCTTTTTGGAACTAAAAAGGGAGCTTTTACTGGATCTGTCGAAAGACCTGGTCTTTTTGAGCAAGCACATGGGGGCACTTTACTTCTTGATGAAATCAACTCTCTTAACCCAGCTTTACAAGCAAAACTGCTTAGAGCTATTCAGGAAAAGACCGTTAGACGAGTCGGAGACACAAAAGATCGTTCAATTGATGTCCGTATTATTGCAACCATCAATGAGGATCCAATTGATGCAATTTCAGAAGGGAGACTGCGAAAAGATTTATATTACCGTCTAGGAGTTGTTTCACTTTTCATCCCACCTCTAAGGGACAGAAGGATAGACATTCGCTCTTTAGTCCAATTTTTTATAGATAAATACAATCATTTATTCGGTATGAATGTCTCTGAGATAGACGAGGATATTTTAGAGATGTTCATGCAGTATGATTGGCCCGGGAACGTTCGTGAACTAGAGCATATTATCGAAGGGGCCATGAATTTAATGGACCAAGAAGATACGCTGCAATACTCTCACCTTCCTATCCAATATCGAAATAAGCGCCAATTTAAAAATGAGGCCACCAGTAAAGCTAACGACCTGCTTATCCAAAAAGGAAAAGATATCAAACCACTCGAACAGTATATGGAGGAAGCAGAAACGTATTATTTAAAAAAAGTTCTACAGCATCACGATTACAATATTACGAAATCAGCGAAAGCACTTGGAATGAGTCGCCAGAACCTACAATATCGATTAAAGAAATATGAGATTTCAAAAAGCTAAAGGTGTGCTGAACTTCCCCGTAATTCTTAGGTGATTCCTGTCAATTATGGGCTAGTTCAGCTCAAAAAGAAAAAACCGAGGATATTGTCCCCGGTTTAGATTGCCGCTCAAATTATCTTTGTGATTGCTCAATCCACTCTTGAAGTTTGTCCTTAAGGGTGTTGAAGCCTTGTGGTGTTTCATTTGTGTCTTGTTGAACTGCTGCAGCAGCTTGACGTCTACGAGGCTTTTTTGCTTTAGGTGCTTCTGTTTGAACAGGAGCTTCTTCTGTTGCACGAATAGAAAGACCGATTTTTCCAGCTCCCTCATCAACTGAAAGAACCTTAACCTTTACTTCGTCACCTACTTTAAGGTGCTCGTTGATATCTTTAACAAATCCGTGCGTAATTTCTGAAATGTGGACAAGTCCTTGTGTATTCTCATCTAAAGATACAAACGCTCCATAAGGTTGAATCCCCGTTACTTTACCATTAATTACACTGCCTACTTCGATCTTTTCTGTCATGTAAACACTCCTAAATGTAAATTTATTTATACTTTTTATATCTAACTCTGCTGACCCGTACTTTGTCCGAAGAGTTCGTTTCCTTGGTAAAATCTTAAAATAAAAGCCCTATCCGTAAGATTATATCTACCAAGAAAGATTCACTTTATACGCAATTAAAGATTATACCACAAACTGAACATTTTTACAAAAGCTCAAAATGAACATGATTTATTAATCATCCCTTTTTAATAAGGAGAGTGACATAAATCTACACTTTTATGCCAAATCATAGTAATATGAAATTTCAACTGCAAGCGAGTGTGAACAACTAATCTTAACAACCTTTCACCAAAGTGTAAAACTGATTTAATATATCGATATTTATTTTACTTTATTTAGCCTCAATTTATGAAAAAGGAGTGAGCAGGATGAACAGTCATGAACAATGGACCTCTAAACTCGGCTTTATATTAGCCGCTGCTGGTTCCGCAATTGGGTTGGGAGCCATATGGAAATTCCCTTATGTAGCTGGAACTAATGGGGGTGGAATCTTCTTTATCATTTTTTTACTAATGACATTATTTATTGGAGCCCCTATTTTAATTTCCGAATTCATTATTGGTCGTAAATCACAAAAAGATGCAGTAACTGCTTATAGAGTATTAGCGCCTAAAACAGGATGGTATATACTAGGTCATTTTGGGGTCATCGTTTCATTTATTATTTTATCGTTCTACAGTGTGGTAGGAGGTTGGATTCTCTCCTACTTATGGAGAAGTTTTACTGGTGTAATGTCAGGACTCTCACATGAAGAGTATGGTGCTCTTTTTGTAAATACGATTGGAAATCCTTATGAAGCGGTAATTGCTCAGTTCATATTCATGCTAATGACCATTTTGGTCGTACAGGGTGGAGTCCAAAAGGGGATAGAACGAGCAAGCAAGTACATGATGCCTGCCCTATTTATTCTCTTTATCGTGCTAGTCATGCGCTCCTTAACACTGGAAGGAGCTTGGGCAGGAGTTGAATTCTTATTAAAACCAGATTTAAGTATGGTAACTCCTAATACGTTCTTACTTGCACTTGGTCAGTCTTTCTTTGCACTTAGTGTTGGGATCTCTGTCATGGTTACATATTCTTCTTACTTATCAAAAAAGGAAAGCTTAGTAAAATCTGCTTTTTCCGTAGTAGGACTAAACATTCTAATCTCACTGTTAGCAGGGTTAGTGATTTTTCCAGCTGTATTCGCATTAGGTTTTGAGCCAGGAGCAGGCCCTGGATTAGTATTCGTTGTGCTTCCTGCCGTTTTTAATGAGCTCGCGTTTGGCGGCATCTTTTTAATTATTTTCTTAATCCTCCTTCTATTTGCAACACTAACATCAGCGTTCTCCATTTTAGAGATTATTGTAGCTGTTGTAGCAAAGGACCATAAATATAAAAGAAAGCCAGCTGCTTGGATTGCAGGGATCTTGATTTTCCTTTTAGGCATTCCGAGTGCTTTGTCTTTCGGGATCCTTTCTGACTTTTTAATTTTTGGTAAAACGTTTTTTGATGCAGCAGACTATTTGACAAGTAATATCAGCCTACCGTTAGGTGCTTTACTCATATCGTTATTTGTCGGGTTTAGGCTACCAAGAAGGCTAGTAAAACAGGAACTTGAGTTAGGTACAAATGGTATAGGGCGGCTATTCGATGTATGGTATTTTTCTATTCGCTTTATCGTCCCTATTGGCATCCTACTAGTCTTTTTAAACACAATTGGGATTCTGTAGTACGAAGAGCCTTCTAAGCCTTCAGAGTACAAGCCTATCTTTTTGATGTACACGAAAAGTTCACGAAACGAAACAATAAAAATAATGGCAACATGATAAAATAATAATAGAATATGTGTTCAGAAAGGATGATGAGCCATGTCAGCGATCGGTCAAAACCTAAAAGTTTGCCGTGAAAGAAGAAACATGTCACAACAAGAGCTTGCATTAAAGGTTCGCGTTGGAACAGGAACTATTGAAAAGTATGAAAACGGTGATCAAATACCCGATATGCAAACGATCTTAAAGCTTTCTACCGTCTTGGATATCCCAGCTTCAGAGTTACTTGAAGAAGAACATCAAACAAACCATGTAGGGATTGATTATGAAATTGAGCAACTTGTACAAGAAATCGGTACAAAAAAAGCTAAATTAATATTGCGCAAAGCAAAGGAATTTAGTGAAGATGACTTCTTAAGAGTTATGCAAATGTTATATGATATAAAATATAATAATTCCTCCCATTCTGAGTGATAAACATCGGATTGGAAGAGAATCGACGCTAACTGCGAGGGAATCCTCGCTTTTATTTTTGTCTTAAAGTTTAAGTATCTTAAACATAGGTTTAATGAAAAAATACAGCCAAAAGAAAATGGTTTACATCACTTTTCACAATGGTATATTAGAAATATTGAAGGACTTTTTTCATTAGGTACCAACTAAAGTGGGTTGTGGCTTTTAAGTCACACTAACACTTTAATTCGATGATTGAGGAAAGTGCACAGAATCACCTACATAGATGGAGGCAACAGAAACATGACAAAAAGAATTGCTTGGGTAACGGATTCAACTGCTAGTTTTTTAGAGCAAGATGAACAATGGCTGAAAGAAAATCATATACATGTTATTCCTCTTTACGTCAACTTCGGTAATGAGACTTTTAAAGAGGGGATTGATATTACACAGGAACAGTTTTATGAAAGAATGAGCCAAACAAATGAACCTATTACAAGTTCACAGCCTGCATTAGGAGATTTCATTAATCTGTATCAATCACTTAAGGAAAATTATGATGAAGCGATCATCATTCATGTTTCAGGAGAGCTCTCAGGTACATACTCAACATCCATTCAAGCAGCAGAAATGGTTGATTTTCCTGTACATTCAGTGGACTCCTGGATAGGTTCGTTTCCACTTAAATTTATGGTTAAAGAAGGAATTCGATTATATAAAGAAGGGTTTTCTCCTACAGAAATTGTAGACAAGCTACACGCTCTTCGTGAAAAATGCCGACTAATTTTGATACCAGCTAATTTAGAACAGCTACGAAAAAGTGGAAGAGTATCTAACTTTGGTTCTATACTAGGAAATCTTCTTCAAATTAAACCACTTCTTGCTTTTAAAGAAGGAAAAGTCCAAATCGTTGAGAAAATCAGAACGATGAAAAAAGCAGAGGCAGCGTTATTATCAAGACTGGCCGATGCTTATAGGAATGGAATCTACGACAATATTGGTTTAATGTACGCCGGGGAAAGGAATTCAATAGAAAATCTTCTTCAAAAAATTAAAGACGAATATAACGATCTTAAAATCGATGTTTTACCTTTGATTCCTGTTGCAGGCGTGCATACCGGGGTTGGAACCATCACGCTTGCTTGGGTTGAAAAAGAATAGATCGTTTTTTTTAAAAAAAGATTCATTTAATGTATATAAAATATAAAAAATGGGGAATATTTTAGTATAAGCTTTCTAGTATTCCCCCCTTTTTAAAGTGGACATCCTAATAGGTTGTCCCTTTTTTTGTTTTCTAATTTATTCTTCTTTTATTTACACGGGTTGAAATTACTATAAAAGCAAGCGAAAATACAGCTTCGCTTGCTTTTACAATTTTTCTACAAATCTTTTAATTCTTTTTACGGATTCTTGGAGTTGCTCCATGGAAGATGCGTATGAACATCTGATATGTCCCTCTCCACTCTCCCCAAAAACATTCCCAGGAACGACTGCTACCTTTTCTTCAAGCAGTAATTTTTCTGCAAATTGTTCTGATGTTAACCCCGTGCTTTTAATGGAGGGAAATGCATAGAAGGCTCCTCCTGGAATATGGCACTCTAACCCGATTTCATTTAAAGATTGGACAAAGTAATTTCTACGTCGGCGATAGCTTTTCTTCATTTCCAAAACATCTTCTTTTCCACTTTTCAATGCTTCAAGCGCAGCAAACTGTGCCATGGTTGGAGCGCACATCATCGAGTATTGATGAATTTTTAACATGGCCTGCGCAATTTCTTCAGGAGCACATACGAATCCTAGTCTCCATCCGGTCATCGCAAATCCTTTAGAAAAGCCTGAAATTAAAATAGTTCGTTCTCTCATCCCTTCAATGGATGAAAGGCTAACATAACCCTCATCATAGGAAAGCTCCGCATAGATTTCATCAGACAAGATCAGTAAGTCATATTTTATCGCTATTTTAGCGATTTCTCTTAGCTCACTTTCCGAAAGCATGGAGCCAGTCGGATTATTGGGTGAGCAGAGCATAATTGCTTTAGTACGAGGAGTCAGAGCATTCTCTAATTGATGAGGTAGTACTTTAAAATCACTATCCTTAGTTGTTTGAACAGGAACAGCTTTCCCACCTGCCAACGTGACTAATGGTGAGTAAGATACAAAGCTAGGTTCAATGACAATAACCTCTTCACCTGGATTTATAATGGCCCGCAATGCTATGTCTAAAGCTTGACTCGCACCTACCGTTACGATTACTTCATTTTTTGGAGAATAGGAAACATCAAAACTCTTATTTAAGTAATAAGTGATTTCTTCTCGTAGTTCCATTAAACCTGCATTTGCCGTGTAGGAAGTATAGCCTTGTTCCAATGAAGAAATCGCAGCTTCTCTTATCGTCCATGAGGTTACAAAATCGGGCTCTCCAACCCCTAGTGAAATAACTCCTTCCATCCCTGCTGCCAAATCAAAAAAACGACGAATTCCAGACGGTTTTAATTCTTCAACCGTATTAGACAAGTATGTTTTTGTCTGTTTCATTACGGTGACACCACAATTCTTTTATCATCATCGGTTTGTTCAAAAATATTTCCGTCATGCTTATATTTTTTTAATATAAAGTGAGTGGTCGTAGATAGTACTGAATCAAGAGTTGAAAGTTTGTTAGAGACAAATCTTGCTACCTCATTCATTGATTTACCTTCAATAATTACAGATAGGTCATAGGCTCCCGACATTAAGTAAACCGATTTCACCTCTGGGAAGCGATAGATTCTTTCCGCAACTTCATCAAAACCAACTCCTCTTTTTGGGGTAACCTTAACGTCAATCATAGCTGTAACACCTTCATGCCCATCTATCTTGGACCAGTTTACAGCAGAAGTATAACGAACGATGACTTTCATCGTTTCTAATTTCTTTATTAGTTCGCCTGTTTCTTGTAAACTTAATCCTACCATCTTCGCTAAATCTTCCGTCTGAATCCGAGCATTTTTTTCAAGAATTTCAACTAGCTCCAGTTCTTTTTCTGTTAATTTCATATAGCCCGCACCTCTTTTTTTAAAATAAAAATGTGAACCGTTTAGTGAATTTTTCAGTTTGAATTAAGAAATTTTAATTCAAATTATAGCAAAGTTCATCCCTTTAAAGTATAAAAATTTTCCTTATTTTCAGAACTCTTTTTTGTAGGTGTGAAGTTCTAAAATTTGGGAAAGTTAATTTTACTAGGACTTGATTTGTACAAATTTTTGGGAGTGAAAAGTTTAGAATGGAACAAACCATTTTTACTGGAAGTAAATTGATTAATGGAAATGACATTTACTATGAGTTCTACCCTCATGATCAACCTAAGGACACCGTTCTACTGATTCATGGGTTTCTTTCGTCTTCCTTTAGCTTTAGGCGATTAATTCCTCTGTTAAGAAGGGAATATAATGTAATTTCTATTGACCTTCCACCATTCGGTAAAAGTGGAAAATCCCTTAATTTTACTTATTCATACGAAAATCTTGCGAAATCCGTGATTGAGTTTCTCAGAATTATGGGCTTTGAAAAGGTACATTTAATCGGTCATTCTATGGGGGGCCAAATTTCGTTAAATATTCTTCACCTTTATCCAAGCATGGTTAATAAAGCGATTTTACTTTGTAGTTCTGGCTATCTACAGCGCTCAAAACGACACCTGTTATTATCAAGCCGGATTCCGTTTTTTCATATTTATGTAAAGTATCATTTGGCTCGCTCAGGGGTGTTAAACAACTTAAAGAAGGTTGTCCATGATCAGAAGATGATTGACGATGAAATGATCCTTGGTTATACAAGTCCATTTTTGGAGGACGATATTTTCAAGGCATTAACGAGAATGATTCGTGACCGCGAAGGAGACTTAACGGCGGAAAAACTAAACAGTATTGAAACCCCTTGCTTACTGATTTGGGGTGAACACGATAGAGTAGTCCCACTTAACGTTGGAAAGCGGTTAAATAAAGATTTAAAGAACTCCGATCTGATTGTCTTCAAGGATACCGGGCATCTTGTTCCTGAGGAACGACCTGAAGATACCACAAAGTATATTAGAGAGTTTATCGCGGAGTAAACAAAACTCGCTAGAACCATTGATAGGTCTAGCGAGTTTTGTTATATTTCTAGATCGAACAAGAGCCTTCATTTTTAATGGCAAGAAGTTCGTTCGCCATCAGTAAGCATTCTTGTAGTGGGATAATTTCTTCAAAGGAGAACTCATATATACTTTGGATTTTTCGAGCAAGCTTATCCTCTGACTCGAGTAGATGAACTGCTTGAATCGTATCAGCTATCTCCGTTTCATAGCTATCTTCCCCATATCCTAGAGGATCCCACTCATATAGAACATTTAATAACTTTATATTCATCTCTAAAAATTCCATATAAATCACCTTTTATTTTACTTTTGGTGTTCATATCTTATCATATAAATAGAAACGTTCAAACACATTCGAATGGAGGGTAAATGGATGGCAAGCTATGATTTTTATACAGGCATCGATCGAACACAAACAGCCTCAGTGAAATGGGGTCTTACGAAGGACATATTTGGTTCAGATGATTTACTACCAATGTGGGTTGCTGACATGGATTTTCAACCCCCTGTTGAGGTTAAGCAGGCAATGGAAGAGCGACTGAATCACGGGATTTACGGATATACGTTTGCACCACCTTCTGTTGGAAAATCTATTCAAGCTTGGTTGGAAAATCTACATACCTGGACCGTGAATTTATCTTGGATTTTGTATAGTCCTGGAGTAGTCCCATCTATTAGTACTGCTATCCAGGCATACACAAACCCAGGTGACAAGATTATTCTTCAATCCCCCATCTATACCCCGTTTTTTGAGATGATTGAAAAAAATGATCGAATCGTATTGAATAATCAATTGATAAACAAAGAAAATCGGTTTGAAATTGATTTCATTTCTTTTGAACAGCAGCTAAAGGATGGCGCTAAACTATTCTTATTATGCAACCCACACAATCCTGGTGGAAGAGTTTGGACAGAAGATGAGCTTAGAAAGCTCGGCAACCTCTGTTTAAAATACAATTGTTTAATTCTATCGGATGAAATTCATTCAGACTTAGTTTATCGTTCGTATAAACATGTTCCACTTTGTTCAATTGATGAAAAATTTAAAGACATTGTCATCACATGTATTGCACCTAGTAAAACCTTTAATCTAGCTGGTCTTCAAGCATCCGCAGTCATTATTCCTAGCGATGAGTTACGAGATCAATTTAAAGCTCAACAGGGCAAACAAGGCTTCTTCACGTTAAACACTTTTGGAATAATCGGCATGGAGGCTGCCTACCGCTTTGGACACCAATGGTTAGATGAGTTGCTATCCTATCTAGATGAAAATGTTAATATTGCAACGACCTATATAACCGAGAATATTCCTGCCTTGTCCGTCATGAAACCAGAAGGAACTTACCTACTTTGGATTGACTGCAGGAGCCTTTCTTTGACTGATGACAAAATTAAGGAGAGCTTGATACAAAAGGGAAAATTAGCACTAGAACCTGGGAATAAGTACGGTCCTGGAGGAGAAGGGTATGTAAGGATGAACATTGCTTGTTCCAGGGAGAATTTAATGGATGGATTGCTGCGACTTCGGAGGGCTTTTACTTGATGGTGTTTTTTCGGTTATTGGGGCTAGGTCAGTTTAAGATTTATCAGCTAAAAGTAGGGTTTGATTTCTGATTGGAGGACATCTGATTCCTTTAAGAGGTAATTGGGGTTTTGGGGTTTAGACTGAAGATCCTTGGAACACTGAATTACTGTCCGAAGTTAATGCTACTTCAGACACTAAAACCCTAGAACCCTGGATTCCTATTCAAAGTTTAGAATTCTTCAGACTGGAGAACCTTTGAAAACTGGATTCCTGTTCGAAGGTGAGTCCTCTTCATACTGGAAAACCCTGGAACACTGGATTGCTGTCAGAAGATGAGGCTACTTCAGACTGGAGAACCTGGGAATACTGGATTTCTGTCCGAAGGTGTGGCATCTTCAGACTATAGAACCTGGGATTACTGGATTTCTGTCCGAAGGTGTGGCATCTTTAGACTGGAGATCCTTGGAAAACCGGATTATTGTCCGAAGGTGTGGCTACTTCAGACTGGAGAACCTTGGATCACTGGATTGCTGTCAGAAGTTGAGCCATCTTCTGACTCTACAACCTACGAAAACCTGATTCCTGTCAGAAGTTCAAGCAGCTTCTGACTCTACAACCTACGAAAACGGATTTCCTGTCAGAAGTTCAAGCAGCTTCTGACTCTACAACCTGCGAAAACCGATTTTCTGTCAGAAGTTCAAGCATCTTCTGACTCTACAACCTGCGAAAACCGATTTCCTGTCAGAAGTTCATGCATCTTCTGACTCAAACGACCTGCGAAAGTCGCTTTCCTGTCAGAAGCTCAGGCATCTTCTGACTCTACAACCCGGGAAAATCGATTTCCTGTCAGAAGTTGAGCCATCTTCTGACTCTACAATCTACGAAAACCTGATTCCTGTCAGAAGCTCAGGCATCTTCTGACTCTACAACCCGCGAAAGTCGCTTTCCTGTCAGAAGCTCAGGCATCTTCTGACTCTACAACCCGGGAATGCCGCTTTCCTGTCAGAAGTTCAAGCATCTTCTGACTCTACAACCTACGAAAACCGATTTCCTGTCAGAAGTTCAAGCATCTTCTGACTCTACAACCTTCGAACACCGGATCCCTGTCAGAAGTTCAAGCATCTTCTGACTCAACTACCTTCGAACACCGAATTCCTGTCAGAAGTTCAAGCATCTTCTGACTCTACAACCATCGAACACCGGGTTCCTGTCAGAAGGGAAGACCACTTCAAACAAGTAATCCCTAGAAAAAATAACGTGCACAAATAGCACGTCATTTTTTCTCTTTATCTTCTAAATCTCTCATTATTTTATCTTCTAGTTCCTTTGCTTTAGCAGCTTCTTTTCGTGAGGCGCGGATAATCACCCTCATCGTTATGATGGCAAAAACTAGAAATACAGCAAATGATATGGCAGCTGGAATATACTCAGATTTATCTTCTGGAAAATATAAGAACATAGCTAATATATATGACTGAAGCATTTTCTTCTTCCTTTCTGTAAGGCTCTTAGCACGATTACAAGCCTTGTCGAACCTAGCCTTGTCATATTATATCAACATTCATTATTTACTCCAAGCCTTAAGGAAGATATACCAATTATTTTAAAACGTTGATCTTCTTTATAACCACATCTTCTACTGGTTTATCCTGTTCTCCTGTTTCCACATTCGCAATTTGATCTACTATGTCCATGCCTTCAATGACTTGCCCGAACACCGTGTGGTATCGATCTGGACTCGCCTCATCATCTAACCAAGGAGCACCACCGTTTTTATATTCTTCAACAGCTTCTTTTGGGTAGTTTAATTGCTCTAACTGGGTAATTAAACTTGGATCCATACTACTACTTTGTACAATAAAGAATTGACTTCCATTTGTATTAGGCCCTGAATTCGCCATAGACAAAGCACCACGGAAATTAAATGTTTTGTCGGAAGGCTCGTCCTCAAAAGGTTCGCCGAATGCACTTTCTCCGCTCATTCCCGTTCCAGTCGGGTCTCCACCTTGAATCATAAAGTCCTTAATAACACGGTGAAAAATAATTCCTTCATAATAGCCACTCTCACTATGTTTAATAAAATTTTCTACTGCTTTCGGTGCATGATCAGGAAATAGTTTAATTTTAATAGTCCCCATAGAAGTTTCCATTTCCACTAATCGCTCATTTTCTGCCACTTCCGTTGATAATTGTGGATAAGTGACTCCTTCAGTGTCAGCTTGTTCTTCAGTTGAACCGTTTGTTCCGTCCTGCTCGTTAGCTTTTTCCTCTGGGCTTGTCCCACATCCAGCCAACACAAGAATCATAGCCAACAAGAAAGCATACATTTTCTTTGTCATTTTCTAAATCCCTCCATAAAATAAACACAATGTTACTGTTATTGTGCTTTGTTTTTAAGAATTTTTGCGTCATAATTATATTAATAACTCTTTAGTCATTTGGAAAGGAGAAAATTTATGAGCGAAATCAATATCGGAGATAAAGTAACAGCCATATATAAAACCGGGAAGTATGCAGGAGAAGTTACAGATATTCGACCGCAAGCCTACTTAGTAAGAGTGTTGGCAGTATTAAAGCATCCCATGCAAGGTGATTTACATAACCCTAAAGATGCAGAGGTGCCTTTCTTTCATGAGCGTCGTGCATTGGCTTATAGGGAGCAGACCAATGTGCCCAAACAAATGGTTAAAATCTATGATGAAGAGATTCCTGATTATACCGAATCATTAAAGAATTCAATAGAGAAAATGAAAGCTGAACTAAAAGAAAATTCGTCACTTTGGTCAGAAAAAAGCCTTAAAAACCTAGAAACACTTGAGAAAGACTATTTTAAATAATTAGCATGAAAGAAAAACCATTTAAATAAGCCAAATCACTAATTTGGATTTGGCTTATTATGCGAACTCATTTAGAAATTTAGAAAAATCTACTCGATCACCAATGGTTGTAGGCTCATGCTTTTGAAGATACCTCTTATCCTTTTCAACCAATCGAAAAATATTGAAGGTGGTCATTGCATCGTCTAAAGCTCGGTGGTGTTTTCCAGTCCCTTCTTTTCCATACTCTTGTACAGCTTTCCAAAGACCTGTTTGATTTTGATCTCCAAAAAAGCGTTTATACTCCATTGATAGATCAATTTCTTTCCCGTTAATTGGAAATGGTACACCTGCTTGATCACAATTTTTCCTAAGAACCTTCATGTCCATGTTTCCCCATGTAACCACCGTATTCTTTGGATAATTAGATGAAAACTCCTGTAGCTTATTAAGAAGTTGTAGAAAAGATATCCCTGAGTCAACTTGCTCTTGAGAAATGTTTAAAAAAGACTTACAGCGATCAGACAATACTGGAAAACGAACAGGACTAACATAAGATGAAAATTTTTCACATATTTGGTTGTTTACGACTGATACAATTCCGGCTTCAATGATTTCAGGGTAGAACCCCTTAAACCTTTCACTCCTTTCTGGCATTGTAAATTCAAAATCAATAAATAAGTGTTGATGATCCTCTCCCACTTCATATTCACCTGCTTTCTTTAACAGTTATATCTATTAATATACTAAAAAACCATTACCGAAGTAGAACATTAAAAAAGTTCACATATTTCTTATATTATATCACGATTTTCGAATAAATTTTTTAATTTTTCTGTCTTATTACTGTATTTTTTTGGCACTTGTGTTTCAAACCATGATTCCTTCTTATTAAGTACTTTATTAGTTGATCTTTTTCAATTATGATGAGGATGAAGTGTCGCGCAAGGCAGATTAATGCCTTCATATCTCAGGGCTGTTTTCGCGTAGATTGTTGCTATTCGTAATAAGGTCTAAAACACGGATTCTATGCTGTTTCGTGGCATCTGTTCTCCCAAAATAAAGAAAAAGCAGTTTAAAGTTTCTAAATGGAAACAAAGTTTACGCCTTTTTCAAAGAAGGATCAAAAAGGATGGAACCAAATAGTGAGGACATTTACTGGTTACTTGATTATTTTTATTTTTGCACCGCTTTTTGTTTCATTAGTTATTCTTCTATCCTCGGAAGCTTCCAAAGTACAAAGCTTTCATCATGTTTTAGACAGTCGAATTAAGCTAGATGATTCAAAGCTATCACAAACGAGCTATGTAAAGGATCAAAATGGCTCCATTATTTCTGAAATACATAAACCGATGAATCGGATTTATTTATCTGCGGACAAAATTCCCGCTTTCTTAAAGGAGCTTTTCGTCACATCTGAAGACCAGCACTTTTATGAACACTTAGGTTTCGATGTGACAGCTATGGGCAGAGCACTGGCTGTTAACCTGAAGGCAAGCGAAATTGAACAGGGTGCTAGTACGATTACACAGCAACTTGCACGAAATTTGTATTTAAACCATGAGAAGTCCTATAACCGTAAGCTAAGTGAACTTCTCTATGCCTACGAACTGGAAAGAAAGTATTCTAAAGATGAAATCTTAGAGCTTTATATAAATACGATTTATTTCCAAAACGGGGCCTATGGGATTGAAGCTGCTTCAAAGCTTTATTTTCAAAAAAACACAACTGACTTGACCAAAGCTCAATTAGCCTTTTTAGCATCAATTCCGAATAACCCTTCCTTATACGATCCCGTGAATCACTTTAATCGAACAAAGGAAAGACAAGAAAGACTCATTGATCAATTGCTAGTTAAAGGACAAGTTAACCACGAGGAAGCAGAACGTCTTAAGAACGAGAAGATTAACATTACACTAAAAAAACGAATTGATTTGTACCCAGATTATCTAACATATGTGGAATATGAGTTTAGACAGCTTGTCTCTCAAAATGAGGGGTTCGCTTTAAAAATTGCACAATTAGACGAGCCAACTCGTTCACAGCTAGAAAAAGAATTGGATGAGCGTGTCCAGGAAATGATCGGCTCAGGAATTATCATTCACACTGCCCTTAATCCTACTGTTCAATCTACAGCCAAAAAGGCCATTGAAACGTACTTACCTTATCAAGATATCCAAGGCTCTGCTGCTGTTATAGATCATAAACAACATCAAATTATCGCACTAATTGGTGGGAAACATTATAAAAAGTATGATTTTAACAGAGCTTTCCAAGGGTATCGACAACCTGGCTCATCTATTAAACCTTTGTTAGTATATGCACCTTATATTGAGCGCACAAACGCCTCACTATCTGAGAGAATAAGTGCTAATTCGGTATGTATAGGTGGATATTGTCCTAAAAATTATGGGGGCGGAAATTATGGAAACGTTTCGCTCGAGAAAGCATTTATCAATTCCTACAACACTCCTGCAGTTAGGTTATTAAACAGCATTGGAATTGAGCAAGGCTTCACCGATTTATCTCATTTTCGTTTTTCGAAAGTATCTAATCGTGACTGGGTTCTTCCTTCCGCAGTTGGTGGTTTTACCTATGGAATGACACCATTAGAGCTTTCAAGTGCTTATACCGTTTTTGCTAATAATGGGGTATACAAAACTCCTCGTTCGATTACAAAAGTAACGAACTTAAATGGAGACATATTATACTCATGGAATGAACAACCTGTAACCATTTGGAGTAAAGAAACGGTTGATAAAATGAGGATACTCTTGAATAAAACGGTTCGTTCGGGAACAGCTAGAAATGCTTATTATAATACTTCTTATATAGGTGGGAAAACTGGGACGACCAACGATTATCATGACTATTGGTTTATTGGTTTAAATGGAGACGTTACAGCCGGGGTATGGGTCGGCAAAGATAAGCCTAGCAACATAAAGTCAATTGAATCCGCAACTCCACAACTTCACATTTGGAGAAGTATCGTTTCTAGCATGGATTAGTAATAAGGATGACAAACAAGTCATCCTTTTTTCATTTCGTTATGGTGTATCTACGGATCAAAAACTGAGTTTAATAACTATCATTCAGAACTAAATAGGTAAGCTAGCCATAATACTGTTATACACTTTAATGCTTATATAAATCACACCTATAAGCAGAGTCGACCATATGACTACTTGAAAGAAGATTAACCCAATAATTCCAACCATGGTCAGATCTGAACTTACCTTATAGACAAAGTAAATAAAATAAATGACCGTTGCCGTTATAAAAATGGCCCCAATACCAATGAAATGATTCATGCTCAATAAGGATAATGCTCCCCCTACAAAGTAAATGACAGAACCTGACCTAATTTTCTTCAAGCTATCACCTTCTGAATCCTTTGAAAAAAACAGAAGAGCTAGTTCATTAATCGTATTTGCTATTAGTTTTAACGCAGCAAAAACCATAAAAAACATAATGAGAAGCAGAAGCAAAAGCGAAAGTTTGATTCCGCCGTCTGAAAAGAACTCCTTCATCCCCTCATAAATTCCAGTTTTCTTTAAAAACTCTAACAATAGCATTTCTACTTTAATAGATAGGGATAAGCTAAACAAAATAATCGCTAGAAGCGGAAAATAGCTTGTTAAGTATGTATTTTTCATACCAATCTCCAATGTATAACTTAATGAATTTCACAAAATTCGTGCTAATAATCATAATCATTTTATGAACTTAGCAATCAAGCAAGCTTAATTATGAGAGAATTATGCATTTAATACAAGTTAAATCAATGGTTCTCTCCCCACTTTTTTCTATTTATGATACCTTTAAAACAGGAAAACTTTAACAACATATAACAGCTATTAGTAGATATTAAATTATAAAGTTTTTATTAAATTCCATAAAAGGTAATTATTACATAATAAACTGTTACTTGAGGAGAGGTTAGCATGAAACATTCTATCCTATTAGTTGAAGATGATCGTGAAATTGCAAAAAACATCCGTGACTATCTTATGAAAAAGAATTATGAAGTGACCTGGTCTTCAACCGGAAAAGAAGGATGGGATGATTTTTGCAGTGGTGATTATCAATTAGCGATTATTGATTTAATGCTCCCGGAAATGGATGGCTTCACACTATGTCAAAATATACGTTGGAAGAGCCAAATCCCTCTACTCATTCTAAGTGCTAGACACGAGGAGGATGATAAGGTTCGAGGGTTAAAACTAGGTGCCGATGACTACTTAACAAAGCCTTTTAGTTTAAGAGAATTAGAAGCACGGATTGAGTCACACCTTAGAAGGTTTGATCGATATAGAGGGGATGATCAAGACGAGAGTGTCCTTGTCTACAAAGATGGTTTATCAATTTATCCTGAGAAGCGAATCGCTTACCTTCATGATCAAGAAGTGGCATTAACGGCTAAAGAGTTTTCTATACTTCTTTTAATAGCCAAAAATCCTCATAAAACTTTTTCAAAAAAAGAGCTATATGAACATATTTGGGACCAATATGATGTGGAAGGAAACAATACGATTACCGTTCATGTGAAAAGCCTTCGTACAAAACTCAATGATTCTATGAAGAATCCATCTTTTGTTCAAACCGTTTGGGGAGTGGGATATCGCTTTGTAGGAGTTCAAGCCGATGAAGATTAAGTATTGGTTAATAAGCTCTTACTTAATCGTTATGATTCTACCTGTTTTATTTCTATATATCTTATTTCAACTCGTGCAATCTTACGATCAAAAGCAGGAAGTATTGGATTACCTAGATGTTCAATCAAAGCTTGATCTTTATGAAGAGTTACTTTCAAACCCAGCACTTTATACAACCGGAGACCAAGACGAATATAACCGATTAAAAGACTATACTCAGAATAAGGTATTTTTCACTTTATACAATGAAGATGGACTTATTGTTTTTTCTACAGGGTCCAATTCAAAAATGGGATTTAAAGAAAATGAGGAGTCCATCTATCAAGACTTATACGAGCTAAGATCTACCTACGAAACCTTTGAATACAAACACCCTGTATTCCAGAATGAGGAATTAATCGGTTTTTATGAAATCTCCTTTCTCCGTTTGGATTGGTTATCAGGGGTTGAAGATCGAAAAACATGGGCAATGGTCCTTTACATTGTAACGTTTATCCTTATCTATGCAGTCGTTCTATATCTGCTACAAAGAAAGCTTTTTAGACCACTTAAACAATTAATATGGGAAATGAATCAATTTGCAAAAGGTGAAAAAGTAAACCAGCTTCCTAAAAAGAAAGATGAGATTGGTGAGTTAATTATTCATTTTGAACAGATGCAGAAGGAAATAAATCAAAAAGAACAAGATTTAATCCACGCACATCAGCAAAAGCAATACATGATTGCTTCTATTTCTCACGACCTTAAAACACCTTTAACAGCTATTCGAGTCAATGCAGAAGGATTGTTAGAGGAAAAAGGTTTAGAAGAAGCTTTGGAAAATCGATTAAATACAATAGTTGGAAAAGCGGACTATATTCATCAGTTAATTGATGACCTAACCATGTATAACATACTTCAATCAAGTCAGTACGAAATAGATACAGTTGAAGTTGAAGGGCAAGAATTTTTTGAAATGGTGCTATCTGATTATGATCAACTAGCAGATTCTTATGGGATCCATTTCGTGCAAGATGTCAATGTACGGGGCAACTATTTCGTAAACACAAAGCAAATGCTTAGGCTGTTCGACAATTTAATGATGAATGCCTTGCATCATACCGATAGGGATAAAATGATTTGGTCTACTGTTTTTTCAACAAACTCTACTCTTCCAGAATTCTTGTTTAACGAAGCTAAGGAACAAATCTTGAATTTTAATAGAAAGTTAGAAGGTGCATGGATCGTTGTTCAAAACGAAGGCGAAGCAATTCCAACGGATGAGCAAGATAAACTATTTGAACCTTTATATCAAAGAGATCCTTCTAGATCAAAGGTAACTAATCAGGGCAACAGAGGAAGCGGCTTAGGCCTTTCCATCGCTAAAATGATTATTGAAAAATTAGATGGGAATATTGTAGCAACATCTACAGCAGGCAAGGGGACTACTTTTATATGCTTTTTACCTTCTGCCAATAGCAAAGAGGAGATAAATTTTCATGAGTAAAACAAAGAGTTATCTTCTGCCCATAATTCTTGTTCTATCCATTCTTCTGAGTGGCTGTGGACCCGTAAACACCTTACCTAATTCAGTACTTGAAACAATGTTAGAAAATAGTGAGAAACCAACATACACAAAGTACTATCAACAAACCCAAATAAGAACTTATTACAAAGGGAAGTTACAAAGTATTCAACAATCGGATTTGTGGGAGGATCTTACAACTGATCGGTTAAGACTAGATTTAATTGATTCTGAGCTTGGCACCTTTCATACCGTGATTGAAAAAGAATTAATGACCCTTTATAGAAAAGGGAATTCCAGAGTATCCGTAAACAACATTAATCATCTTATGGTTGATAAGTCTTTAACCAACAAAGAACACTCCATCCAGACGATGGAATCAATAAGAAGAACCCATAAAATTCGCCTAGTTGGTGAGGACTCCATATCAAACCAACCATGCTATAAACTAGTTGCAACGCCAAAAAATCAAGAAAATGAGAATGACTTACAATATTTATGGATTAACCAAGAAAACTGGATGATTATGAAAAGAATCATAACAGAGGGCAACACAACAGTTGAAATGACCGTAAAAAAATTCGATACTTTTCGAAAAATGGATAATTTAATTTTCCAGATATCAATTCCTGAAAAGCTTGTCTATCAGTCTATACCTAGCTATCAAAAGAAGGTTATATCGTTAGCAGATATTTCGGAAAAAATCTTTTATTTACCACCGGACGAGGGGTTCAAACCATACAGTGTTAACAAAATTGTATCTCCTTTTTCTGGGTATGAGCTGTTTTATATGGATGAAGATAGTAAGACTATCCAACTTAAGATCATTCAGAGAAATAATAAAAACGCATCTTTATTTAATCCACGAACCTTTAAAGAAGATTTAATGTTTTTAGATAGTAGGCCCGTCTCCATTCACCCGATTTTAAATGAAGGCATGCAGTTATCTTGGACATATAACGATTTTTACTATGAATTGGTTTATTTTAGTCCGTATGTGACGAAAATTGAATTACAACAGGTGATTAATAGACTAAGTAAATATAATGGAAAGTAGGAATATATGATGAAGAAGTTTATGATTTTCATTAGTGCGTTAACCATTTTTGCTTTTTTACCTGGAATGGCAAGTGCTGAAAAAATGAGTTCTGAATCTCGGAGTAAATTTGCACCAGCAGTAGAGGAACATTTACGTAACACCATTAACTATTACAATCCAAACTCAGCAGTCACACTTGATTCACTAGAGATGGAAGTCGCAGATATCTACAAAATCGTCAAACCTGATGATCCTAAAACTCCAGAAAACGACGAAGTAATTGAAGAGTACACATCCCATCTTGTCACGGTATTAGTAGATTATGAAATAAAAAGAGACACTTTGTTTATCTTTAAAAAGAAGGAAGTCATTTATTATGATATAACGAATGATGAAATTTTAAATTCGGGGAATGTTTTCGTTAATGATGAAGTAAAAGAGTTTTTTCAACTTTATCTAGATGACCTAGATAAAAATATTACTCCTTTATCTTTAACTATATTTATGATTGCTTTGTCATTGCTAGTTGTAATTCCTATTTTCATTATGATTTTCCATAATAAAGGTAACAGTTCAAATACTATTTACCATAACAACCCAAGTATAAGAGGATGATATTACATCATCCTCTTTTTTCGTAGCTGTAATTGTGACGAATCATCAACGCTGGGTTTATCCACGACAAAACTAAGACGCTTCAATTCTAACGTATTCCCTCGAATCGAATATTTTATGGCGTCTTTTCATGTTTTTTTCCTGTTGAAAATTTGCGGGCACAATTTCGACTACTTCTTCTTCTGCCTCACCAGGAATGAAAAACTCCCGCTTTTCTTTTTGTTCTAGTAGCCATGCTACTGAAAACAAAAGGAGAAATATGGATATGGATGCTAACACTTTAAATTTCATTCCACATTCACCTCCACCTATATGTAGTTTGCTTAACTAAGTTCTTCTTTATACAAAAAAAATAATTTTTCATTAATTTTTCACGTGTTTCTTCTTATTTAATAGTTAAGAGAATTCCATTGACTTGCATAGGGTTGAGGCATGCAACGATAATTATTTTGGGTTATAATTTGTTCGAGGGTGGCTTGAGCGGAAAGTTTACAGTAGAAAATAAAGGATTTTACATAAGGAAATTGGAAATATTGTAAGAGAGCTTATCTATCTTTATCCGAGTTTAAATAGATAGACTTTCTGGGTATTACATATTATCCCAAAACCATAGAAGGGGTTACCCAATAGAACTAAAGTACACTATAACAGCCTTATGCTTACTCCTTAAATATTTATTTGAAAAGATTGTATAGCTAAATAGTTACATACAAAGGGGGTTTTTTGTTTTGTCATTACTTCATTTGGCAATTATTTCACCATTACTACTTGCCATTTTTATTCCTATCTTTTATAAGAATTTTCGTCAAATACATACAGGATGGTTTATTTTACCTCTTCCCATCCTTTTATTCAGTTATTTTATTTCCTTTATATCCATCACAACCAGTCAACGGACGATAACTGAAACCATCAACTGGATTCCTTCACTGGGGATCAATTTCACTGCAAGAATTGATGGACTTGGTTTATTGTTCGCACTACTTATTACCGGTATTGGGGCGTTAGTAGTCCTTTACTCTATTTATTATTTAAATAAGGATAAAGAGAAATTAAATACGTTCTATATCTACCTCCTGTTGTTTATGGGGGCAATGTTGGGTGTTGTACTTTCAGATAACCTAATCGTTATGTATGCTTTCTGGGAGTTAACAAGCTTCTCTTCTTTCCTACTGATTGGATATTGGTATCACCGTGAGAAATCACGTTATGGTGCACAAAAATCAATGATTATCACCGTATTCGGTGGTTTAGCAATGTTGGGTGGGATTATTCTTTTATATCTCATGACGGGAACATTCAATATTAGTGAGATGATTCCACAATCAAGCGAAATTTTAAACCATCCTTTCTTTATTCCTGCTTTACTTTGTGTATTATTAGGAGCATTCACAAAATCAGCTCAATTTCCATTTCATATTTGGTTGCCTGATGCGATGGAAGCTCCGACACCTGTAAGTGCATATCTGCACTCTGCAACGATGGTTAAGGCTGGGATTTATTTAGTGGCAAGATTAAGTCCTGTTTTTGCTGAATCACCTGTGTGGCTATGGCTTGTAGCTGGGTTTGGTATTGTAACTTTATTCTGGGGCTCCTTTTCTGCTGTAAAACAAACTGATTTGAAGAGCATTCTTGCGTTCTCAACTGTCAGTCAACTTGGACTAATTATGTCCCTTTTGGGTGTCGGTGCTGCTGCATTACATTTCACGACCATGGATGATAGCTTTTACACGGTAGCGACCACTGCCGCTGTGTTCCATTTAATTAACCATGCTACATTCAAAGGGAGCTTGTTCATGGTAGTGGGAATTGTTGACCACGAAACAGGAACTAGGGATATACGGAAATTAGGCGGATTAATGAATTTCATGCCTATTACCTTTACCCTTGCCATCATTGGTGCATTTTCAATGGCAGGGTTGCCACCGTTTAATGGATTCTTGAGTAAAGAAATGTTCTTTACTGGAATGATCCGAATTCTCGAGATGGATATTTTTAATTTGGACACTTGGGGGATTCTTTTCCCTATTTTAGCTTGGGTTGCAAGTATTTTTACCTTTATCTACAGCATGGTTCTAGTCTTTAAGACATTTACAGGTAAATATCAGCCAGAAAAACTTGAGAAAAAACCGCATGAAGCGCCGGTTGGGATGTTAATTTCACCCATCATCTTAGCTTCACTAGTTATCATTTTCGGTTTTTTCCCGGACCTTTTGTCTCATAGCCTGATTTCACCTGCTATGGCAGCTATTTTACCTAGCTTACTAGGGTCTGCTGATGAATTCATCGTCCATATTACGTTCTGGCATGGCTTTTCTATTGAATTGTTTATGACCTTAGGGGTTATTGCGATTGGGGCTCTGTTATACACAACACTTCCTAAATGGCGTTCTGTGTATGGACTTTTCCCTGAAAAGCTTGCTCTAAACCGTTTCTATGATAACGGGTTAGAATTTGCTCAAAGAGGATCAATGAAGGTAACAAAAGCCTACATGAATGGGTTTATACGAACATATCTTGTATACATTTTTTCATTCTTTATTGTTATTTTAGGTACAACACTTATTTCAAAAGATGCATTTAAACTGGACACAAGTAATGTGTCAACAATTGGGTTTTACGAAGTTTTACTAGCACTATTAATTGTAGTTGCTTCTGTAACCATTCTGTTTGCAAAATCTCGATTAACTTCGATTATTTTATTAGGCGCAGTCGGATACACGGTTGCCTTATTCTTTGTTGTATTTAGAGCACCTGATTTAGCCTTAACTCAACTAGTAATTGAGACGGTTTCTGTTGCACTATTTCTACTTTGTTTCTACCACCTACCAAAGCTCAAAAAAGAGGAGTCACGACTACACTTTAAGTTGGTAAACGCTCTTATCTCTGTTGGGGTCGGAGGGATTGTAACGGCTATAGCATTATCCGCACACAGCAATAAATTGCGCGAGTCTATTGCTCAATATTATATTGAGAATACCTATGATAAAGCCGCGGGTAAAAACATGGTAAACGTTATACTGGTTGACTTCCGTGGTTTTGATACATTGTTCGAGATTTGCGTGTTGGCTATTGCTGCTCTCGGAATTTTCGCAATGATAAAATTAAGATTAACAAGGAGGAAAGAGGAATGAGAACAAACGACATCATTTTACAAACTGTTACAAAAGTCGTTCTTTTTATCATTATCCTTTTCTCCATCCATCTTTTCTTTGCCGGTCATTACTATCCCGGTGGAGGATTTATTGGAGGGCTAATGACTTCGGCTGCAATTGTTCTCTTGTTACTTGCATTTGACATGAAGACTGTAGCACGTGCCTTGCCAGTAGATTTTAAGACTGTAACAGCTGTTGGGTTATTGTTTTCAGTCGGAACAGGTGTTGGTGCTTTAATCTTTAATGCACCATTTCTCACCCACGCTTACAAGTACGTTCAGCTACCATTATTAGGAGAGACTTCTTTACACACGGCAGTTTTGTTTGATATTGGAGTATATTTAGTTGTTATCGGTGTTACGATGACCATTATTCAAACAATAGGGGAGAGTGAATAATGGAGATATTAATGGCATTTGTTGTAGGAATTATATTTATGACAGCAACCTATTTGATGCTTTCAAAAAGCTTGCTGCGAATTATTATAGGGACTGGGCTGCTAAGTCACGGTACACATCTTCTATTATTAACCATGGGCGGATTAAAAAGAGGAGCTGCTCCTTTACTAGGGGAGAAAGCAACATCATATGTAGATCCTTTACCACAAGCCTTAATCTTAACGGCAATCGTTATTAGCTTTGGGGTTACGTCTTTCTTCTTAGTTCTTGCATATAGAGCCTATCAAGAACTTGGCACAGACAATATGGATCGCTTGAGAGGAACAGAAGGCAATGATTAATCTATTAATGTTACCACTACTAATTCCTTTACTAACAGGGATTATCCTTATATTTATGAAAGATAATATTTTGTTACAAAGATGGTTCTCCGCCCTTTCATCTGTAGCAACCATTATTGTCTCAATTTTACTAGTTCAAACAGTTCGAACAGAAGGAATTCAAAGTCTTGACCTTGGTAGTTGGGAAGCACCCTTTGGGATCACGCTAGTCTCAGATATGCTTTCAGCACTACTCGTATTAACTACTAGTATTGTCGCATTTGCATGCTTGCTTTACTCATTCCGTTCTATTGGTGAAGGCCGTGAGAAGTTCTACTACTATTCAGTTTTTAACTTCTTAATCGTAGGGATAAATGGGGCTTTCACAACAGGAGACATCTTCAATCTATTCGTGTTTTTCGAAGTTATGTTAATGTCTTCTTATGTACTACTTGTACTAGGTGGGACGAGAGGTCAGTTACGTGAGTCCATTAAGTACATTCTTGTTAATGTTATTTCATCTTCACTTTTTGTAATTGCAGTCGCTTATCTATATTCAGTAGTTGGGACGTTAAGTATGGCTCATGTTTCACAGCGTATCAGTGAAGTTGGTCAGCCTGGCATACTAACGGTAATAGCTGTGTTATTTCTAATTGTATTTGGCCTAAAAGGTGCTATTTTCCCGTTGTATTTCTGGTTGCCAGGATCCTATTATGCACCACCTACTCCAGTTCTAGCATTATTTGGAGCGTTGTTAACAAAAGTCGGGGTTTACTCGATCATGAGAACCTATACGCTATTCTTTTATCACGATACAGGATATACGCATCAACTACTAGGTATCCTAGCCTTCATCACCATTATTGTTGGTGTTATCGGGGCAATCGCTTATTGGGATGTTAAGAAAATCATTATTTATAATATCATTGTAGCAGTTGGGGTTATCTTATATGGAGTGTCTGTAATGACACCTGAGGCACTAACTGGTTCTGTCTTTTATATTATCCACGACATGATCATAAAAGCCGCCTTATTTCTACTAGTTGGAATTATGATAGCTATTACGGGTACTAGTGACCTAAAAAAAATCAGTGGACTTATAAAGAAATACCCTAGCGTTGGCTGGACTTTCTTTATAGCTGCTTTAGCATTAGCTGGGATCCCTCCACTAAGCGGATTTATTGGTAAGTTGTTAATTGTACAAGGTGGATTTATTGGTGAAAGTTACTGGGGAGCTGGTTTAGTTTTAATGTCCAGTTTACTTGTCCTATTCTCCGTAATGAAAATATTCATAAATGGATTCTGGGGAATTCATCGACCTTATGAAAACGAAGAGAAAGCTCCTGTAAAATGGTTGCTCATATCCCCTGTTCTATTAGTGATTTTATCAGCATTATACGGACTTGGGTCAGAAGCAATATATCCGTATATTTCACAAGCTGCTGAAACATTGTCTAATCCAAGTATTTATGTAGATGCAGTCTTAAAGGAGTGATGGATATGGCTTTTCAAATTTTACTAAATGTATTATTAGCATTTGTGTGGATGTTCTTAAAGGTATCATACGACCCAGTGTCCTTTTTGGTCGGTTACTTTTTTGGTTTGCTGATCATCTTTACTTTTAGACGTTTTTTCCATTCACGCTTTTATCTTTTGAGGGTCATTGCGGTACTTAATTTGATTCTTATTTTTATTAAAGAATTATTGTTATCCAATATCGCTGTTTTAAAAGTAATTTTAAAGCCGAAGCTGGACATCCGACCTGGAATATTTGCGCTACAAACCGACTTAAAAGAAGAATGGGAAATAACTGTCTTAGCAAACTTAATTACATTAACTCCTGGGACACTTGTTGTAGATGTTTCACATGATAATAAAACTTTATATATTCATGCCATGGACTTAGAGGATGCCCAGGAAGCAATTGATAGTATCAAAACTACTTTTGAAAAAGCGATCATGGAGGTGAGCAGGTAATGTTAGATTTAGTGATCCATATCTCTTTAATCTGCATCTCTCTTTCCATGCTCGGACTAATCTATCGAGTGATTAAAGGGCCGACCACACCTGACCGCGTTGTTGCTCTTGATGCAATCGGAATTAATCTGGTAGCTCTCGTAGCCCTTGTATCCATTGTTCTAAAGACACATGCCTTTCTTGAGATTATTTTATTGATTGGGATTCTTGCCTTTATAGGGACAGTCGCCTTCTCAAAATACCTAGAGAAAGGGGTTATCATCGAACGTGACCGAGATCGTTAGAATATTTATTGGTGCTTTTATTGGAATTGGTGCTTTTTTGAGCCTCGTCACCGCCTTTGGTCTTATTAGATTACCTGATGTATATACTAGGAACCATGCGGCTTCCAAGTCTGCAACGTTAGGTGTTATGTCCGTTCTACTTGGAACGTTTTTATACTTTTATTTAGAAGAGGGCCACTTTAATTCTCGTCTAATATTAGGGATAGTATTTATTTTTATGACTTCACCAGTTGCAGGTCATTTAATCAGTCGAGCAGCTTATCATTCTGGCGTTAAACTATGGGACAAAAGTGTGCGAGATGACTTGGCAAAAGTGAAAAAAGAAAAATCTTCCGTTTAGAGAAATTGCTTATATGAGAAAACGACCACTCGTCTAATTCGAGTGGTCGTTTCTGATTTAAGTATATGGTAATAAAAACTATAAGAGCATCTATCTTCTCTTGATTACAGCCATAGTACATCTAGAAATACAAACTAAGTTACCATCCTCGTCGGCAATTTTCACATCCCATACCATTGTTGTTTTTCCTTGATGTAGGACCGTTCCAGTAGCTGTGACTACCCCGTCCCTCTTACCTTTTACATGATTTGCATTGATTTCTAACCCTACTGCAGCTTCTGTTTCCTGATCAATTAACTCAAAGGCCCCTACTGATGCAACAGTTTCAGCCAGTGCAACAGATGCACCTCCATGTAACAGGCCAAAAGGCTGTCGAGTTCGATCATCTACTGGCATGGTAGCAACTACTAGTCCTTTTTCAAGCTTTGTGATCTCAATACCTAACGAATGAAGAAGAGTCTTAGAAATATCCAATAGCATGTCCTCCTTAATTAAGTCTGTAATATAAATTAACCTTATTAGGAAATACTATTACTGTCCTAAGGACAATCCTAATAAGTGGGGTGACCGTCGATTATGAATGGAATACGCGAAGGTCTTATACCGACAGTACTGGGTACTGCTGTAACAGCAACCGGGTATGCTTTGAAGCAAAATCGAAAAGTGGATAGCATGATTTCAAACACCATTTTTGGATTCGGCTTAGCCCACATTGTATTAGGGGCAATTGATTTATTTGAGCATCGATAAACAGCAAAAATTAACACAGTGTTTGCTATGTTAGTAACTGAGCGATAAAAGTAAGGGTAGAGTTGATCTACCCTTATTTTATTTTGAAGCTACTTTAATTTTGTTTTTTTCTTTTTGCTTCTTTCTTATTAGCGCAAATCCAATATATAGGGAGACTAGAATTCCTAGTCCAATTAACAGTTCTTTTTCATACTGCCAGATTTGTTCTTGGTGATCACCAAACCAGTAGCCTAAGCTAAAAGTAATCGTAAGCCATACAAAAGCTCCAGAATAAGCAAAAAGGGCAAATGTTCTATAAGGTAGTTTACTAAACCCGTAAAGGAAAGGAATGAAGTTTCGAACCCCAGGGATGAAATAACTAAAAGAAAGTGAATAGGAATGATATTTATCCATAAATTCAAAGGATTTCTCAATGGTTTTAGCAAATCGCTTTCTTTTTTGCAAAAATGGTAAAAGAGGCCTACCTAAAAACCTTCCAATCGTATATAAAGTGGTTAGGGCCGCTAGGATACCAAAGTAAGTAACAGCAAAAGTAACAAAAGGGTTTAAAACCTCCATCGATGCAGCTATCCCAACCGTCATGGCAATTACTTCATTCGGAATAGGAACTCCAAAAACACCAAACCAAAGCCACAAGAAAAGGCCCAGGTAGCCGTTATTTTCAATAATTTCTAATATAAAATCGAGCTCCATTAAGACCTTCCCCTTTTGTAATCCCCAACTTATTTATGTGTGATTCTATATTATATTCTCTATGTACGAACAATTACCTTTATTAATTGTAAGCATTTAACAATTGTAACCTTTGTTCATTACTTCCCGTCATAATTAGAAAAGGTTCAGTATCGATCTAATAATATTATGTTATTCCAGATTCTTTATGCCTAGGAGACGATAGCAACCTTGTACATCAACCTTTAACTGAAGGAGTGCTATACATGAAATTATACCATTTTATCATTACGTCTATATTGTTTTTTGCTTTGCCCAATTTAATTATGGCAGCTCCTGATCCCACGGAACTTAAAGAGTTAAAAGAAGAAACTCCCCTACATATTGTCGGTGAAGTATTGGAGGATGAGTTAGTCAAAGTACATAAAAAGGAAGATCATGATACACAAACTCGGATTATGACCATTAAGATTCATGAGATCATTCGTCAGAAGGAGCATTCCTATATAAATGGCGATGTTATTAAGGTTGCCTATCACTATTTACCTACTTGGGTAGATTATTCTGGTGGAGGAAGCATACAAGTAGTAAAAGGAGACAAATTGAAGCTTTGGCTTCAATTTGAAGATGGAACGTTTACTCCGCTACTAGGGATTTCTGGAGTAGAAATGATTACAGCAAATGGTGAAAGAATAGAGTATGTTAATCAACCACTATTACTGAAAGTAAAAGGGGCTTGGTTGGATTTAGCCCACAACCACCTCCCTTATGCAGTAGCTGTTCTCATTCTTTTGCTATTGACGGTTATCATTTGGCTCGGCTCCAAAAGTTGGAAGGACGAAAGTTATAAACATTAGAAGTGCTTATAAGGCATATATTGAGAAAGGATAAAAATCAATTTAGAAAGGAGATAAAAGAGTGTATCCTTATTATCCTAACCATCCTAATATGAACTATTATCCGCAAGCTCAACATATGCCCCCTAACTATACTTATAATCCCTACAATGCTCAAATGCCTCACTACAGATTCTACCCACAGCCATATTACCGACCATTCCCTCAAGTGAACCCGGACCTTTTTATGCAATCTGCACACCATATGCAGGTCTTAATGAAAGATGCAAGCCTTTTACTAGATAGAATGGCTAGTTCAAAAGAATATGCCATGAACCTAATGGGAGCAGCCCAAGAATCAAAAATGCAACAAGTAAATGACATGATTAAAGGTGCAGGGATTACTACTATGCCTGAGGT
The DNA here is from genome assembly GCF_042865285.1 of Cytobacillus spartinae. Classification (NCBI taxonomy): domain Bacteria; kingdom Bacillati; phylum Bacillota; class Bacilli; order Caryophanales; family Bacillaceae; genus Cytobacillus; species Cytobacillus spartinae. The sequence continues at coordinate 126,131 of NZ_JBIACK010000009.1, read as the reverse complement.
ATCCTACACACCAGAGGGGTTGAAGCTATATTTTAAGTCTAAAGCTGAAGACATCGATTGTTGTCATCTTTCCCTAACCTTAAGGTGGATGTAATAAAGAAAAGCTCTCTTCGTATAGAGAGCTTTTCTACTTAAATCTCAATAAAAGAATCCTTTTAAAGCTACAAATACTTTTATTCTCTATAAATACGCGGATATAGCTTAGTAGAAAAATGGGCCATAGCCGGGGCCAAATGGTCCAGGACCAAACCCTCCATATCCATATGGTCCATATACAGGGAATGGTCTAGGTCTTGGGTAAAAAGCTGCAGCTCCTAATAGCCCACCTGCTACACCGCCTAATAGTCCTCCTATAAATGGCCCACCAAAGAAAAAGCGTTGATTGCCAGGATGTGGCGTTCTATAATAATGCATTTAGGTAACCTCCTTCTTTATAACACTGCCCTACAATACCTTATATGCAGCAAATACCTATTTGGAGTGGGCTCCTGTCCTTTTTGTTTGGTTCTGCATCCGAATAACTATGCTTCTGACCCCCTACTATTATTGACGTATTCTTGATCTTTCAAGATTTACTCAACATATCTTGTATACTAATCACAAAAGTAAATAAGAAATAGTTAAGAAAAACTAGGAAAGTTTTAAGAAGACCTCTCCAGGAAATTTAAGGAATTTAGATTATGATGTTATGTACTAACCTTTGGAGGTCGCTTATGATTGAATGGATATTTAACCTTATTGATAACTACGGAGAGTTCGGACTGTATCTTTCTTTCTTTATAGAAGGAACTGCCTTACCACTTATCGGAACATTCATTGTTATTTCATACGGCTTTTTAATTGATTTATCGCTAATTAGAATTTTATCAATATCAGTGTTTGGGGCTTTACTATATACAATCGGAAGCTGGATCCCTTATTATATCGGTTACTACTTAGACGAGAAAATGTCTTTACGTCTAAAAGCTGAGCACAAAGAAAAACTTATTAAAGTTAAAGATTTGTTTGCAAGGCACGGTGTATGGAGTATCGTCATTTCAAGTCCTCTCCCACTTGGAAATATGGTTCCATTTGCTGCCGGAATTAGCAATGTTCATATTTTTCGCTATAGTTTATTGACGTTTCTAGGTATTGCTCCCACTACCTTTCTTTATTTACTGTTAGGTCAGCTAGTGCCAATTACTACGAATGAATTAATCGTTTTGATTAATCGCTACCAACTCATCTTGATGACTACCATTTTCGTCAGCTTGTTTCTATACTCTTTAATTAAGCGGAAAAGGGCGTACAATGATCCAAGAAAAAGAAAACAAAAAGACAGTACCACATCCTTGTGATACTGCCTTTTCATTATACTTGCTCAAGTACATTTGCTGTTTGACCACATTCATTCAATGCTTGATTAACCGCTTGGAGCGACTTCTCAATTCTTTCACGATTGGATCCCTTTTCAACGCTGTCTAGAGCATTTTGTAAACAAGCTTTTGCTTCATTTAAGGCTGTATAAGATTCTTGAACATAGCCTCTTGCGTTTTTTTCCATAACTTCCTCCTGTGAGTGTATTTCAATTGTTATTATTTGTTATAACTTTACAAATATGTAAGATTGTTTTTTGACTATTCACCGAAAAAAAGCGCCAAAAAGTAGGACTCCTTGGCGCATGATCCTGCTATTTTTAATTCTTAATGCCCTTCCACTCTTTCTAACTCTGATGTAACCATTGTTTCATTCCCATCCTCATGTTCCATATAAAACTCTTTTTTTACTAGTCCAAATGTTGGAGCCCAGTACTGACGAGAAATACTTCCGTCACCATTTGAGTGTTCTAAGACCATAACATGGTCCATTTCCCCAAGTGGTACGGTTAGTTCTTCATTTGTTTTTATTACCTTCCAACTTCCAATAAAACTTCCTTCCTTTAATGAAGAAAGCAACAAAGGTTTTTCCTTAAAAGCAGACTGTAAAGTTTCCATTGAAGGGATTTCATCTCTATAAAACTCTGGCTCTTCATAAACAAGATACAAACCCTCGCTTGTGAGTTTATATACCTTCAGTATTCTAGTCCCCCCATTTTCTAAAACAGAAGGTAAGTAGTTCCCCTCTTGCTCATAAAACCATTCTGATTCCTCTGCGAATTCATTTCCAATCCCTTTAAAAAATTTCTTCTGCTTCTCTTTAGGGAAATATTGCTGGATGTTTTCAGTATGTTGGTCCTCATTATGATCAGATTGTTGGTCATCAATGCCCTCATCTTCTATGTCATTAGACTGTTGGTCTTCATTCCCCTGATTGTCTGGCTGGTTATTGTTATCGCTACTAGAGTCTTCGTTTTGGTTACCTTTTTCTGGCTGTTCGGTATCAGGGTTGGTCTTAGGGTCAGTCGTTTCTTCACTAATCGTACATCCGGTTAGAACCATAAACACAATAACAAAAATTTGGAATACTTTTTTCAAATTCCTCACCCCTTTATTTGTTCCTCAATAAAGTAGACGGTTTCTTCTTTTATTCGTTACTTCATTTCTAAAAAATGGGTACTTCTTCCACACATTTTAACAATGAATAATAATCTCACATACAAACAAAATAAAGCAAAAGGAGGTATTTTTAGTGAAGCACTTCAGAGCATTTGCAATAAAATTTGTTGCTACGTTTGTTCTGCTATATATAATCCTTGGACTGTTTTCAGGTATGACTTTTGGAAATATTTTTCTGATCTCTCTAGTTTTAGGGGTCATCGCTTATATTGTCGGTGATATGATCCTTTATCCAAAAACTAATAACACAGTCGCCACGATTTCTGATTTCGGACTAGCCTTTACGATCATTTGGATATTTGGTGCTAATTTAGCGGTTACCGATAATCTGTTTTTTGCAACTTTCCTATCAGCTATTGGGGTTGCAGCCTTTGAATATTTCTTTCATGGCTACCTATCAAATCAGATTCTCAACGTGAGAGATGAGAGACAATCTCCACGTTCATTACAATTTCAAACCGAGGCTTCAGAGGAACTGACTCCTGTTAGACCTGATGTAAGAAGTAAGGAAGATGAAGAATAGAAATATACCCAATCTCATCGATTGGGTATATCTTTGTTTTTTTTGATTAATCAAAACTATATCTTTGGGATTTCCAAGGGTCGCCGTACATATGGTATCCGTTCTTCTCCCAAAAACCTGGTTGATTCTCTAGAGAAAACTCAATCCCCCTTAGCCATTTGGCACTTTTCCAAAAATAGAGATGAGGAAAAACAGCTCTTAATGGATAACCATGCTCCGGAGTTAACAACTGTCCGTTATGAGAATGTGCAAGTAGACTAGTTTCTTTTAAAAAATCCTCAATTGGTAAATTAGTCGTCCAGCCCTCCTCTGCATGAAGGATGACATATTTTGCTTTAGAGTTTATGGTTACTAGGCGAATAATCTCTTGCGTTGAGACTCCCCTCCACACATTATCAAGCTTCGACCAACCTGTTACACAATGTATATCATTTTTATATTCATACTGAGGCAAATTCATCAGGTCTTCATATGTAAGAATCTTGGTATGATCCACAGCCCCAAATATCTTTAAAGTCCATGTCATAAGATCTTTATAATACGGGACGTTTCCATGATGGAGTACAGGAAAGCCAGTCGTAACATTTTGATCAGGAGGGATTCGTTCATCCTTAGTCTTATTTGTTTTTCCAAAATACATGTTGAATCACCTCTCCTCCACTGGACTATTTTCGATAAAATAAATATATCGCAACAAAGAATAAGCCAATAGCTATCATTCTTTTACTATCAAAGGGTATTTGTCTACCACCTAGTAATCCGAAATGATCTAGAATTGCTCCCATGATCAATTGTCCCGCAATTACTGCCATTAAGCTCGATGCAACCCCTAACTTTGGGACAACTAAGACCATAATAAAAACATATAATGCTCCTAACAATCCACCAGTAAGTTGCCATTTAGGAACATCACCCACAGCCATAATATTCCCTTTTCCAAAGAAAATCACCATGAATAACAAAGCAAGTGTTCCAATTGTAAAAGATATAAAAGATGTCTCAATGGTTCCTACTTTTTTTCCTAATCCACCATTTATGGTTGCCTGCAAACCAACCGCTAATCCACCAATTACCGCAAGGATCGGAAATAATAATTTCACTGTGAATGCCCCCTTTCTAGTATTTCTCGTCGTTAATACTCTATTTTTTCAACAAGTCATTTTTTTGATGTTAGTAATATCTTCGTGAAAGTTGGTAATATCCTCTCAAAAGTTGGTAATAAACTAAAAAATCGATCCTCAACTCTCACTCAGCCATCAAACGCATGATGATCTACCTAACATATCTTAACAAAAACTACACTTCCCCATTTTTCACCTAGAAAAAAAGCTCTAGGTGTATTCCCTAGAGCTTCAACCTGCTATTACTTACTGTTAACTTCAAATCTCTCAACGAGTAATGCAAGGGTACGCGTCATTGCACCTGTTGCACCAGCTGGTCCTAAATCAGATACTTTGTTTGTCGTTGCTGTACCTGCGATATCAAGATGAACCCAAGGAGTATCTTCTGCAAACTCTCCGACGAAAGCGCCGCCCATAATGGCATGACCTTCTCTACCAGGAGAGTTGTTTAAATCGGCAATTTTACTACTACGCACTCTCTCTTTATCTTTTTCAAATAAAGGTAAGCGCCAGATTGGTTCACCAGCTTCGTAGGAAGCTTCTAACACTTGCTCAAACAGTGCCTCGTTATTAGTTAATGCACCTGTTGTATCATTACCAAGAGCGATAATGACTCCCCCTGTTAATGTTGCAACATCCACAAGGTAGTTCGCACCGTGGTGCTTTGCATAGGTTACAGCATCCGCTAATGCTAGACGTCCTTCTGCATCCGTATTTAGAACTTCGATCGTTTTCCCACTCATTGCTGTAATGACATCGTCTGGTTTGAATGCTGTTCCGCTAACCATATTATCTGTTGAAGGAATGACAGCCACTACGTTCTGCTCAGGCTTTAATTCACCGATAATCTCCATTGCACCTAATACAGCAGCTGCTCCACCCATATCAGATTTCATGCCAACGATTCCATCCTTAGGCTTGATTGAATACCCTCCTGTGTCAAAGGTAATCCCTTTCCCTACAAGACCAATTACATCGTTCCACTCTTCTTTTCCTTGATACTTTAAGACAATCATTTTAGGAGGCTCAGAAGACCCTTGGTTAACTGCTAAAAGAGCACCCATCCCAAGCTTCTCCATATCCTCTTTCTCTAAAATTTCTACTTCAAAGCTGTATTTTCCGCCTAGCTCTTTCGCATAGTTTGCCATGTCAGTAGCAGTAAGCATGTTTCCAGGTAAGTTTACAAGTGTACGCGCAGAGTTTGTTGCTTTACCATACACATAACCTACTGTTAAAGAAGCACTAACCTCTTCCTCTTCAGCAAGAGTGCTATATACAAGAACACTCTCGATTTCCTTTTTAGGTTCATTTGACTTTTGCTTATACCCTTCAAACTCATATGTAGATAATGAAAGAGCTTCACTTAATGCATGTGCTGCATCTGATACTTCTACTTGTTCAGAAGTAAACGTATCTACTAGAACGGCTACCTCTGTTAGTTTCGCGTCTTTAATAGATTTAAACGCTTTTCCAAACGCTTCACGAACCGTTTCAAATGAAGCTTCTTTTTCTTTACCTAAACCAACAAAAACAAGTCTTTTTGCACCAATTTTATTAAACGTATGTATTTTAGAAATAGCTTTCTTTTTTCCTGAAATGTCACCGCTCTTTACTAATTCGGTTAACTGCCCTTCGAAAAGCTCATCAAGCTCTCCATGGACTCCTTCAAATTTAGTAGGTTTGTTAAATAGACCAATCACTAAACATTCGTGCTCTGTAGAAGCATTAAACTCTCTTTTTACATTAAACATTCCTTCACCCCCAATTAATATGCTTTCATTATATATAAAAAGATCGAATATTTCGAGTTTCTAATTTTTATTCTTGTATTTATTATTCTTCTAAATACAAGTACAAGTTCGGTAATGTAGGTAATTCCTTAACGTTTTCAAAAGGAACTCTATCAATGTGTTGTGGTATAATAGTAAGACATTTATCAATAAATATATATACAGTCTCTAAATCCAGGCCCCAGTGCTTGGGTCGATACGCTTGTAAGTACTCATGAGCTGCCTTCATCATTAGGCGTGCACCCTTCACATTCCCATATTCATAATGATAAATAGCAACGCTCATTTGTAATAATCCTTTGAAAAACAAATTTCCTTTGTCTGTCATCCACATTTCTTCTAATAGATCATGACAAGTATAATAATCTCCTTCATTAAAATGGACAAAGAATTCATAATACTCTTGTGGATAATCCTTCAATGAAATCAACTCCTTTATAGGACAATTGTGGATTATTTATTAGTAGGCAATACTTGCTTTTGCAAAACAATCATCAAGAAGTCTTTTTTATTGTATTCTTTTACCATCACAAAATAAAATTTTATGTTCTTAGTACTTTATCAACTTAAGGTGGTTTTTACAGATGGAATTATTCATGAATTTTTCTCTATGGGCTGCAATCGCAGCAATTTTCTTTGCGCAGTTTATAAAAGTACCTATCCAGTATATTGCAACAAGAAAGCTCGACTGGTCTCTCTTGACTAGTACGGGTGGAATGCCAAGTTCGCACTCGGCGGCAGTAACCGCACTTTCAACAGGAGTAGCCCTAGACGCTGGCATGAATTCTTCTATTTTTGCTGTGTCTGCAGTCTTTGCTATTATAACCATGTTTGACGCTACTGGAGTGCGTAGACAGGCAGGAGAACAAGCAATTGTTCTCAATCAACTTGTTGCAGACTTTAACCACTTTGTTGAAGAAGCAAAAGTATGGCAACAAAAACCGGAACAGGAAAAGCGTAAAGAATTAAAAGAATTATTAGGGCACAAACCGATTGAGGTCTTTTTTGGAGGGCTAACTGGAATTGTTTTAACATTGATTCTGCATCATTTTTTCCAATAAGCCTTTATTAAAATGTATTAGAGAGGTTTTATTATGAGAATTATATCTATTTGCCCGAGTAATACAGAAATAATTGAATACCTTGGACTTAGCCAATTATTAGTAGGGGTTGACGACTATTCCGATTGGCCGGAATCAATTAAAACCCTTCCAAGACTTGGTCCCGATTTATCAATTGACATGGATAAGGTCGAGTCATTACAACCAGACTTAGTGATTGCTTCATTAAGCGTTCCTGGTATGGAAAAAAATATCGAACAGCTGGAATCCAGAAAAATCCCATACATTGTTTTAAATCCACAGAGTTTTTCAGATATAGAAAGTGACCTTAAGGTTACAGCGGTTGCCTTAGGAAAACCCGAACTAGGCGTTACAGCTTCGCAACAATTTCGTTCAAAAATAGATGCTATAAAAACGATTGGTAACCGAATAAGTAATAAGCCCACTCTTTATTGGGAATGGTGGCCAAAGCCAGTATTCACACCAGGTAAGATTAATTGGCTAACGGAATTGAGTGAGTTAGTTGGTGCTTCTAATGCGTATAAGGATGTAGATTTAGCCAGTGTCCAGACTGATTGGGATGATGTATACAAACGAAATCCAGATTATATTTGCCTTGCTTGGGTAGGGGTTAGAAAGGATAAAGTAAATCCAGAAATCATAAAAAAAAGACCTGGCTGGGACCAATTAGAATGTGTGAAGAAAGAGCAAATCCTCGTCCTAGAAGAAGAACTTTTTTGCCGACCTTCCCCTCGCCTGATAGAAGGTGCTATTAGGTTAGGCAAATTACTTCATCCAAGTCAATTCTCTCACCTAGATTAAACTGATCCATAAATAATACAACTTAAATAATTCCATGAAAAATGACCAATAGACCATTCGGTTATGGAAATAATAAAAAGCAGAGACAAGTCACTGGTTTCACCAAACTTGCCTCTGCTTTATTTATATAGGCTGTTTTCGCATAGATTGTGCTATTCGTATATTGTCTCAAATACGAATTCCATACTACTTCGTGGCATCTTTTCTTCCTAATTTAAAGAAAGCAGCACCATACTCCGTTTAAATACAGGTTCAAAGTACTTAAATACAACATAATTTATGAAAAGAGCCTTTATATATGACTATTCCTGTTCTGATCCAATATATTGCTGACGGAACACTTGCATAGATTCATTTTCATTTAACGCTCTTAAATCTTCTTCAGTTAGAGAACCATCACCATGTTCAACAACATATACATCAACCGTTTTCTTACCCCATTGATTATACACATCTTCTACGGTTTCGTAGTATAAATCAACTTTGTTTCCTTTTATAGCGCCACCTTTATCAGCTACTACGCCGTACCCATAACCAGGTATAAATAGGATGGTTCCAATTGGAAAAACATTTAAATCTGCGGCTACAGTTGAGTATAAGTCTCTCGTAACCTTTACTCCAGAGTACGTAATTCCAAACGAAGGATGACCTGGGTTTTTCCCAGTTGATTCGAATCCTGCTGTATATCCTGTAGCCGTTACCGTTTGAATAGGGTACTGTGACCAATCAATGGCTTCCTCAAGTGTTGGTGGCTTTCCTGAAACTTCCTCACTTGACGATATTTGTGGTTGAAAGCTTGCAACTTTTTGCAAAAATTTAAAAGATAATCCTAATGACTTAAGTTTATGACCAAAATAAGAACCTTCTTCTCTTTCACCGGCATCCATGTCTTTATAAGTTGCTAATGTTGTGGCCTCAACTCCAGAAATTCCTTGAAATGTTGTAAGGATGGCTCCACAAAATAAAACTAACATCATTGAACGTCTTGTCCATTTTTTTAATATATTCATAAAAATTTTCACTCCTCCCAAGACTATTCATTTCCCATCTTGAAAGGAATTATTCATTTTGACTTAAAAAAATGGATTTTCCACAAAGAATAAACTAATAATTCCTATTATTACAAAAACTAGTTATGTAAAAAAACCCTCAATAACCTGAGGGTTTCTAGAACATACGATAACCTTTTTTGCGTAAAAGCTTAATGACAATTCCAGCTACAATTGCACCTGCTAGTCCGCTACTTAAGATAAAAATATCGGCACTACCTAAATTCATAAGTCGACTTCCTAAGTCTGAAAACGCAGCCTTGCTATTGGTAAAATATTCTACAAAGGACACTTTGTCCACAATCAATATTGTAACAACCGGATATATAATCGCCATAATCCAAGACATTCTTAAAAGCATATTTAAAATAAAGCCGATCCCAAAAAATAATACAAAGAATAATAACATCGAAATCGGTAAGACAACAATGGACATGTATATGTACCTCCCTATAGCATCAAGTTTTAGTGTACTCAATGATTATAGGGTAGTCAATAAGAAAACTCCGCTAAAAGCGGAGTTTCATGTTTACTCTTTCTTTTTACCAGTTCCACCACAGCAATTGCATGTTTCAGAACCACCTAATAATAACTGAAAATACCCTTTACCTGAGCAATATAAACATTCTTTTGTATCGAATTGATTTTTCATTTTATTAGCCCCTCTCTAAACGACTGAATTTTCTGATAATATATCAAGAAAATCAAAAATTGAAAAGGGCTAAAATTGACTAAAAGCCGGTATGAAAACGCATACATACACTTTTATCTTCGAAAATCTTGCACGCTCTTAATATTTCAGAAAATTAGAAAAATAACTTGTATGCAGTATAACCAAATTGATTTCCTGGGTTAATTCCATCAACCATTGGCTTAATATTTGATTCTGAAGGATGTATTAAATATTGCAACATGATAGAAGCTTCTTTATCTTGTACTAGTAAATCACGCTTGATATATTTAACATCCATAAGTTCACTTTCTTGTATAATAATTTGTTGTTCATGGTTAATTGGCTCAAGTAGAAACACAATCATGTTATCACTTATTTCTCCGTTGATAACACCTGTTCTAAGTCCAATCAAACCTTTAACAGTTGTAAGAATACCTGTCTCTTCTAGTACCTCTCTTACTACTGCCTCATCCGCAGTTTCTCCTTCATTTATAAACCCAGCAGGTAAAGACCACTTTCCCTTTAAACCACCATATTTCTTTTTAACTACCAACCATTCATCATTTTCAGAAACAACTAGACCCGAAACGGCTATCCAGACATTTCCTCTCCGTTTTTCCTTCAAGGTTTCCACCTCCATTTATAACTAGTTTAACAAAAGCACATGGGGATAGTTACGTTTCATCTAGATGTTTAACTTTTTTATGCAAAAAAAGGGGCTGACATGGTGAGTCAGCCCCTTCCTAGATGATATTAAAGAATGTTAAATTTCCCTTTTTTAAGGACTAATGATGGTCCACCAACCATGTAAAGAGCACGATTATCAATCATTTTCTTCATGAATGATGCTTTACTGCCATATAGTTTCTTTCCAAATGCAACTCCAATTGCATCATCTTCTCCTAAAGAACATACAGTACCTTTAATATCAGGTTTGAATGCTTCTAGCTCCCCACCTCTAACTAACGCCAAAAGGTTGCGTGCACAAACTTCCCCTTGTTGCATCGCAATCTGTGCAGTAGGAGGATATGGACGGTTAATCTCTTCATTGATCATTAATGAGCAGTCACCGATAATAAATACATCATCAAGCCCCGGTGCTCTTAAGTCCGGCTGAACCTTTACACGACCGCGCATTGCTTCAATTCCTGATTTCTCAATAATTGAGTTACCACGTACTCCAGCAGCCCAAACAACCGTTGCTGCCTTAATTTCTTCTACTTCATCTTCGCCTTTTCCTACGATGATACCTGTTTCCGTAGCTTCTTTAATAGCAGTTCCAATCATGAAAGTAACGCCTTTTCTTTCAAGTTGAGCTACCGCATAATTAACTAATTCCGGATCGAAACCTGGTAACACCATTGGCGCAGCTTCTACACAGATAATTTTTACCTTATGAATATCGATATCATATTCACGACATAATTCAGGAACTCTATTTGTTAGCTCTCCAATAAATTCAATACCAGTGAATCCAGCACCACCAACAACGATTGTTAAGCGGTCATCTCTTTTCTCTTCTTCCATATTATACGTAGCGAAGTTATATTCAATATGCTCTCTAATTTGACGAGCAGCATTAACATTAATGATTGAAAATGCATGTTCTTTTAGACCTTTGATACCGAATGTTTCAGGCTCCGCTCCAACCGATACAACTAGGTAGTCATAGCTAATTTCGCCTGTTTCGGTAATCACTTTCTTATCATCTTTATTAATTTCAAGTACTGTGTCTTGAACGAATTCAACCTTGCTACCATCAATCACATCACGAATATCATATCTCACACGGTCATGATGAAGAGTTCCAGCGGAAGCCTCATGCAACCATGTTGTTTCATAATGATAGTCATTTTTATTAACAAGCACGATTTCTACTTCATTTACACCAACGGCCTTTTGAAGTCTTGTAGCCGTCATTAATCCGCCATATCCGGCACCTAAAATAACGATTTTTGGCTTTCTCAAGTGTACCACTTCCACCTTTTTGTATATTTTTTATTTGATCGCTTTTTCTTATCTTCCACAGCTTTATTAATTTTTATCTATGGTAAAGCTGTCTGATGAATATTTGTGTTACCAAAAGTAATGATAAAGAAATACAAACGTACTTTAGGGGGATCTTTTCCTAATTTTTAATAATAACAATAATCTTACATGAAAAGGCCCTAATAGTAAAAAGTATGTGATGTTCTTCACGAAAGAAGACAAAAAAATGTAATAAATTTGACACAAAATATTAACAATAATGCCTACATTCCATAATATTCTTTTTCCCATTCTTTTTCAATACAAAATCTTACTTTAGAAACCTTGTGAAAATTGTGAACTTTTTACGACAATTCTCTAAAATGCATATAAACACCGTTTTGACAGTATTATTAATATATGATTAATGTGAGTATTTTTTTTATTTATGTTAAAATATTAAATGGAATTATAGAGTATATAGTTGGGGGGATTTGGAGTGAAAGAAGATCAAAAGGTTTATGACATAACCATTATTGGTGGGGGTCCCGCAGGATTATTCACTGCTTTTTATGGTGGAATGAGACAAGCATCTGTTAAAATCATAGAAAGCTTACCACAGCTTGGCGGCCAACTCTCTGCACTTTATCCGGAAAAGTACATATATGATGTAGCTGGTTTTCCTAAAATCCGTGCACAAGAATTAATCAACAATTTAAAAGAGCAAATGGCAAAATTTGAGCAAACTGTCTCTCTAGAACAATCTGTTGATAAAATTGAAAAGCAAGAAGATGGTGTCTTCAAATTAACAACTGATAAAGAAATTCATTACTCTAAAGCAATTATTATCACTGCTGGAAATGGAGCTTTTCAACCGCGCAGACTAGAAATTGAAGGTTCTAACCAGTACGAAGGGAAAAACCTTCACTACTTTATCGATGATCTTAATCAATTTGCGGGTCAAAAAGTAGTTGTATTCGGAGGAGGAGACTCAGCTGTTGACTGGGCGTTAATGCTTGAACCAATTGCTGAACAAGTTACCATTGTCCACCGTCGTGATAAATTCCGTGCACATGAACATAGTGTTGAGAACCTTGAAAATTCCAAAGTCGTCATTAAAACTCCATATGTCCCTGCTGAATTAATTGGTGACGATAACGGGATTAAGCAAGTTGTACTAGAAGGGGTAAACGGTGGAGACAAAGAGACACTTGATGTCGATGCTGTCATCTGTAACTATGGTTTCGTATCTTCTTTAGGTCCAATTAAAGAATGGGGTCTTGAGATTGAAAAGAACTCTATCGTCGTAAACTCCAAAATGGAAACAAACATCCCTGGCATTTATGCTGCAGGTGATATTTGTACTTACGATGGAAAAGTTAAATTAATTGCTTGTGGTTTCGGAGAGGCTCCAGTAGCAGTTAATAATGCTAAAACTTATATTGACCCTAAAGCAAAAGCACAGCCACTACACAGTTCTTCTATGTTTAAATAATATTTAAAAGCAAAGTACCAGAAGCGGTACTTTGCTTTTTTGTTTGTTTGACTTGAGAAATTAAGAGTCCTTCTGCACAATTTCCCACGGCTAAATATTATTGGCAAGCCAGAAATAAAAAGGAATCCCCACCACAAGGTTAAATGGCAGAGTTAGTCCAAGTGATGACCCTAGAGCAAGACCAGCGTTTGCTTCTGGAATGGAGTGACTAATGGCAGCTGGTGCAGCGATATAAGAAGAACTCGCTGTTAGGACTCCAAGCATAAATGCGCCACCCGGTGACATTCCAATAAGGCTTGCAACAACAACACCTAATACACCGCCAATAAGCGGTAATACAAATGCGAATGCGAACGAATAAAACCTAATCCCCTTAAAGTTTCGAATTTGTTGAGTGGCAACAATACCAACATGGAGTAAGAAAATACAAAGGATGCCGTAAAATAAATCACCGAAAAACGGCTTAATTTTTAATAGACCTTCCTCATGGGCAATCATTCCGATAATGATACCACCGATTAATAAAAAGATACTCTTCCCAAAAAAAGCTTCCTTCACAACAGCACCGATTTGAGTTTCAGCTGCTTTGTTCTTGTTCATCATTTTATAGATGATTATTGCCACAATGATTGCTGGTCCCTCCATCACGACCAGTATGGCCGAAATGTAACTCTCATAAGAGACTCCCATTTTTTCAATAAACGCAATCCCTGCGGTAAATGTTACTGCACTAACCGAACCGTAATGAGCAGCTGTTGCTAAAGAATCAACTTTAGAATATTTAAATATGTACTTTAAGACAAAATAAGCAATAAATAACATGATAAGACTAAGTAAAATGGCTGTTAACATCGGTATCACAACACTGGATAAGGGGATACTTCGCAATTCTGTTCCACCCTTAATTCCAATGGTAAATAGGATAATCATCGTGTAACCTGTGTAAAATGCCTCTGGAACCTTTAAGTCAGAGTTAACCAAAACAGCAATAATTCCAAGAATAAAAAATAATATCATGGGGGATAACAAGTTAGCGTATACGATGTCTATAACTACATTCATTAGTTTTACACTCCATGTCTATAAATTATTGTTCATACTAAAATCATGAAATGGCATCATAGTTTTAAAAGAATCTAACCTTTGAAATGTTACTTCCTAAATATTTTCTTTTTGGACTCGTAAACCCGTAATTACTTATGTATATAAGAAAAGGACCGAGAATTGCTCCCCTGTCCTTAGAAATCTAATCTTAGCACTCTTCAGGAGTACCAGAATTAGTTGCTGTTCGGAAAGATGATCCACACCCGCATGATGCAATTGCATTCGGATTATCAATAGTAAATCCGCCGCCCATCATTGACTGTTTATAGTCAATTTTAGTGCCTTTTAGTGCAGGGGCACTTTCTTTATCTATTAATACTTTAATGCCATGTAACTCAAGCTCGGTATCCCCTTCTTCTAGTTCATGTGCAAAGCCCATTCCATAGGATAAGCCACTACACCCTCCACCTTGAATGGCTACTCGTAAAAAGGCGCCCTCTTCTTCGTTTTCTTTCATCATATCTTTTATTTGAAGAGCAGCCGCTTCAGTAATCGTAATAATTTCTTCCATTCTCTTCCCTCCTAACAAGAATTCTTTTACTACTTCTATAGAGTATCTTAGAAGAGCTTTAATTATAGTATATACAGCACGTTCTTTTTACTCAACTGAACAAACTCAATTTAATACCTTTAGTTCTATATTCACGAATTAACCACATAATTATAATAATAATAGTTCTTTATTCACAAAAATTACGTTATAATTATAGTAATTATACACTAGTACCAATAAAAAATATCGTGCCATATTTCCTATGTGTAGAGGTGAAAAAACATGACCGAACTAACACCACTATTTGATAAAAAGTATGAATGTTTAATATGTAAGAAAAGCTTTACGTCAAAAAAAATTCGATCACGTTTTATTAAGGTGATTGATTATGATAGTGATTTTTGTCCAAACTATTCATCTGATGAAAACAATCCTATGTTATATCATGTAAATGTATGCCCTCATTGTGGCTATTCATTTTCAGATGATTTTAATCCTTACTTTCCACCTAGTAGCATCGAAGCTATTAAAAACAAGGTTTGTGAACAATGGGTACCTCATAATTTTAGTGAGACTAGAACGAGAGAAGATGCAATCAAAACATATAAAATTGCAGTATATTGCGGGACATTAAAGAAAGAAAAGCATATCTCAATAGCTGGTTTATATATGAGACTAGCGTGGATTTACCGTTCTCTTAAAAATGATCAACAAGAGATTAGATTTCTAAAGCTTGCAGCCCATGAGTACATGGAATCGTATATGGCTGATGATTATCGTGGAACACAAGTCTCTGATGTTAGAATTTTGTATTTAATTGGTGAAGTATCTCGAAGAATTGGAAATACGGAGCAAGCAGTCAAATACTTATCTAAAGTAATTGAAAAACAAAGAAGTACGGTTGAAACAAAAATTGTGGAAATGGCTAGGGAAAGCTGGTACGAGATCAGAGAAGCTCAAAAAGTGGAAAGTTCAATGACAGAAGCAACATAAAAGGGGCCATATATGGCCCCTTCTTTTATTTGCAAACTTTTACTTTTTCTTAGAACATAGGGTTTTCTTCAAGGTATTTATACACATTTTCTACTAATTCATCAGGAGTGTTTCCTGTTACGACCTCGCCATTCACCAGAACATATAGGGATGCAGCACATTTTCCACAGTATCCGAGGCAACCATATTCAATGACATCAAGATCATAATCTTTTTCAAGTTGCTCCTTTGCTCTTTGAGCTCCACTTGCAAGATTACTTATACAAAATTCAACTATTGGTTTAATCATGTTCTCACCTCTTACTAATTGTCTATCCTACCTTGTTTGTTTAAAATGTGCAAGCATCATGTACAGTTTAAACGAATTGTGTCTAAAACTTTATTCTTAGATGTAAAATACGAATAAATATCACTTCTATTTATGTTTTGTCAAGTTTTTGACTTGAATGTGTTGTGATTTTGTCACAATTTCGTTATACTTTTTTATGGTGTTTTACTGATATAACTTTTGTTATTTATGATGTTTATTTTGCTGTCTTTTTATCGTTAGTATCAAAGACTTAGATATAGATGTACTTTACGGAAATCGAGTGAAATTAAAAGGGGAAATCCATTATGAAAAACCTAGTGATTTTAGGTGGAGGTTATGGAGGTATGCGCATACTTTCCAAACTTTTACCAAATGCACTACCTGAAGATGTTTCCATTACGCTGATTGACAGAACGCCTTACCATTGTTTAAAAACCGAATACTACGCTCTTGCTGCCGGGACTATATCAGATCAACATATTCGTGTAGCGTTCCCTGAGCATCCTAGATTACAGATTAAATATGGAGAAGTTTCAGGAATTGATCTAGAAGCAAAGAAAGTTTTAATGAAAGAAAATAGCTTTGTTTCTTATGATGATTTAATTATCGGTTTAGGTTGCGAGGATAAATACCATAACGTGCCTGGGGCTGAAGAATTCTCTTACAGTATCCAATCGATTGAAAAGTCACGAACTACTTATCAAGCTTTAAACAACCTAGCACCTGGTTCTGTAGTAAGTATTGTTGGAGCTGGTTTAAGTGGAGTGGAACTTGCAAGTGAACTAGTTGAGAGTCGTCCGGACCTAAAAATTAAGTTATTTGATAGAGGCAATCACATTTTATCAGCTTTTCCAGTTCGTTTAAGTACCTATGTTGAAAATTGGTTTGACAATCATGGTGTTGAGATCATTAATAATTCTAATATCACTGCTCTTGAGAAAAGTACGATATACAATCATAATAATCCCATTCATAGCGATGCTATTGTATGGACTGCTGGGATTCAACCGAATATGGTTGTACGTGAGATGGACGTAGAAAAAGATCCACAAGGAAGGGTCGTGTTAACGATCCATCATAATCTTCCAAATGACGAGCATGTTTATGTGGTTGGTGACTGTGCGAGCTTACCTCATGCACCAAGTGCTCAATTAGCTGAAGGTCAAGCAGAGCAAATTGTTCAAATCCTTTTGAAACGTTGGAACAATGAACCACTACCTGAAAGCTTGCCGGCTATTAAGCTAAAGGGTGTACTTGGATCACTAGGTAAAAAGCATGGATTTGGTTTAGTTGCTGAACGACCTATTACAGGACGTGTAGCTAGACTACTAAAATCGGGTATTCTTTGGATGTATAAGTATCATAATGGGTAATTAGAAAAGCGCAAGCGCCTTGGTCAGCTCCGTATAAACTGGAGCCCCATCGTATGAGATAAAGGAAACACGAAGAGCGTAGCGATTCGATGTTGACTTATCGTAAGGAGATGGGGTGAAGTTTACTAGGTGCTAGGCGCTGGAGCTAGACACCTCTCTAACTTCTAGAAGCAAAGAAGGAAGCGTGCTAAATTTAGCAGCTTCCTTCTTTCTATTCCGCCTTATAACCGTATTTCTCTAATTCAGCATAAATCGTTTTTAACTTTGGATTTCCTTCGCCAACAACTTCTTGCTCTACTAATACGACTGGATAAAACATATCTTCCTCAATTACCCTTTCAGCAAACAACTTTTTATCTTCATCATTTGGAGGGTTGTATATATCAATATAAGATATCTTAAACGGTTGATTTGGAAACTTCCTACTGATAGCTGCCTCAAGCCATTCAAAAGTTTCTTTTGATGATGGGAGATTAACACAGCTTGGACAGAGTACTTCTGCCCCATAAACACTTACTTCTACTTCTTTTACCATTATTTAAATTCCTCCCCTTTATTCCTAATTTCATTTTACAATACAAAGACGGTAAAAATAAATAAAGTGAATTGAGATGAAGTGTTCACAAAATTTACAATTAGAAAATTGTCCCATCGCTAGTGGATTCATTTGCAATTTAAAGTCCAAAAGCCTATACTGATAAGCGTTCTCACTTGTATTTTGTCTGAATCTCGATTGTTGAGAATCAGATTCAAACAATAGATTTTTCTGACGAATATGATTATAATAAGGATAGGAAAGGAGCGATTTAGATGGCTGAAGATATGAAAGTACAAGTTCAAGAAGTATTAAATAAATTACGTCCATTTCTTCTTCGTGATGGAGGGGACTGTGAATTAGTAGATATTGAAGAAGGTATCGTAAAGCTACGTTTATTAGGTGCTTGCGGAAGCTGCCCAAGTTCTACTATCACTTTAAAAGCAGGTATTGAGCGTGCTTTATTAGAAGAAGTACCTGGCGTAGTTGAAGTAGAGCAGGTATTCTAATAACTTACTTAAAAAGCGATTCCACCTTTGGAATCGCTTTTACTTTGTTAATTCGGAGTGTACTTTGACCGTACTTCCTACTTGATCAATCCTCAAACGAAAAATATTCATTTCTGGAAGCTGCTGTGTAAGTGCCTCTAATAAATTTTCTTCATAATTATTTTCTACACAGCAAATAACTGTTGGGCCTGCACCACTAAGTGCAACACCAAATGCACCATGTTCTTCTGCAAACTTTTCAAGGAATGGTAGTTGTGGCACAAAATGCTTCCGGTAAGGTTGGTGAAATAAATCTTTCTTCATTACTTTTCCTGCTAAGGGATAGTTTTTGCTTAGTAAAGCAGCAACAAATACATTAGAAACTGCACTAGCTTTTACAGCTTCATCAGAAGAATATTGCTTTGGCAAAACTTCTCGTGATTCTTTCGTTAAGAGCTCTTGATGGGGCACAACTGCTACAACATCAAAATCAAGATTGTGGTAAACAATCGCTTCCACTTCTCCGTCCATTTGGCTTCCTATGACTAACCCCCCATATAACGAAGCACCGACATTGTCCGGATGTCCTTCGATTTCGGATGCTACCTTAAACTTTTCCTCATTTGTTAGATTAAGATTCCCAACCACGTTAGCTAGTTCAATTCCAGCAATAATAGCGGCCGCACTTGAACCCAGCCCCCTTGCGAGCGGAATGTCACTTTTCATTGTAATTTTGCATGGAGACAAGGATTTATTATACTTATCAGCTGTTTCTATTGCGACTTTTATAATAAAATTGGTTTCATCCGTTGGAAAAGCACGCAACTCCTCTGACTGCATAACCACTTCCCAGCTGTCGGATATTTCAACATCTAAAGTAAGATAAAGACTTAAGGCTAGCCCAAGCGAATCAAACCCTGGGCCTAAATTTGCTGTACTTCCCGGAACCCTTATTTGGAGCATGTCCCCTTCGATCATTAATGTACAACTCCCTTAATATGTTCAGCAACCACACGCTCATCATTCGGCAATAAAATGGGTTTAATCAAACTACAATCAATAGCCGTGTTCGGGTCTTTTAAACCGTTACCTGTTAAAATGGCTACGATTCTACTTCCTCGTTGTATTTGTCCATTTTGAATTTGTTTATATACTCCTGCTAGAGATGCACAGGAGGCAGGTTCAGCAAAAATTCCTTCCGTCGAAGCGACTTTTTTATAAGCAGCTAAAATCTCTTCGTCGCTGACCTCGTCAATTTTCCCTCTTGATTGTTCTACAGCAGCTGTAGCTAAATGCCAGCTTGCCGGGTTGCCGATTCGAATAGCTGTTGCAATCGTCTCTGGATTTTCAAAGACCCGGTTATGCACGATTGCAGCTGCCCCTTCTGCTTCAAAGCCATGCATTTGAGGTAAACCTGTCTGCTTCATATCATTATATTCTTTAAACCCTTTCCAGTAAGCACTAATATTTCCCGCATTTCCGACTGGGATAGCTAAAATATCAGGTGCCCCACCTAGTTGATCACAAACTTCAAATGCTGCCGTTTTCTGCCCCTCCAAACGGTATGGATTCACAGAATTCACGAGAGTGATCGGTTCTGTTTCGCTAATATTTCGTACCATTTTTAGCGCCTCATCAAAATTCCCTTCGATGGAAAAAATCTCTGCTCCGTACATGACTGCCTGAGCAAGCTTTCCCATGGCAATTTTGCCTTCTGGAATTACAATAATACTCTTTAAGCCAGCCCTTGCTGCATAAGCAGCTGCTGCTGCAGAAGTATTACCCGTTGAAGCACAAATAACGGTGTCGCTTCCCTCTTCTTTCGCTTTCGCTACAGCCATAACCATCCCTCTGTCCTTAAAGGAGCCAGTTGGATTCGTCCCCTCTGTTTTTACATATAATTCTACTCCCCATTCCTCTGAAAGACGATCTAACTTTATTAGAGGTGTATTCCCTTCATTCAAGGTAAGCAATGGTGTCTTCTCATTAATTGGTAAATATTCTTTATATGCTTTTAGCAGACCTTCCCATCTCATACTCTGCTACTCCCTTCAACGCGATAAGAGCTTTTTAGTTCTTTAACTGCATGTAAATCTCTAAGTTTCACTAAAATATCTTCATAGTCTTGTAAAGATGCGTGGTGAGTAACCAATACAATCTCAGCAGTTCCCTTTTCTTTTACAGGTAGTTGAAGGATTTTCTCAAAGCTTACCCCATGTTCAGAGAAAATCGTTGTAATGTTAGCAAATACTCCAACTTCATCCTTTACATGAAGCCTCAAGAAGTATTTAGAGTTAATTTCACTAGGCTCTTTTAATTTCTTTGGATACTGAGGCGTAACTGCACTTTTTCCGTTTACGCCAAGGCGCATATTTTTCATGACACCCACTAGATCTGATACTACAGCTGTTGCAGTAGGGAGGCTTCCAGCTCCTGGACCGTAGAACATCGTTTCTCCTACTGCTTCTCCATAAACATAGACAGCATTGTATTCATCGTTAACTGCAGCAAGCGGGTGCGAGTCAGCTAACAGAGTTGGCTGGACACTAACATCAACCTTTTCTCCCTCACGATGAGCGATTCCAATGAGTTTCATTGTGTACCCAAGCTGTTTGCCATACTGCAAATCCTCTTCAGTAATTTGCGTAATTCCTTTTACTTTCACATCATCTAAATCTATTTTCATCGAAAAACCAAGAGTTGAAAGAATCGCCATTTTCCTTGCCGCATCCAAGCCTTCAACGTCGGATGTAGGGTCAGATTCAGCATATCCTAGTTCTTGAGCTTCTTTTAATACTTCCTCATACGCACTACCTTGCTTACTCATTTTGGTTAGGATAAAGTTCGTTGTTCCATTTACAATCCCCATCATTTTTGTAATACGGTCTGAAGCTAACCCATCTACTAAACTTCTAAGAATCGGGATACCACCTGCTACGCTTGCTTCATAAAATAGATCACAGCCGTTCTCTGATGCGACTGTTAGCAGCTCAGAGCCGTATACAGCCATGAGATCTTTATTGGCAGTTACAACATGCTTTCTATTTTTCAAAGCAGCTAAAAGGTGTTTACGAGTCTCTTCGACTCCCCCCATTACCTCAATAATGACATCGATCTCAGAATCGTTAATAATATCCTCTGCATTAACAGTGAGCTTTTCTGGGTGAATGTCAACCGCTCGCTCTTTATTTAAGTCTTTTACAAGAACTCTTTTAACTTCTACAGGGCAACCAATTTGATGCATAAGCTTATCTTGATGATTTTCAATAATCTTTACAACCCCAGAGCCAACTGTCCCTAATCCTAATAGTCCTATTGAGATAACTTCCATCTAAATTCCCTCCCGAACACTTCTGTTGTTCTCTCTAAATGAACAAATGTTTTTGTATAGTAGACATTATAGAATGCATACCTCATTTTTACAATAGTAAAAATTTATAAAACTTATATTGGAAACGGTTACTCACTTGCTATAACAGGGGTAGTTAATCGGTAAAAAAATTTATAAGCTTCTGTATATTCATAAGCCTATAGAAAAAAGGTAAGCGATCGCCTACCTTTTTAGGTTAAGTGTTTTTTGATGTTCCCTGCATTTATTTCGTGTATCTGACCATAAACTTCTACTTTATGATCGGTAACAACAATCCCATCCCCATCCTGACAAGTATAGATCTTCTTATTCATCGCTTTTGAGTAGATCATGAGTTCATCCAAACTAAAATGTTCTTCCCAGTGGGGCATAAATTCAAACTCAACTAAGTGTAGAGCTTTTAAATTATCAAGCTCTACCTCATTTTTATCGATTAGTTCTGCCATCTTAATAGTCTCTGACATCATAATGCTTCCAGCACTCAAGCCAATTAACAATTTTCCAGCATGAACCATCTCTTTAATTAACGGGATAATGTTTCTTTTCTGGAGGTTTTTCAAAAAGTAGAATGTGTTCCCCCCTGATAAATAGACAACATCACAGTTCACAAGCTCCCTTTTAGCACGCTCATCATAATCTTCATCTACATCGAAATATACATATTCCTTAAAGCCTAACTCGTCAAAATAGACCTTTGACTTTTGAAAGTACTTTTTTTCCTTGTCTAATTGAGAAGGGATATATCCAAGCTTCGGTGACCGCCCTTTTACAAAGGTGCGTATTTTCTCTTGAAGGTGGGGATGATTGTTATTTGTAAAATTACTTAGTAGTACTAGATTCATGTTATGATCTCACTTTAAATTATTTTAGTACCCACTGTTTGTTCACTAAAGTCTTAGGTTCTTTTCCTGATAGGATTAAGTCTATATTCTCTACACATAGTTCCATCATTTTGCTACGAGAGTCTACACTAGAGCTACCTATATGAGGAAGGGCAACCACATTTGGCAATGTTAAAAGAGGGTGGTCTGCTCCAATCGGCTCTTGGACAAATACATCTAACCCAGCTCCCGCTATATCTCCATTTTTCAAAGCACGGTATAATGCTTCTTCATCGACAAGAGGACCTCTTGATGCGTTAATAAATATCGCAGAACGCTTCATTCTTTTAAATACATCTTTCGTAAAAATATTTCTAGTTTCATCTGTTAATGGAGCTAAACAGACGACAAAATCAGATTTTGCGACTAACTCATCAAATGTACAATACTGGGCTCCTAACCGTTCCTCAGCACTCTGTTTACGCGAACGGTTATGATATAGGATGTTCATATCAAACCCTGTCGCTCTTTTCGCTACAGCTTCGCCAATACTCCCCATTCCAAAGATCCCAATGGTTTGATGGTGGATGTCATGGCCAGCAAGAAGAAGTGGACTCCAACTCTTCCATTGCCCCTGTTTAACAAACTCTGCCGCCTCAACCACTCTGCGTGCAGTAGCCATTAATAAAGCAACTGTTAAATCTGCCGTTGAATCTGTTAAGACATCTGGGGTATTGCAAATAGCAATTCCTTTTCGCGTTGCTGCATCGACATTTACGTTATCAAATCCTACAGCTAAGTTAGCAATAACCTTAACATTTTCCCCTACCTCAATGACTTCCTCATCCACTCGCTCAGAAAGCATCGTTAGTAGAGCATCTGCTTTTTTCGCTTCTTCCAAAAGGGTCTCCCGAGGTACAGGTACGTCCTCTCTTTCCCACATATGTACCTCATACTTTTGGGATAATGGTTCAACAATATGATCTGGGAGTTTTCTCGTAATATAAATATAGGGCTTCATGTGGGACTCCTTTTCTTTATTAAGCTTGCTCTTTTTTACCATTATAAAAAAAGAGCCTACATATTTAAAGAAATTTAGAATGTTCAGGCTTTTTTTAGCCACTCTGGCTGGGGAATTTTATATCTGCGAACAGGAACCTGTGCCAGTTGATAAAAGTTTCCTAAGAAGTGCTCATGTTCATTGGTTTGATGAAGGAACTTGTTAAAACGATCTTGAAGTGTATGTTTGTGTTGCTCAGAGTTTGTAATGTAGTAGCTTTCTATACAATCAAAGTAGTGTAACGGAAAAAGGATACGAGCATACAGCAGTCGCCACGAAAAAGATGAAAGTGGAGTTACACTTTCATATTCCGAGAAAAATCTAGTTACCTCGGGCTCATAGGTTTGGATATTCCGGAAATACCTCTCTCTAGTCCATTCCGCTAAATCTCGACTACAATGGTCAAATACCCAATCAAAGGGGTTTTTCAAGTAATACTGACTTCCCCATGTCCCTGATTGAAAGCGCTCATGACAAACGGTACCGTAATCAATGGACCCTGGATCGTCATCTAGTTCCGTATCCACTAAGTATTGAATAGAGTTCTCTGCTAACCCCATATAGTATGGAAAAGATTCTATAAACATCCTTTCGAACTCGTTATCAGGCTTCTGATAAAGCAAATCGGTCCAAACCTTTTCCATTTGATCAAGCCTTTGTTCCCAAAGCTTTTTCCACTGACCAATCCGACCAATTTTTTGTATCTGAAAAGAAACGAGTCTTCCCCTATAGTGAAACTTTGCTAATTTCCTTCCTAGTTTATGGTCAGATGGTGCACCTGCCTGCGATTGTGTTAAAACACAATATTTAGATTCCTTCCAATCAACAACTTGCTCACCTTCTTTTGTGGTTAAAACCTGCGCTACATGCCTATCACCGTTATTCATAAGATGCTTTGCAATTTGTGCTCGTTCATAAATATCATCACTTTCCATATTCCCCACTGGAACTAACGAATATAATAACCCATTTGCTTTGCAGGCTTCGTATTTTCCCAGGTTAAGTGCTTCTTCTGCTTTAATTCCAAATTTCTGTTGGAGCAATTGCTGAATCATTTTCCCACCTCTTTTTACACTTTTTTTCATATATATGATAAGTCGAAGAAAAACTTGTGTTTTTGTTGAATAACAGCCTTTTTCGAGGAAATGATGAAAAGGTGTAGGGTGTAGCAGATAGGAGTTATCAGCATATTTTTATTAGTAGATGTATATATATAGTGAAAATAAGAAGAAAAGGTGAAGTGAATGTCTGAAGACAAAAAAATGGATCTTACAGAGGAAACAGCTCGAAAATGGTTACATGAACGAGGCGTAGAAATTCAAGATATTGCAGATTTAGTTTACTATCTTCAAGAAAAATACCATCCTGACCTACAGATGGAAGAATGTGTGCTGAACGTAGAGCGAGTTTTATCCAAGCGAGAAGTACAAAACGCTATCTTAACTGGCATACAATTGGATATTTTTGCAGAGAAAGGTCTTATGGAAGAACCACTTCAGTCTATTGTAGGTTCAGATGAGGGGTTATATGGAGTTGACGAAGTATTAGCATTTTCCATTGTAAATGTATATGGATCGATTGGTTTTACCAATTACGGATATATCGATAAAATGAAACCTGGCATCCTAAAGGACTTAAATGACAAATCTTCTGGTAAATGCCATACGTTTTTAGATGACATTGTTGGTGCCATTGCAGCAGCAGCATCGAGTCGATTGGCTCATAGGGTAGCACATACTGAATAAAAACTAAAGGATGGGGCTTCCCCCATCCTTTTATCTTATGTTAAAATTCCCATTGGTCTAATGAATCTAATACATACGTTGGTTTCTTCTCATAGCCCTCTAGTAGCTCTTTAGTCGTAACACCAGTATGTACTAAAAGAGTGTCCATGCCCGCATTCATTCCTGCTAAAATATCTGTATCATAATAATCCCCTACCATGATGGTTTCTTCTTTTTTTGTTCCTAGTACCTTCAAAGCTTGATTCATGATGATGGATTCTGGTTTTCCAATAAAAATTGGTTTTGTTTGGGTCGAAACGGCAATAACCGAGGTTAAGGATCCATTTCCTGGTAGTAACCCTCTTTCTGTTGGGATAGCTATATCTCCATTTGTTGAGATAAATGTGGCTCCATTTCGTACAGCAAGGCATCCAACAGCAAATTTTTCATATGAAATAGACCGATCAATGCCGACCACAACAAAGTCAGATTTCTCCTCACCAAACGTTAATCCCTTTTCTTCAATAGCTGTTCTGATTCCTTCTTCCCCAATTACATAAACTGAAGCATCATTTTTCTGCTCATAGATGTAATTTGCAGTTGCTTGGCTTGTTGTAAAAACCTGCTCCTCTGACGTGGGAATACCAAATTCATTTAGTTTTTCTGCAACCTGAGCTGGAGTTCTTGACGAATTGTTTGTTACATATAAGTAAGGAATGTTTAGTTCTCTTAATTTTTTAACGAAATCAGCGGCTTCTTTTATTAATTCTGTTCCACGATACATCGTACCATCAAGATCAATTAAATAACCTTTATATTTTTTCATGCTTATCACTCCTGAAATTTGTACTTTCCCAAACAATATTATATAAACTGTCTTATTTGTGCAAATATTCACGTGGATAAAAGATCAATTTTAACACCATTATCCTAACCAAAGTTCCATACTTACATTTAAGATAAAAATAAGCGCCCTTAATAGGACGCCCATAATAATATTTAGTTCTTAAATGCTGTAACTGGTCCAAGCTCTTTGACTAAATAATCTCTGACACTTGGTGCAAATTGTTTTAGTAACGTTAAATGCTCCTGAAAAGTAGTAAAAACATCTTTATGATCGATGTCTGTGTATGATTGAACAAGAATTTTACGATACTTAACAATCGTCTTGTAGCCTATACTCATTTCCTTTGTTATCACTTTTTCATCATCTAGAATATCAATAATGTCGTCATAGCTACCAGGGTCTCGCATGATAAATCCGTCTATCATAGCGTTTCCAACGTCCAATATAGACTCAATCATGATGTGCGTGATTCTTTCTAGTGCAGCTAGCTCAATGGGAGTTTCCCACTTCTCTTCTTTCTCAAACAAAGAAATTTGACCTTCCAAAAACTTTAAAGTTTCCTCAATCTTTTCTCTATCTACGAAGTACATACGAGTTTCCATCCTTTCTTAGGACGAGGCCATACTTTTTTGAAGAACTCCGGGTCTTGCAAAGTAATAACCCTGCGCTAAATCAACTTGATTGCGATGCATGACCAAAGCTTCCTCTTTGCTTTCAATTCCTTCAGCAACGACTAATGAACCCGTTTCACGAGCCACTAATAAAAGACCCTTTAGCATAGATTCTTTTACAGAATTTTTATCTATGTCCTGAATAACTGAACGATCAATTTTAATTATATCCGGCATAATTGCACTGATGGTATTGAGACTTGCATAACCTGAGCCTGTATCATCAACCGCAATTCGGAATCCTAAGTTTCGTAAGATTTTTATATTCGATAAAAAGTGCTCTATTCCCTCAATCGAATCGCGCTCTGTAATCTCTATTGTAATTTGCCTTGGCGGAATATTTTTATACTTCAACATTAACTTTTTCAAATCAGCGATAAAACGTTGATTTCCCAAAGAAATAGGTGTGAAGTTAATAAATATATCCTGCATACAGCCTGTATAATTAATTTGTTCTAGTGTTTTCTCTAGTACAATAAGTTCTAAATCATATAGGAATCCGGTTTGACGAGCAACAGAAAATAGCTGTAATGGACTTTCGAGTGAAGTCCCCTTTGGACCTCTAGTGAGCATTTCCCAAGCCCGTACTTCCTTCGTTGCCACATCTAAAATAGGTTGTGCCAATAGACTGATGTTCCGCTGTGAGACGATTTTATTTACGGAGTATAGCATTTCATTAAACTCAGATTGTACACGTTTTTCAGCCATGGCCAACGCCTGTTGATGAGCTCGACTAATCGCTTCTTGGACGGAGTAGTGCTTTTTTTCAACAAACATATAACCTGATGCAAATTCAGCATAACTAATTGAGAACTCTTCGTTTAATTTCGATTCTGACTCCTTAAGAACTTTTTTCATAATGGAATCAATCTCTGAAACACCTGAACGTTCGTGGTCTATTCTTAAAAACAAAGTGAGACCATCACTATAATAGTCGTGGAGAACAAGTACATCATCCTGCTCTAGTTCTTTTTCAATCACTAGACGAAAATGTTTTTTTAAACTCTTAATAAAAAGAGTGTAGTTGTGCTCACCTAAATAGTCACATACTTCCCTCAAATTATTTATATTAAAGACTACAATGGCAACCTCATAACCCTCTTTAAATGCCTTATTAACCACTTCAATGACAGGATTTCTAATAACAAATTGTGGTGGATAATACCTTATTTTATGTAATGGAAGAACAATCTTCGCCCAATTTATAAGGTTGCGTAAAGGCTGCATCTGACGTATCATACATAGTTCCTTCCTCTCAGGAGTCCACGATTAAAATGCATTTTCATTCGATAATTTTCAAAAAGCGTAAATCAGCATTTTCAAAACGTATCTACCGAATTTTTTCTAGAAGTAGCTAAGGCAATAAAAACTACCTACAATTATATCACAAAATGTAGAATTACGTATTTTTTCCTGTATATCTATTATCTTCTTTTTTCTTTTAAAAAAATGTAATCATTTAGAAACGTTCATGATTCTGTTAAGATAGATAGAGGAAAAGTGTCGATTTTGGAGGGGAATCCAATGGAACGTGAACTTGCACTAGAAATTGTTAGGGTTACAGAAGCAGCAGCACTAGCCTCTGCACAATGGATGGGAAGAGGCAAAAAAAATGAAGCTGATGATGCAGCAACTACTGCCATGCGAAAAATGTTTGATTCTGTTAATATGGATGGAATTGTTGTTATTGGAGAAGGAGAGTTAGATGAAGCTCCTATGCTATATATAGGTGAAAATCTTGGAACGGGCATGGGACCTAAAGTGGATGTTGCGGTCGATCCACTAGAGGGAACCAATATCGTTGCAAAAGGACATAATAATGCTATGGCTGTAATAGCTGTCGCGGATCGTGGGACACTCTTGCATGCGCCTGACATGTACATGGAAAAGATAGCAGTAGGAAAACATGCAGCAGGAAAAATTAGTCTACTTGATCCTATTGAAAAAACGATCGATATTGTTGCAGAAGCCAATAATAAAAGAGTACAAGACCTAACCGTTATTATCCAGGAACGAGATCGCCATGAAGAGCTTATTTCTCGTGTTCGAGCAAAAGGATCACGTGTAAAACTATTTGGAGATGGAGATGTTGGAGCCGCAATCGCAACAGCACTTCCTCATACAGGTGTTGACCTGTTTATTGGAACTGGGGGTGCTCCTGAGGGTGTGATATCTGCAGCTGCACTGAAATCTCTAGGTGGTGATATGCAAGCCCGACTAGTTCCATCTAGCAAAGAAGAAGAAGAACGCTGTATTCAAATGGGACTAGCTGATCCACGTCAACTATTGATGCTGAATGATTTAGTATCTGGGGATGATGCCATTTTTGCTGCTACCGGAGTTTCTAGTGGTGAGCTACTGGATGGGGTTCGTTTCCTTGGGGGAGACTTAGTAGAAACACATTCTATCGTTATGCGCAGTAAAACAAAGACCGTGCGCTACATAACTGCCCACCATCACCTTGATCACAAGCCTCACTTAATTATGAAATAAAAAAGGCAAAATCGAGATATAATCTTCGTTTACCTAAAGCGTTAATATCTCAATCACTACTATACATAAAGGGGATTTATCTTACCATGACTGAACGTTTCTTTTTATATGATGACCTAGTTGATACAAAGACAAGATTTGTAAGTTTTATGGGACAAAATACTCGGTTTGATTTAGCTATTGTGATGTCAGACCGTTACTACGGAAAACATATCGTTCTTGATATTCAAGGAAGTCGATTTGCCATTATTGGTCCAGATGATTTAAAAGAAGAAGGATATTTAGAATATGCTTTCCAATTATCAGAAGAAGATGCTGAGGAGCTTCGTTCTTTTCTATATGAATTAATATAGGTATAAGTCTTCTTTCAATGTCGATGCCTGCTTAACTTTATAGATTGAATTCAAGAATTTTTACAAACAATAAAGTTGAGGTGATTAACATGGATGACAAAGATAGAAGCGAATACACAGATTTTTCGAATGTAGAAACACAGCGAAATTTCTTAACTCCAGAACAACTTCCTGAAGGGCCTTATGGATCTCCACGTGGTGAAAATGAGCCTGTTGAAAATAAAAGCACACCTTGGCGTGAAGGACAACGCTATTATAGTGCATTTAATTATGAGAATAAGACCTTACATGAGGATCTACCTCGTCATGTTGCACCTGCACATCCGCCGCATGATGATCCAAATAAGTCGGTAGAAACTCCATATAACCCAACAAAAACAGCTAGAAAAAAATAAGTCAAAGGGGGCAGTGCTGATTAGCGTGCCCCCTTTACTTGCTTAACTATTCGCTGCCGGATTTTTCACACGTTTAACTACAAAGTAAGGACAACCGAAATTACAGTACTCATACAAGTACTCGGTTAAAGTACTAATTTTTGTATCAAACGTAGCTTTTTGATTTTGATCATCAAAAAATCCTCTTAATCGCAATTGACCATAACCCCAATCGCCTACTATATAATCATATTTCGTTAAAATATCGCTGTATCTTGCTCGGAAAGCTTCTTCATTAAAGCCGTCCCTTCTCTCTTCAACAACCTCATAGCAAGTATTGTTAATGCAAATCATTATTATCACCTCTTTGCACACGCTAATTCTTATTTTAAATTATAACTGATTCCCCATCAATTACTAAGAGAAAAAAGTATCTTCATGGTCATCCTATAATTGAGGGGGTGTAAACAATGAAAAAAGCGATGATGATATTAGGTATTTGTGGGCTTTCTGCCTTAACAGCTTGTCAAAATCAAGCAGGTCAAGATGACTTTTTAAATGAAACAGGCAACACCATCAACGTTAACGACCAACGTGCTGAAATTTATAACCAAGAACATGATAATGTGAGTGAGGACTTTGGTTATGTCCGTCACCAGAAAAGCCCTATTCCCGGTAATAACGCCTCAGCAAACCATTATGCAGCTATTGACCGCGAGCAAATTGCAGATATTATCGGTAAATACTGCACAGAAGTTCCTAATGTAGACGATATTTCAACTTTAGTAACAGATGAAGAAGTTTTAATTGTTTACGAAACGAATTCGCAAGATCGAAATGCGACAGCTGACCAAGTTAAAAGGATGGCAATGTCAGTTGTACCTAGATGGTATCACGTTTATGTAAGTGATGACACTTCTTTAAGAAAAAATGTTGAAAGCTGGGCTACATTAGACTCAGACAGCCGAAATGTAGAATATGGTATCGATTCATTGATCCAAGAGATGTTAGACTCACCACAGGGCCGTAAAATGAACAACGGTGAGAATGCCAACGGTGAAGAACAAGGTGAACTAAATGATAATTCGGATCGTGATGACATTAGTGAAAGAAAGAAAAACAATGGTAGCCAAATGAACAATACCAAACGTACTACAAATATTAATAACAATCGTCCTAATGCTGACGAAAAGATAAATGAATATGGTGGCTACTAATATAAAAAAGAGTTCAGCAGTATGGTGCTGAACTCTTTTGACGTTTAACGAGAAGATTAAGCTTCCTTAGCTTCACTTTCTGCCTTTTCTAACATCATTTGCTTATGTTTCGTAGCTTCATTCACTTGCTCATCTGCATGGTATGAGGAGCGTACTAAAGGACCTGCCTCGCAATGGCTAAATCCTTTGCTTAATGCAATCTCTTTAAGCTCTTGGAACTCATCCGGATGGTAGTATTTTTTTACATCTAAATGCTTTTTAGTTGGTTGTAGGTATTGACCAATAGTCATAATATCAACGTTGTTTGCTCTTAAATCATCCATCGTTTCAATAATTTCTTCTTTCGTCTCTCCTAGTCCAATCATGAGACTGGATTTAGTTGGAATGTCTGGCTGCATTTCTTTTGCACGACGTAAAAATTCCAGTGAACGATCGTATTTTGCACGTGCACGAACACGATCAGATAATCCTCGAACGGTCTCGATATTATGGTTTAAGATATCTGGTCTTGCATCCATTAGGGTCTTAAGATTGTCATAAACTCCACCCATATCAGAAGGAAGGACTTCAATGCTAGTGAAGGGACTTTTCCTACGAATAGCTCTGACGGTTTCAGCAAAGACTGCTGCTCCTCCATCTTTTAAGTCATCTCTAGCGACAGCAGTAATGACTGCATGCTTAAGATTCATTAATGCGACCGAATCTGCTACTCTTTCTGGCTCTTGCAAGTCTAATTCTGTTGGAAAACCTGTTTTAACAGCACAGAAGCGACATGCTCTCGTACATATATCACCAAGAATCATAAATGTTGCTGTTCTTCTTACAGCCCAGCATTCATGAATGTTTGGACATCTAGCTTCCTCACAAACGGTATGAAGGTTTTTCTCCCTCATCATCTTTTTGAGTCCTGTGTAATTTTCATTTGTATTTAATTTAATTTTTAACCACTCGGGTTTGCGTAAGTATTCTTTTTTACTCAATCTTTCCACTCCATCCTTAACTGATAAGTGTTGGCACTAATTCTATAAATATGAATTAGATTGCGTCTGTTGTCACTTTAACACAACCTATAATGAACGACAAGCCGAAGATATTGGGATTACCATTAATTGATATTTATTAATTTTACCAAATCTCACAAACTAATCATGTGAAACGAGCGAATGTGAAAAGAGAACTTATGAAAACTCACTATTTTAAATAAAGTTGTGCAAGTGGTCACTAATATTAAAGGTGTTAAAGAATTCTCTAAAATCCAAAAGGGGGGAGTATTTTGCGACTTTTTCGAATTACTTCTTTATTTATTTGTATTTTCTTAATTACCAGTAGTGTTAAGGTACACGGTGAAAGTGAAAAGTCGGACATATATAAACAACGGATGGAACTTTATACGAAAGTAGAGGCAGTAACCAATATTCCTTGGTACTACTTAGCTGCCGTTGACCAGTATGAACGAAATATCCGCTCGGCTAGAAGAGATCTCCCTAAAGCGGAGGGACTTACCGGAATCTATTTTAAGCCTGAAGAATGGGTAGGTTTACTTAATCCAAACCCTGATGATGAGAATCCAACATCCATTAAATTCTTTAACGGAATTGGATTTGATGGAAATGGTGACGGGAAAGCAAGCTTAAAAAATGACGAAGATGTTCTACACGCTTTTGCAAATTATCTCCTGTCATACGGTGTCGATCATGACAATATAAAGATTGGTCTTTGGGATTATTACAAACGTGATAAAACCGTTGGGATTATTATAGGTAAAGCTTCTATATACAAGCACTTTAACCGGTTAGACTTAGACGACCATGCGTTTCCGGTCCCTCTCAGAAATAATTACAGTTATAAAAACACATGGGGAGATGCTCGTGGATGGGGCGGTCGGAGAATTCACGAAGGAACCGATATCTTCGCTAATTATGGGGTACCAGTTAGGGCTACCTCCTATGGAATTATTGAAATGAAGGGCTGGAATCGTTACGGAGGTTGGAGAATCGGAATCCGAGATATAAATAATAACTACCACTATTTCGCCCATCTGAGTGGATTTGCAAAGGATTTAAAAGCAGGTCAAATTGTTGAACCTGGCATGTTAATAGGCGGTGTTGGAAGCTCTGGCTACGGTCCTCCTGGAACGTCAGGCAAATTCCCTCCACACCTCCATTATGGGATGTACAAGGATAATGGATATACAGAATGGTCTTATGATCCATACCCACATTTAAGGTTATGGGAGCGACAAGAGCGTCAAAAGGCTAGGAAGAAGAGGTAGTTAAAAATGTATAGGAATAATAATAGCCTACACAACACTTAAAGCTAAAAAGGACTACCGACTCTTTGTCGGTAGCCCTTTTAACATTTAGATTAGTTTGCTTTCTTAGACTTAGAAACTGCATTGATAATACTCGCAGCAAGTCCTCCCCAAATGATAACCATCCCAATAAGCATCATTGTAATTGCACTTCCAGACATTATTGAGATACCTCCTTCTTGTCAGTGACTTCAAGTGTGCCTTTATCCCATTTGAATTTCATGAAGACAAATCCGAGGATAATTGCTCCAATTGCTACACCCCATCCGGAGTATAAAAGGAAGCTAGTTGGATATCCTTCATAATTATCTTTAATGTTAGTGATAATATTTTGAACCATCATGTACCCTAACACAGCAGGTGTAATGAATCCTAAGCAAATTCTCCACCAAGCGCCAAGCTTAATATCAGAAATGCTATCAGCATGAGATTGTAAGTTCTTTAATTCCCTTGATCCCCAAGCAACTAGAACTACTGATACAAGACCTGCTAATGCTACACCAAATTGGTTAATAAAGTAGTCTGCAGCATCTAGGAAATATAATCCACCTTTTGTAGCAAACAGGATAGAGATTAATGCAGATAGACCTCCACCGACAGCTACTGCTTTTGTACGTGAAACTTTAAACTTATCTTGCACCCCAGCTACAAATGTTTCTACGATTGATATTAATGAAGATAATCCAGCTAAAACTAGACAGATAAAGAATAGAGATCCGAAGAATCCATTTAGTGCAGGGAACTCATTAATAATTTGCGGGAATACCACAAAGGCTAATCCAACACCTGCAGTAACAACTTCATTTACAGGTACTCCAGCTTGGTTTGCCATAAATCCTAATGCAGCAAATACCCCAATACCAGCTAAAAGCTCGAAACCAGAGTTTGCAAAACCAGTAATGAATGCATTGTTTGTTAAATCTGTTTTCTTCTTTGGAAGGTAACTAGAATACGTAACCATGATAGCGAATGCAATAGATAAGCTGAAGAAAATCTGACCGTAAGCTGCTACCCAAACTTTTCCATCTGCAATTTTGCTCCAGTCTGGTTTAAAGAATGCATCTAGACCTTGAGCGGCACCATCAAGTGTTAAAGCACGAACAACGATAACTAAGAATAAGATTACAAGTGCAGGAATAAAGATTTTGTTCGCAACTTCAATACCTTTTTTAACACCTTTGAATAATACACCTAAAGTAATAACCCAAACGAGAATTAAAGGAATAAATACACCTGGAACGATTCCTCCAACTTGACCAGGAGTTTCAGCTAACTTCAAGTAGCTTCCAAATAAGAATCCACTTGGATCGTCACCCCATTTAAGGTTGAACGAAAATACTGCGAATGACATAGCCCATGCGATAATTACCGCATAATAGGTTGAGATGACAAATGAAACAGCTACTTGCCACCAGCCAAGCCATTCAAACTTTTTGTTTAGACGTGCATACGATAATGGAGCTGAACCACGGTACTTATGACCAATTGTAAACTCCATAATTAGAAGCGGAATCCCTGCTGTTAAAAGTGCAAACAGATAAGGGAAAAAGAATGCTCCTCCTCCATTTTCATAAGCTACTGCCGGGAACCTCCAGATATTTCCTAGACCTACCGCTGATCCAACAGCTGCTAGAATAAATCCTGCTCGTGTCCCCCACTGTGGACGATTTTCCATAGTAAATCCTACCTCCTACTTTAGTCTCTTCATCTCCTGTAATTAAAAGAAGAATTGAAACTTTTTTTATTTTCTGATTTTTTAGTATAATATAAAATTAGTATAGCTAGTTTTTTTTCATCTGTCAAAACATTATTAGTAGAATAGTAATCTTTTTTCCATCAAGCATTCGGCTATGGATAACACATTATTTTCTAACGCTTTACCACTTTAAAATATTATAC
Organism: Cytobacillus spartinae; assembly: GCF_042865285.1. NCBI lineage: Bacteria > Bacillati > Bacillota > Bacilli > Caryophanales > Bacillaceae > Cytobacillus > Cytobacillus spartinae. Next base: position 90,659 of record NZ_JBIACK010000009.1, on the reverse strand, counting down.
TAATAATTATTTGCACCTCCTTTTCTAAAGCTTATTCAATAAATAGTCGAAAAATTTCTTCTATTATAAAAAAGAAGACAAGAAATTTTTCCTTGTCTTCAATAAACATTCTATAGTATTTATTTCTTATCATTTAAACATTCTTTTTTCTACTAAATACAAAGATGAACATTAATAACAGTACGATAATCATCAACCAGGCAGGTACCATACTTCCAGTTAATCCAAAAACAACATAACCGGCAATAGCTATTACTGCTGATATAAGGGCATATGGTAGCTGAGTCATCACATGATCAATATGGTTACATCCAGCACCTGTTGATGAAAGGATTGTTGTATCTGAGATTGGAGAGCAATGATCTCCAAAAACGGAGCCTGCTAATACAGCTGCCATAGCAGGTAATAGCATGCTTATATCTGTCACTGCAGATATTTCCCCGGCTATCGGAAGCAAGATTCCAAATGAGCCCCAAGAAGTTCCTGTAGAGAAAGCCATAACTCCAGCGATTATGAATAAAATTACTGGTAAATAGGCTGTGTTTAGATTAGAATTTTCTACGAATTGTGCTAAGAAAGCCCCTGTTTCTAACTGACCAATCAAATCAACGATAACCCACGCAAACATTAAAATATAAACGGCTGGTAACATTGATTTAACTCCTTCGATTAACCCAGTAACCATCAAACTTCCGTTAACACCCTTAAATATAAATACTTGGCGGAAAAATAACACCATTGTAACGGTCAATCCTACTAAGCCACCTAGGATTAGGGACTTCGCTACATCTGTATTTTCAAAAATAGCAAGAAGAGTTGCTTTCCCTTCAATAGCTGTATAGCCTGTCCATAACATTGATCCTACTGTCCCAATGACCAACGCTAAAATAGGCCATGTTAAATCACCTACTGTACCCTTATTACTCGTCGGTAGGTCCTCTTTTAATTCACCTGGAGCAGGTTTGTTAGAATCTAACACTTGTCCTTCAAAAACCGCTCTTTCTTCATGAACTCTCATTGCTCCGATGTTTATATTTCGTAACGCGACAATAAATACCATCGCAATTGCGGTCCATACATATAGGTTCATGGGAATCATTTGAATAAAAGCAGAGAATGCTGATGTTTCCGTTACATTGTGTGCCACAAGAATTGGAGCAATCAGAGCAATGATGTATGCACCCCAGCTTGATATTGGTGACACAACACATATTGGTGCTGACGTTGAATCAATTATATATGCGAGCTTTGCTCGTGATACTTTTTGGCGATCTGTAATGGGTCGTGATACTTGTCCAACAGCCAGTGCATTAAAATAATCATCAATAAAAATAATAATACCAAGAAACGCTGCAACCATTTGAGCACCAGCACGTGATTTAACTCTCTTCATCGCCCATTCACCAAAGGCACGACTTCCACCTGATATAGAAATGAATGCAGTTATTACACCTAATACTAGTAAGAACAAAATAATATATACGTTCCAAGTATTAAGCTCTCCATCTGAGATAAAAATTCCTTTTGTAGCTGTGAGAATAATGGAAAATGTTTTTGATATATTAAACTCAGACAACAAAACTGCTGCTGTTAAGATTCCCACACCTAAAGATAGTAGGACTCTTCTCGTAAGAATAACCATTAATATCGCAATTAATGGAGGTAATAAAGAAAATACTGTGTTAATCATCTTTTGTTGCTCTCCTTCTATTTTTACTAGATAGTAGGAGCATAAGAAAACGGTGCGCTATTAAGCAATAGAGGCGTTGTCGATTCTTTTAAGCGCATTATTTAATAATGAATGCCTCAAAAGCCTAGTTAGCGCGAAGGAGAAAATAAACAAGGAGTAATGATAGAGAAAAATCTATCATTACTCCTTGTTAAAGTAATTAGTTTCTCCATCCTGATCTGTAGCTCCCCATTATAGAAAAGTTTCTATAATGACAGTGATACTCTTGTTAAAAGTATCCCCAGCAAAATAAGTGTTGACATACTTAGTCTGCTTCGGCGGCCTTCCCTTTCGGCTATGATCAACGTTGTCATCCTCACATAGCGTACTAATAATGGTCGCACCTCTACCCCATCGGACATGATAAGGTTTTATTAAATTATTTTTTTAGTATAGCAACTTATTTTATAATAGTCGAGAAGTTTCTTACATTTAATTAACTGGTAATTCTAAGGAAGGTGTTGATCCTTCACCCGGACCATAAAACTGAGGAACCTCTCCAGGAACTAATCCCATTGCTACCGGGATATCTTGTTTGACTGTAGTAATTTTTGTAGCAAACGGAATAATAATTTGGACATTCACTTCAAGATGAATAAATACCTCAACATAGGCATTGTTAATTCCATATTCTGTAACTTTAGTTTTAACATCTGAGCGAATATCTCCAATGGCATTAAATCGAACAGGGATTTGCGGACCTAAGTTCCCCAATAACGCATTGTTTGTCGCTTGCCCTAAAGGAACATAATAGACAATTCCCTCTTCACTTTTAGTATCATCCATTTCAATCTCAACATCTGTCAATAATTCTAGTGAGGATAAATTTCCTCTTTCAGCTTCTTTAATGTTCATCTGTACAAGATTTGTAGTTTCAGCTAACACACGGTTAATAATCTCTGTGTTAAACTTGATCATCCCTGAGCCGCCATTTTCAGCTGATGATTCTTCTATAATTTCATTTATATCCATTACATTAGCTACTTTTTTGTTAATGGCCTTACTTATCACTAGAGTGGCAATTTTTCTAGTTTGTGAGTCTGCATAGCTTATAAGAGTAGGCTTTAACCCCTCATTAATGATCCATAAGCCCGCTGCTGTCGAAAAGGAAAAAAAGACGAATGTAAGTAAAAATACATACCTAAACGGCAAAGGACCTCTCCGCGGCCGCGGACCGCGAAATTTTGGCAAGACAAATCCCCCCTTTACAAGCTATATGTATGCTGAAAAGAGGGGAACTAGCGCAAAATTTTTAAATTTGTTTTCTTTTTTATTTTTTTGGTAAAGTGATTTTTAAGAAGATACATTATGGATTTCTGTTTTTCTATTCTTTAGGGAAAGTTGTATCACACCCAGTAATAACCACTGTTAACTCTGCACACATATCTAACTCATATGGCTCAACCGTCTGACCATTTTCTTCTAAAATTCTAACGAAAGGTCTGTCACTCACACCAACGTTTTGTTTGGATACTACACCTTTACGTCCATCATTTAATTCAACGGTAATCCCCACTGGATAAATGGCCACTGCACGTCGAAACGCTTCTACCACTTTTTGATCAAATAGTGACCCCACTCCAGCAAATAAGATTTCTAGCCCGTCATGTGGTAACATGGCTCTTCTATATACTCTGTTAGAAGTAACAGCATCAAACACATCCGCCACCGCAATAATTCTTCCATACTCATGGATATCTGCACCTTTAATTCCTCTAGGATACCCTGATCCATTCATCCGCTCATGGTGCTGGTACGCACAATGTGCTACTAACAATGAAATGGTTTGAACATTTCTTAGTATGTTGAATCCTTCTTCAGGATGCTTTTTTACTTCAAAAAATTCTTCTTCAGTAAGTTTTCCTGGCTTTAATAGTATTTCTGCCGGAATCTTCATCTTACCTACATCATGCAAAATAGCCCCCAGCCCAAGTAACTCTAATTCTCTTGGACGCAGTTGTAGCTCCATGCCGATTGCTAAGGAATACATGGTTACATTCAGAGAGTGGGTAAAAATATAATTATCGTATGTATAAACATCCGATAATAATGTAAGCAAGTCACGATTATTTTTTATTTCACTTAGTAAGTGTCTGATAACCTCCGTAAAGCGCTGTGAAGCTTTTTCGATCACAAATGAGCTTGATATTGAGCTTTCTTTTTGTACCTGAGCAAAAGTAGACTCAATAGTGTTCATTGCTTCTTTTCTTAATTCTTCAGAAATCGCACTTTTAAAGCTTATATCAGCAGTAGCTTCATCTTTAATATAAATATATGAGATTCCTTTCTCTTGAAGCCGCTGGATGACCTTTTCCCCTAGCTCTACCCCTTCATTAAGTAGAACTTGTCCTTTGTCATTCAATATAGCTTTTCCAAGAATTGAACCCGGTTCTACAAATTCGGTTGCAACTAGTCTCATGAAGAATAACTCCCGTTTCTTAAGTGTAAAAATATGATTATCTGAACCAATAATTTAAATAGCTACAAATTCTAGTAAAATTTGATAGTAAATATTACATATTTCAACAAAAATTTCTATTATTACCTACAATAACTTTATCTATTATACTAATTCAACAGACTTTTGTACCTTATTTATTGATTAATTTATCTAAATAGACAAACTTCTGTCACTTTTCACTACGTTTCTACCATATTAATTCCATTATATGGGCATTAATGGTGCTTACACGAGTTTTCAGCTGAAGATGGACCTATAAAGCTCTTATTGAAACTCAGTCAAAATCTATCGTTAAGGTGTACTAACTACTTTTAATATATATTATGTTTTAGAGTTGTATAACCTTTCTCTAAATTAAAATAAGGCCGCATTGCAGCGACCCTTCTACTTTATATCATTTTAAGCATTGCATCTTTACCCTTCATCCCTTTATGGATACCTAATGCCTCTGCTTCATAAGTGACTGATTCTAGAGGAGCTTCTAAAAGCTGTTCGATCGTTTTTACACCTACAGCTCTTCCTGCTATCACTTTCCGGTCCTTTAACTTTTCGTTTAGCAAAGCAACGTCAAGTGCTCCACACATTATATATCCTTTATCACTGGTAACCACCAGTAGATTTGTTTTCGGTAATACTACAGATACGCTTAAAAATGTATGCCCGTTAATTTCGATAGGCGATAAATTCATCATTTTTTCCACGCTCCCTTCCCTATATCATTATGAATGGAAGGGAAAAACGTGTATGTTTCGTTTGCCCTTTTTACACACTTTTTATGAGCAATCCTTTCCAGACTTTAGCTTCCATTCGATAAGGTCACGGAGAAACTCTGGAAGGTAATAGGTTTTATGCTTAGCTCTATGGATCTCCGGGAAAAAGCGTCCAAAAGTAAACATGTCTGGTATAGCCAATCTGTAGATTTTCTCTCTAACAAGCTCCTCATTGTTAATCTTAATATTTAGGCCCTTGCTTCCTTTAAAGATTGTAATTCCCGCGTATACGATACTCCCCATCACTGTCCCCCTGAACCCTAAGCCCTTTAATTGAAGATCTGCCCATTTCTCATTTAGAGTCTGTGTTAATACTTCTTTCAATTCTACTCCTGAAAGTTCCACTACACATGGATTAATCGGATGAGGACATATACTAAGCAAATCGTAAGGAGTGACAACGTCTTTTTCAAGATCCTTAAGGATTAATCCTTTATTTAAAAAAGCACAATCTGCCTCACACCATTCCATTAGTGCCGAACATAACATGGCTGCCATATCATGCTTATTCTTAATCTCTTCTGGAACTTTCGCAATTTCCTTACTTAATATACTTTTACCATTTTCATATAACTCGGAGATCATTACATCTTCATTATCTAAGAAAGGAAGTTTATTCGAATCATAAAGAATTGCTTTTTTATGAATTAATTGCTTCGTAATAGGGTCTACCTGTAACCTTACGTGCCCCACATACATACCAAACTTCCCAGCAGCACCTAGAAGGCTATTATTTATTAATTTTCCCTCATGTAAAATGTGATGGGTATGTGCTCCTAGAATAACATCGATCTCAGGAAACTGTTCAGCAATCTGTTCATCCTCATTAATTCCAAGATGGGATAATAAAATAATAATGTCTGCCTTTTCTTTGAGATTCTCTAACTGGGCTGATAACTCTTCTAGCGGATTTGTCAAACGCCAACCTAGTAGATGATAGAAGTGAGAAAAGTAAGCTGTTAGTCCAATGACACCAAGTTTGATTCCACTCTTTGTTTTGTATATGGAATAAGGTTTTACCCATTGTGGATGTTTTCCATCCTCTGTATAAAGATTAGCTACTAAAACCTGAAAGGTAGCATCGTCATATAATGTGTTTAAATCTTTAAAGGGAAGTGTTATGCCCTCGTTATTTCCAATCGTAGCCGCATCATAACCGGCTTTGTTTAAAAGGGTAGTATTCCCCTTCCCTCTAGTGCCATCAGATAACGGGTGCCACCTGTCCATATGGTCACCAATATCAAACATAAACACGTCTTCCCCAACTTCTGTGTGCCATTTTCTCCGACTGACTAGAAGTTCATGGATTCTAGGCCAATGCTCGAAATGGCTATGTAAATCATTCGTATGATAAATATGAATTTCTTCCATCTTCCACTCCCCTTATCCCATTATCCCTTGATAAATAAGTCGTAGCCCTACAAAGATAAGGATTAATCTTAAAATCTGTACGACCGTATCACTTTTTATTTTTGTGTTTACGACTGCACCAAGCCTTGCTCCAATCCATGCTCCAGGGATCAGAGCCGCTGCATAAGCCCAGTCCACGTTACCAAAACTAATGTGAGTAACAGAGCTTAAAATCGCTGAAAGAAAAATCATGAACATAGAAGTAGCAACAGCTACATGTGGTGGGAATAAGAATAGCAGTATCATAGCTGGGACCAGAAGTGATCCTCCACCAATACCAAAAATCCCTGATAAAAAGCCCACGAAAAAGGCAATACATAATCCTAAGAGCAGTGAATATCCATACTCATATGTTTTCCCACTCTGGTCGGTAAAGGTTCTCTGAATGTTTTTCCCTTTTAGTATTGGCATTGGCTTTAATTTATTCCTAATCATTAAAATAATAGAGACAACTATCATAAAAATACCGAAATAAATATTAAAAGTTTTCATATTTAACGCTTGATTGACCCATGCTCCTACAATTCCACCTGGTCCACTTCCAATAAAAAATATCAGTCCACTCTTATAATCAACTGTTTTATGTTTCAAATACGTTAAAGTAGATGATAAACCGGTAAATATCATAATTAGAAGAGATGTCCCCACTGCAACTTGCGGCGATATTCCTTTTAAAAGGCTTGTGTATGTGCCAAAGAAAAGCAATGCTGGTACTACAATAATTCCACCACCAAGGCCAATTAGAGCACCTAAAAAGCCTGCTGAAAGTCCAATTAAAATTAACACAAGCCATTCCATCTTTTATCCCCCTGTTAAAACAGATCCAATTGTCGCGGCGCTAATTGATCGTATTCGATATTCAACATTTCAATAAGTTGCTTAGCATTATCGGCTGCATCTCCACCAGAGTTGTTGTTAAATAGGACGTACACATCCTTACAATCTTCTTGAAGTGCTTTGATGTGAGCAACCCATTCAACCAGCTCCTGGTCGTTGTATCTGTATAAATATCGTACTTCACGCCAATTTTCTGCATTTCTCTTTTGCCATCCATATACATTTCTACCGTGAAATCGAACGAGCAGCTTATCAGGAGTGGTAATCTCAAGCACTGTAGGAATCGAACCTTCCCCTGATTGTGGTTCATCACAAATACTATGAATCCATTTTTCTTCTTTCATAAATCTTATCGTTTTATCATAGAAAGCTGGCCGAAACCAAGACTGATGCCTAAATTCTAAGGCACAAGGAATCTCACCCATTTCTTCCTTACACCACCTCAAATAGTCAACATTTTCCCTCTTACAATCAAACCAAGGAGGAAACTGAAACAAAACCATGGCAAGTTTACTTCCTTCTATGTAGGGTTGTAGGGATTCCTTGAAGGCTTCAAACATTTCTTTCTGACTTTCAAATGGTATATCTCCACGTTGATGGCCAGTCATGCCTTGATATGCTTTTACAATAAACTGAAAGGATGACGGAGTGTCTTGCACCCATCTTTCAGAATTCTTTTTTGGCTGTATCGCATAGAATGACGCATCTACTTCAACGGTTGGAAAATAGCCCGAGTAATCCTTTAACTTATTTCTTGGAGACGGGTTTGGGCCATACAAACTATCATGGTCTCCCCATCCGGTTAATCCAATATAGATCATGGAGTCTCCTCCTTTAGATACGAACTTTAACTAAATATTATGGTTCATTTTATAATAAAAATTGGTCTTTTACAGAAATTTTATAAAATTTATTTTAGCATATCAAAGAAGAAGGGTTGAACTAGCTTAATTTTACAAATTTACAATGGAGCTCCTGGAATTTTTGCATGTGAAGAATAATTTTATTGCTGCATAGTAGTTCATATTTGCACCTGGAAAGAGCACATATGCACGCCTCTCTACATATATGCACAGTTCTCACACGTTTGTCACAGATACACTTAAAAACTATTTGAGACACAAAAAACCGCTCACCCTAAGATGAACGGTTTTGACTTATCGTTATTAACCAATTGAACCTTCCATCTCGAACTTGATTAGACGGTTCATCTCTACTGCATATTCCATTGGAAGCTCTTTCGTAAATGGCTCGATGAAGCCCATTACGATCATTTCAGTTGCTTCTTCTTCAGAAATTCCACGGCTCATTAAGTAGAATAATTGCTCTTCAGATACTTTAGAAACTTTCGCTTCGTGCTCTAAAGAGATATTGTCGTTAAGAATTTCATTGTATGGAATAGTATCAGAAGTTGATTTGTTATCCATGATTAGTGTATCACACTCGATGTTTGAACGAGCGCCATCTGCTTTACGGCCAAAGTGAACGATACCACGGTATGTTACTTTACCGCCTTGTTTTGAAATTGATTTAGAAACTATCGTTGAAGAAGTGTTTGGTGCTAAGTGAATCATTTTTGCACCAGCATCTTGGTGTTGACCTTTACCCGCTAATGCGATAGAAAGAGTCATACCTCGAGCGCCTTCTCCTTTTAAAATAACAGCTGGATATTTCATCGTTAATTTAGAACCGATGTTTCCGTCAATCCATTCCATAGTAGCGTTTGCTTCACAAACAGCACGCTTTGTAACTAGGTTAAATACGTTATTCGCCCAGTTTTGAATCGTTGTATAACGGCAATAAGCGTCTTTTTTAATGATGATTTCAACAACCGCACTGTGAAGTGAGTTTGTTGTATAAACAGGAGCTGTACACCCTTCAACATAGTGAACATGTGCGCCTTCATCAACGATGATAAGAGTACGCTCGAATTGTCCCATGTTTTCAGAATTGATACGGAAGTAAGCTTGTAGTGGAGTCTCAACCTTAATTCCTTTAGGAACATAGATGAAAGATCCACCAGACCATACAGCTGAGTTTAACGCAGCAAACTTATTGTCTGTTGGTGGGATTACTTTACCCCAGTGCTCACGGAAAATATCTTCATTTTCTCTTAAAGCAGAGTCAGTGTCTTTGAACACAATTCCTTGTGCTTCAAGATCTTCTTGCATATTGTGATAAACAACCTCAGATTCGTACTGTGCAGATACACCAGCAAGATATTTTTGCTCTGCTTCAGGGATTCCAAGCTTATCAAATGTTTGTTTGATTTCTTCAGGAACTTCATCCCAAGAACGCTCTGTCTTCTCTGATGGTTTTACGTAATAGGTAATCTCATCAAAGTTTAACGCCATTAAATCTCCGCCCCATTGCGGCATTGGCATATTGTAAAAGTGCTCCAATGATTTCAAACGGAAGTCAAGCATCCACTGAGGCTCTTGCTTCATTTTTGAAATTTCTTCAACGATTTCACGTGTTAATCCACGCTTAGATCGGAATATGGAAACATCCTTATCGGCAAAACCATATTTATAATCACCGATTTCAGGCGCTTTTTTAGCCATCGTCGAGTTCCTCCATTCATAGAGGACACTAATTAAAGTAAGTGCCCACTGTTATTGTTGTTCGTCTTCCTTAATCCCCTTCTCCATTGCCTTCCAAGCTAATGTTGCACACTTGATACGAGCAGGGAATTTTGATACTCCTTGAAGTGCCTCGATATCACCTAAGTCGATATCATCATCATAATCTTTCCCTTGCATCATATCAGAAAAAATCTGAGAAAGCTTTAGGGCATCCTCTACACTCTTTCCTTTGATTGCTTGGGTCATCATTGAAGCTGATGACATTGAGATTGAACAGCCTTCTCCATCAAATTTAGCATCTACAACTTTTCCGTCATTTAACTTTAAATTTAATTGGATTCGATCACCACAAGTAGGGTTGTTCATATTGATCGTTAAGCTATCATCCTCTAACACGCCTCTGTTTCGAGGATTTTTATAATGATCCATAATCACTTGTCTATAAAGGGTATCCAAATTATTAAAAGACATCGCTAAAATACTCCTTTGTTTTAACAAGCCCTGCTACAAGCTTATCAATGTCATCTTCTGTGTTGTATAAGTAGAAGCTAGCACGAGCAGTTGCTGAAACCTTTAACCACTTCATTAACGGCTGAGCACAATGATGGCCCGCGCGAACTGCGATTCCATCTGCATCCAATACAGTTGCTACATCATGTGGATGCACATCTGAAATGTTAAATGTGACTAAGCCAGCGCGCTTGTCAGGATCCTTAGGACCGTAAATCGTCATTCCTTCAACTTCAGACATTCTTTGAAGTGCATAGGCTGCTAACTTATGTTCATGGGCTTCGATATTTTCTAGACCTATTTCTTGTAAAAAGTCTATTGCAGCACCTAAACCGATAGCTCCTGCAATAATCGGTGTTCCCGCTTCAAACTTCCAAGGTAGTTCTTTCCAAGTCGATTCTTGCAATCCAACAAAGTCAATCATTTCTCCCCCGAATTCAACGGGCTCCATGTTCTCTAGCCATTTCTTTTTGCCATATAGGACTCCGATTCCTGTTGGTCCACACATCTTATGAGCTGAAAAAGCTAGAAAATCACAGTCTAAATCTTGGACATCAATTTTCATATGCGGTGCACTTTGAGCACCATCCACCACCATAATTGCACCATTTTCATGAGCAATCTGTGCGATTTCTTTAATAGGATTCATGACTCCAAGAACATTAGAAACTTGCATGATTGAAACAATTTTTGTATTAGAAGTAACAATCTCTCTAATATCATCAAGAGAAATCGTACCATCTTCCTGAAGGTCTACATACTTAAGTATTGCACCAGTTGCTCTCGCAATTTGCTGCCATGGAATTACATTTGCATGGTGTTCCATGTATGAAATAACGATTTCATCACCTTCGCGAAGGTTCGCGCGAGCATAACTTTGCGCAACTGTATTTAGTGCAGTTGTTGCACCTCGAGTAAAGATAATTTCTTCAGTTGATTTAGCGTTAATAAACTTTCTTACTTTCTCTCTAGCTCCTTCGTAGCCATCTGTAGCTTTTGTACCTAGAGTATGAACACCACGGTGAACATTAGAGTTGTATTCGCGGTAGTACTTATCAAGAGCTTCAATTACTTGAACTGGCTTTTGAGAAGTCGCAGCACTGTCTAAATAAACGAGTGGTTTCCCGTTTACTTCCTGATCAAGAATCGGAAAGTATTGACGAATATCTTTGATATTCATTATTTTACTTTCCTTTCAATCACTTCAACTAGTTGCTTTTTAACTCCTTCAATTGGAAGTTCATTAACTACTGGTGCTAAGAATCCGTGAATAACTAGACGTTCTGCTTCACTTTGTGGAATTCCACGACTCATTAGATAGTAAAGCTGTAATGGATCAACACGTCCCACTGATGCAGCGTGTCCAGCTGTTACATCATCTTCATCAATTAGAAGAATTGGGTTGGCATCTCCACGAGCTTTTTCACTTAACATAAGAACACGTGACTCTTGCTCAGCATTTGATTTTGAAGCACCATGCTCAATTTTACCGATCCCATTAAAGATGGAAGAAGCGCTATCCTTCATAACACCATGCTTTAAGATATAGCCTTCGCTGTTCTTTCCAAAGTGGACAACTTTTGTTGTGAAGTTTTGAATTTGCTCTCCACGACCAACAACAACTGTCTTTGTATCACCTAAAGAGCCATCACCCATTAAGTTTGTTACATTTTCAGAAATGGTGTTTCCATCATTCATTAAACCTAGTGCCCATTCAATACGTGCATGTCTACCTGCAACACCTCGACGGTTCACATATGTTGTTGTACCTTTTGCGAGTGTGTCCACTGCACCATATTGTACTCGAGCATTGTCATTAGCAATTACTTCTGAAACAATATTAAAAATACTGTTCGCAGAGTCAACCGTTGAAATATAGTTTTCTACATACGTAACAGCTGAATTTGCTTCTGCTACGACTAATACATGGTTAAACACGTTCGCTTCTGCATCGTCATGAATAAATACAGCTTGAATTGGGTTTGTCAGTTCAACGTTTTTCGGTACGTATAAGAACATTCCACCGTTGACTAACGCTGCATGTAGAGCTGTTAATTTATGCTCATAAGGTTTTACGCCATCCTTCATAAAATACTTTTGAAGAAGGTCCCCGTGCTCACGAGCAGCTGTAAACATATCAACAAATACGACGCCTTTTTCTTGAAGCTCTGCAGAAACAGAAAGAATCGTAGGGCGGTTATTACGTTGAATATATAAATTTTGATCACTTGAATCGGCGTTAATAAGAGATCTAACTTCTTCAGGAAGATCATTTAACGTTCCATAATCATCACTTTTTACAATATGTTTATCAAATTGAGTGAAATTCCACTTATCAATTTTTGTTTTATCTGGTTTTGGAAGCGGCAATGTCTCAACATTTGCAAGCGCTTCTAAACGGAGCTCTGTTAACCAAGCTGGCTCGCCCATTTCTTTCGAAAAAGAGCTAACATACTCCTTATCAAATGGTAATTTTGTTTCAGTAGTCATACTTGATCCTCCTAACGCTTACGCTTCTTGGCCAACTGTTTCGTCTTCAATACCTAGTTCTTTCTTGATCCAATCGTAGCCTTCTGCTTCTAATCTTTGTGCAAGCTCTGGTCCACCTGATTTTACAATGCGGCCTTGCATCATAACGTGAACATGGTCAGGAGTAATGTAGTTTAAAAGACGTTGATAGTGAGTGATAATTAAGCATCCAAAGTCTTCTCCACGCATTTCGTTGATTCCTTTAGAAACTACTTTTAACGCATCAATATCAAGTCCAGAGTCGATTTCATCCAGAATAGCAATTTTCGGCTCAATCATCATTAACTGAAGGATTTCGTTACGTTTTTTCTCTCCACCAGAGAAACCTTCATTTAAATAGCGTTGTGCCATATCTTGATCCATTTCTAAGAAGTCCATTTTTTCATCCATTTTACGGATAAATTTCATTAATGAAATTTCATTTCCTTCTTCTAAACGGCTGTTAATAGCTGAACGTAAGAAGTCTGCGTTTGTAACCCCACTAATTTCACTTGGGTACTGCATAGCTAAGAATAGACCAGCACGAGCACGCTCATCTACTTCCATCTCAAGTACATCTTCACCGTCTAAATAGACGCTTCCGCTTGTCACTTCGTATTTAGGGTGACCCATAATAGCTGAAGATAAGGTTGATTTACCGGTACCATTAGGTCCCATGATTGCGTGGATTTCTCCACCTTTAATCTCAAGGTTAACACCTTTTAATATTTCTTTATCTTCAATTTTTACATGAAGATCTTTAATTGATAATGTAGATCCTGCCATAATTATACCTCCATAATTAAAAGAAAGTTTGTATCTTGTTGGCAAATAGCCAAAAACAATTCTCACTTTATTCTCATTACAATCTTATAACAAATGAAAAATGATAGCAACTCTTATACAGTGATAACCTATCTTTATGTATTTTTAATTACTCTAATGAAACCGCATGAATTCTAAGTATTTTGAATTCATTGAGCAAAAATGGTTTAAAGTGGCTAAAACATGTCCTATATATTTTTTCCTTCATTTTTCTTTATATGTATTCATATGTAATTGAGAATGACCATACCATTTTCCCATTGTTTGAAGAAAAGTGCAAGCGACTCGCCCAGCCTTGACAAGCAAATGTTCTTCGGCGGGAAAAGTCCGCTTTTTGACTTTTTTTGTAAAAGGTTATTTGACCTTGAGGGGCTAGTCGCTGGAACTAGACAAAGAAAAGTGCAAGGTGCATGCTTAGTACTCATATTACCACCATTCAATATTTTAAATTGAATCTTGCCCTTGAGGAGTGTTCTAACTCACACTTGCAAAAAAATGCGATGATAGTAAGAACCTTTTTTGTGAATTCTAACTTTAAGAAATACGGTAACTTAGGATATCAAGTTGGGTTTGTTAGTAGTTGGCACCCAGACTATAGAAGCGTGTCATTTCTATTTCTCTTCGGAAGTCATACCAACTTCTGACTATGGATGAATGTATATTTACAATCCTGTCAGAAGTCAGGCATTCTTCTGACTATAGGGGCCTGGATTTTATACTATCCTGTCAGAAGTTAGAGCAACTTCTGACAATGGAAGCCCTGGATTTTTACTTCCTGTCAGAAGTTAGAGCATCTTCTGACTATGGAAGCTCTGGACCTTTACTTCCTGTCAGAAGTTAGAGCATCTTCTGACTCTAGAGACCTGGATTTCTTCTCTCCTGTCAGAAGTCACACCATCTTCTGAATCTAGATGCCTGGATCTTTACTCTCCTGTCAGAAGTCACACCATCTTCTGACTCTAGATACCTGGATTTTCACTCTCCTGTCAGAAGGCATACCATCTTCTGACTATAGAGACCTGGATTTTCACTCTCCTGTCAGAAGTCATACCATCTCCTGACTCTAGTTGCCTGGATTTCTTCTCTCCTGTCAGAAATCACACCATCTTCTGACTCTAGTTGCCTGGATTTCTACTCTCCTGTCAGAAGTCACACCTTCTTCTGACTATAGATGCCTAGATTTCTACTCCCCTGTCAGAAGTCACACCATCTTCTGACTCTAGATGCCTGGATTTCTACTCTCCTGTCAGAAGTCAGGTCTTCTTCTGACTCCAGAAGCCTTAATTTTATTTTCCTGTCAGAGGCCAGTCCTCCTTCAAAAGAACACTCTATACATAAAAGAAACCAGTGCCATCTGACACCGGTTCTACTTTTGCTATTATGAATGAACTCTTCGATCAAGATCTGCAATCATTCGTTGACTTTTTATATAGTTTCTTTGGCGTTTTTCTTCAATTTTCATTCTTACCTCATGTTTAAGACTATACAAGGCATAACCAACCCCATGAGCACTGTGCATTGCTTTTTCCATTTCACTCGTATAATTCAGTTGCAATTGACTGATAACGAATCCTTCCTTTCGGTTATAATCGCTTTTAGCGACTTTTTTTAACACATCCCTATGTTAACATCTACAAAAAAAGTGCTCAAAGTCGAAAAAGGAGAGGAATAGACTATTTACTTGAGTGAAGCGCCGTACGGTAAGTTCAAGTCTTTTTTTCTTACTATTCAGCCAATTTGCTCTTAATACGTAGGAAGTACTCTTTTTTCGTGACAAAAAACCATAAAAAAATTTATCTTTATTGCTTAAGTTGATTAAGATCTTGAACGGCTTCTTGGACCAACGTAACTGCCTGGCTCATAGCAGCTCCTCCACCAAATGCTGCGGTAACACCTACAGCCTCGAGAATTTCTTCTTCAGATGCACCTTGGTCTAGGCATCCTTTTACATGATAAATAATACAGTACTCATCTTGAGCAAAAATGCTAATACCTAAGGCAATCAGGTGTTTTTCTTTTTGGGATAGAGAGCCTTCCTTAAAGCATGCCTCTGTAAAAGCATTATAATGGCGAGCAATTTCAGGCATTCTTTGTGTAAACGTCCCTAATCCTGCTTTATATTCATGAAGTGCCTCTTCTGTTGAATTCCTTGGTTCAAATTGATGTTCCATAGTGATCATCTCCAGTCTAAGTAATGTATTTACTTTCCCCTAAGAAATTACTCATATATGTATAACAGCTCATTGGTAATCTATAGGGTTTCAAAATCACCATATTGGGTGAAGTATCAACGTTAGTATGTTAATTTATAGAAAAAACTATTCTCATCAAAAACATGAAAAAGGGCGCTGAATATCAGCGCCCTACACATTTATTACTGTACAGAAAGAACTGCACCTTGGTATTTTTCTTGGATGAAGTTTTGAATTTCTTCAGATTTTAAAACCTCAACTAGAGTTTTAATCTCTTCACGATTTTCGTCTTCACTGCGAACAACGATTAGGTTAGCTGGAACAACATCATTGCCTTCAAAAGCAATTCCATCTTCCTTAATATTAATTCCACCCTCTAAAGCATAGTTCGTGTTGATCGCTACAGCATCGCCTTCGCCACTTTCAAAAGAAGATGCTAATAATCTTGCCTCAATTAGAGTTGAGAAATCTAAGTTCTTAGGATTTTCAACAATATCCTCAACTCTTGCATTAGCACCAACGCCTTCTTTAAGCTTAATCACACCTGCTTTTTCGAAGATAGGTAAAATACGACCGTGGTCACTAAAAGAATCACTCATGATAATTTTTGCACCATCTGGAAGATCAGCAAGACTGTCAAAATCTTTAGAGTAGATACCAATTGGCTCTTGGTGAATTTCACCTACACTTACAAAATCAAAATCTTTATTCTCCTCCATTTGTAGAGCAAGGTAGCCAGGAGTTTGGAAGTAGTTTGCATCAATTTCTTTATCTCTTAAAGCGATATTTGGTAAAACATAATCTGTAAATACTTCTACCTCTAAATCAATCCCTTTATCTTTAAGCAATGTTGCTGCTTCTTCAAGAACTTCAGCATGCGGGACAGCAGATGCGCCTACAACTAGTTTGACATTTCCTTCTTCACCGTTTGCTGAATCATCGTTAGCAGCACCGCCACAAGCAGATAGTACCAATGTAAGTAGTGCAATTATAAATACTGTTAGCTTCTTTTTCATTTGTGAAAATTCCTCCTGTTATCGTTTGTCTGTTTTTTTTGTAAAATAATCTCCAACAAGTTGGATGATAAAAACTAAGATTAAAATGGATACTGTTGCAACTAAAGTTACGAATGAATTATTGCGTTGGAAGCCCTCAAGGTAAGCAAAGTGACCTAATCCCCCTGCACCAATTACTCCAGCCATCGCGGTAAAACTAACCAGTGAAATAGCGGTAACGGTAATTCCTGATATTAACGCAGGCAATGACTCAGGAATTAAAACTTTAAAAATAATTTGACTGTGCTTTGCGCCCATAGATTGAGAAGCTTCAATGACACCTTTATCAATCTCTCTTAAAGCAATTTCAACCATACGAGCGTAAAATGGAGCTGCTCCGATAATTAAAGCAGGTAATGCAGCATTTGCTCCAAGCATCGATCCTACTAGATACTTTGTAAAAGGAATTAGTAAAACAATTAAAATGATGAATGGAATTGACCTAAATATATTCACAATCGCTGCGATGACGATGTTAATCGGTTTGTTTTCCCAAATGTTACCTTTATCAGTTAGAAAGAGTAATAATCCTAGCAGTAAGCCTAAAATAAAGGTGGCAATTACAGAAATTGATGTCATATAAATGGTTTCTTGTGTAGCTACGATTAATTTTTCCCATTTAATTCTTTCCATGAAATCAACCATTTGTCATCACCTCCACTCCAACTTGCTGGGAATGGATAAAATCAATTGCTTTTGAAACTTCGCTCTCTTCTCCGTCTAAGTGAATAAATAAAGTTCCATATGACCCATCTTGCGTTTGAGATATTTTCCCTTGCAAGATATTAACCGTCACATCGTAATGACGTATTAAGTTAGTAATGAGAGGCTGTTCTGCTGCTTCTCCTACAAACCCAAGTTGTACGACCTTACCATGCGGATATTGTTCTAATAGATGCCCCACTGTTTCTTTCGTTTCTTCTGGCTCTGTTACTTGCTGTACAAAGCGTTTTGTTATTTCTTGCTGAGGGTTCTTAAATACTTCTAGGACAGGCCCTAATTCAACAATCCTTGCATTTTCCATTACGGCTACTCTGTGACAAATTTTTCTGATGACATGCATTTCATGTGTGATAAGGACAATCGTTAATCCTAATTGTTTGTTAATATCAACAAGTAACTCCAATATAGAGTCAGTAGTCTGTGGATCTAATGCTGAGGTTGCTTCATCACAAAGTAACACCTTTGGGTTATTGGCAATCGCTCTTGCAATCCCTACCCTTTGCTTTTGACCACCACTTAATTGGGATGGATAGGCATCCTCACGTCCCTCTAGTCCTACGAGTTTAATAAGCTCATCGACTCTTTTTAATCTTTGAGTTTTATTAACCCCAGCAATCTCCAATGGGAAGGCGATATTTTCTCTAACGGTTCTAGACCAAAGTAAATTAAAGTGCTGAAAAATCATGCTAATTTCTTGTCTAGCTTTTCTTAGTTCACTGCCTCTAATTTTAGAAACCATCCGATTGGCAACTGTTACTGAACCTTCAGTAGGAATTTCTAGTCCGTTCAACATTCTAATTAGTGTACTTTTACCAGCTCCACTATAGCCAATTACTCCGAAGATCTCTCCTTCGGTTATTTCTAAATTCACTTCATCAACAGCAGTTACTTTCCCCTTTTTGGAAGGATAAATCTTCTTAACATCTTTAATTGAAATCATCTATTGTCACCCCTTTTACCCGATTTTTCGGATAAAACTACTCAGATATATAAACAAGACTTATTTATTAGCTTTAACTCCCTTAGGCATGTTATTCCCTTTTTTTATACTAAGAGTAACCATTTGGGTGTTTGTAAAAATAATAAAAGCCTTTCTGCAAATAAGCAGAAAGGCACAATATTTATCGTCCTTTCTCTCATCTGCCAAAGCATATGCTTTGTGTGAATTGGCACCATTTCAATCAACGTATGATTGACGGTTGCCGGGCTTCATAGGGCACTTCCCTCCACCTCTCTTGATAAGAGCAAAAAAGTCTTTATTAAGTTAATAGGTTAATTGAATAAGTAGTTTTATTCACGAGTGCTATCGTATCACGGATAAAATAGGGTGTCAACGATAATTATTAGAAAAATTTAAATAGAAAAAACTGGTTAAACGTTTGTGGTTAATGACACAGAACCGGTAGCGGCCTCAATGGCTTGCTCAAGATCTTCAATTAAATCTTCTACGTTTTCAATACCGACGGATAGACGAATTAAGTCTTCAGGCACTCCAGCCTTCTTTAGACCCTCACTGTCTAATTGCTGATGAGTTGTACTTGCCGGATGGATGATTAAACTTTTTGCATCCCCGACATTTGCAACATGAGCCCATAGCTTTAAGTTGTTAATTAAAGCTGCCCCTGCTTCTCTTCCACCTGCAATCCCAAATACAACAACAGCTCCTGCACCCTTAGGGAAATATTTTTCCGCAAGCTCTTTGTCTGGGTGTTTTTCATGTCCAGGGTATAAAATCCAGTTCACAGCAGGATGTCCTTCTAAATATTCGATAACTTTTTTAGTATTCGCTATATGTTCTTTCATTCTTACATGCAATGTCTCTAGCCCCAATGTAAATTGGAACGCATTTTGTGGACTTAAGGAAGGACCTAGGTCTCTCAATAACTGAACTCGCGCTTTAATGATGTATGCAACAGGCCCAAGGGCTTCACTATATACTAAATTGTTATAACTTGGATCTGGCGTAGTAAAGCCAGGGAATTTAGGTGAATTCCAATCGAATTTCCCACCGTCTACAATCACCCCACCAAGTGTCGTACCATTTCCTAGCAACCATTTTGTAGCTGAATGGATGACAATATCTGCCCCGTGCTCAATTGGTCGACAAAGATAAGGTGTTGCAAATGTATTGTCAATAATCAGAGGCACTCCTGCCTCGTGCGCTATTTCTGCTACTTTTTCTATATCTAGTACACGTAAACTAGGGTTTCCAATCGTCTCAGCAAAAACTGCTTTTGTTTTTTCCGTGATTGCTTCCTTAAAGTTTTCCGGGTCGGTTGAATCGACAAATTTAACCTTAATTCCGTACTTTGGAAGGGTGATTGCGAAAAGGTTATAGGTACCTCCATATAGATTAGATGCTGTAACAATCTCATCACCTGCCTCTGCTATGTTTAAAATAGCCAGTGTGATAGCAGCCATTCCACTTGATACTGCAAGTGCACCAACCCCACCTTCTAGAAGGGCAACCCTTTCTTCAAATACAGTTACTGTAGGATTATGAATTCGAGTGTATATGTAACCAGGTTCTTTTAGTCCAAAAAGGTTCGCAGCATGTTCGGTACTTTGAAATTGATAGGCATTATTTTGATAGATTGGGACTGCTCTCGCACCTGTTGTAGGGTCAGGACTTAGTCCACCATGCACACCTAATGTTTCTAAACGATAACTTTTCTTTTGTTCACTCATTTTCTCGTCTCTCCTTTTCAATTTATAAATGGTTTTACTATTCTAAAAAGAAGAGTTGAAAAAACCCCTCTTCATAAGAAGAGGGGTGTATACTCATCTCTTCTTATCTTCCAGAGCAAAGTTGCTCCGCTGGAATTAGCACCGTGTATCTTAACCGGTTGCCGGGCTTCGTAGGGCCAGTCCCTCCGCCTCTCTTGATAAGAACTATTAAGTTGATGTTTACCATGAGCCTAAATCTTGTATTGATAATATCATGGGCTTTTTAAAATAGTCAATATATTTTTTGAAATTTCTGATACATTAATTAGCATAGGAAATCTTTTCATACGGTTTTGATAATAAAAAGAGAGTTTCTAAATAAAGCGTTGTTCTGAAGTTAGTATTTACATGTAGGTTACCTAGATCAATGGCCTCACGAAGACGAATTTCCCCCATTAGCAAAGCACTTATATGCTTGTCTTCTCCAGTTATAGAGACAGCAGATTCATGGTCGATATGGTCTCTACATTCAATTACTCCGTCCTGAATACTTAAATAAAAAACTTCCTTATCGGTGTTTATTGCCAATTGAATTGATACCCCTTCAAAAAATCTAGCTAAATGTCCCCTATTATTTGCTTCTTGTACAAATGCTAAGAAGTGATCCTTCACAGACGTCCCCCCTGCTCAATTGTGACATTGGTGTGACAACTAAACGTTTATCGCTTCAGTTTGCAAATATCTACTTGATTCCTACAAAAATATCCTTTATATCTGCAAAAAAATAAAAAAACGTGCAAATATCTCTATGTGCCTATATGAAACGGTTATGATGTCAAGTAAGTAGCTATATAATATATTCCCTTTTTCCTTACTCAATCCTCTATCTTTTGTTCGACAAAATCATAGGAACAGTCAGAAAAAAAGACAATGCTTGGCATTGTCTTTCATTTCCCGAGAAATATGTCATTTATTTGGATGTTAACTCGCTTGTACAGTTGAAGTTGTCGGTTTAGGTCGGTTGATACTTTTAAATACGATAAAGAAGTAGATAGAACCCACCAAATATAGAGTGGCCGTTATCGTAAAGACATACGCATACCCCCAATATGAACCGTACATGAGTACAATTCCTGTCGAAACTGGCCCCATCAGAGCCCACCCTAAATTGAATACCATTTGGTTTACCGAATTGGCTAAACCTTTCATAGAATCACCAACTTTAGACATCATGAGCGACATCTGAATCGGATTTCCCGCATTCATTAGTGCTTGTCGGAATAAGAAGCCGATTGCTGCCAACCATATGCTTTCGGTATAGGCTGTTAATAACAAGAACGGCAAAGAAAGAAGTTGAAGGATTACAACAGCTTTTACCTCTCCAAATCGGCGCACCATCATAGGTCCAATAATCATGGCAAATGCTGTTGCTGCCTGACCAAGAGAAATAATGAATCCAATCAAAGAATTAGAAGCAGCAAATCGATCTGCAAAGTACAAGTTTAGGTAAGGGATAACCAACCCCGCACCAAAGCCAATAATTAACTGTGCAATAGCAAAAAAAGCGATTATTTTTAAACTATCACGATGGGTGTTAACTTTAGTTCTAAAAGGCACTTTAAGAGCCTTTTCACTTTTCTTTATTGCTTTCTTTTCATCAAAACGAAGTATAGGAAATATTCCTGCTAGAAAAATAATACTACCAATCATTAAAGTAAGTCGAATACTTACTAGTTCTGAAAAAAAGATGGAGAAAAAGTCAGTCATGAAGCCACCACTAAGGCTACCGATTACATTAGCGCCAGTCATAATGGCAAAATGAATACTAAACAAATGTACCCTTTGCTCGGGCTTTGAATTTTCAGCTAACCATGGAATCTTAGAAACTTGTAAAAAGGCGGTTGCAAGTCCAGTAGCAAAAGCAAATGTAACTAATAACCCTTGAACCTCGACCACACTTCTAAAGAGTAAAATAAAGCCTGCGACTAGACCACCAAATAGCATGGCGTTTTTTCTACCAATTCTGTCACTTAGTAAACCAGCAGGTATAAGGATGATAGCCGTTGCTAGTGCCGTCATGGATATAATTTGTCCATTAACCTGCTCCGAGTACCCTAATTCGCGTATATAAAAATTGTAAATAACCATAAAAATCCCTAAGCCTATTTGAGCAAGGACTGTTGCGTACATGGATAGCATAATATTTCGATTGTAACTTTTAATTTGAGCTGCCCATTCCCTATATATTGCCATTATGTAAACTCCTTAATATTTCGCATTTACAAATATTTCGTCACCCTAAATAATCATAATCTTATTTTAAAATAAAGTAAATATATAATTTTTTGACAACTTTAATTTCCCAAAAAAAATCAGACCCCTTTTTGAAAAGGTCTGATTAGGAAATACTTCTTATAGTCTCATATAAGTAGGGAACTGAATGAAAGGCGTAGATTTTTTGTTCAATATTTGAACCTCTAAAAATTAGAAGACACGGAACACTCTCAACAGACCACTTCTCGGCTAAGTCTGGAATATAATTTAGATCTATTTTTCTAAAAGTCATGTGTGGAGTAAGTTCTTGTACAATGGTTAACATTCTCCCCGCTACTTGACATGTGCCACACATGGGAGTGTATAAATATAAAACATTTATTCCTTCTTCCCCTAGCATTTCTTCTATATCTTTTTTGGAGCAGTCCTGCATGGTATCATCCTCGATCTAAAAACTGGGTATAAACGTCGATATTTGCACTTAAAAGTACTGTTGCCAGATGATTCTCTGGGGCCGTTGCAACCTCACGATACATTTTATCAATATATAAGTGTTCTGCTTCTGGAAACTCCCTGATAAACTGCTTTCGTAATTTTTCACCTGAATCGTCAGCATCCACTAATATATATACTTCTTTTCCATACAAAGTTTCGATTAACTCATCTAATTTAGTAATGCTAATCGTACCATTTGTACATATGATCTCAACATCTTCTTTAACAATCATAGCTACTTTCTTTTTATCAGATTTACCTTCTACAATAATTACTTTATCTACATTTGGTTCATTGAATTGATTCATTTTAATCACCCTATGAACGAGTTGTCTTTACTTACTTTATTCAATATTCGATTTAGTGGTGTTTAATTCCTTTAATATAGTTAATAAAATGGTTTTAAAGGAAGCTATTTGTATTTCACAAATTCAGGATTATTGATTAAAAAATAAACAGCGGTTTTAAGACCGCTGTCAACTAACACCAACCGCCTTCATCACAATCCGTATATCTTGGTTCTGGATCTGTGGGAGCAGTGACGTGCTGGTAGATCTTCTCTTGATTCCCTTCAAAATGATGATCCAACTCTATCTGACAACCAGTTGGGATGGTCATTTTACCGATTCGCTCATTCTCTAAGAATAATTCAATTTCCCCGTTTTTTAATTTACCCACTACTCGATCTGTAACATCTATCTTTTGTTGCTTTAAGCTCATGTTGGCACAGTCCTTTCATATACAGAATAAGAAGGTCTGTTTATAGCTTACCCAATAATGTTCAAAAAAACGAAAAAAAGCGCCCATATTGGACGCTGTTCTTTAATATTAGTCTTCTTTAATCATTTCTTCGTATTGTTCTGAAGTCATTAAGTTTTCCACTTCAGTCATATCGGAAACTTCAACTACAATCATCCATGCTTTTTCATATGGAGATTCATTAACAAATTCAGGGCTATCATTTAAATCTTCATTTATAGCAACTACTTTCCCACTAACTGGGGCATAAAGCTCAGAGACTGTTTTAACAGATTCAACGCTTCCAAATGGCTCGTTAGCTGTTATCTCATCGCCAACTTCAGGAAGCTCAACGAAAACGATATCTCCTAGTTCTGACTGTGCAAAGTCAGTAATCCCGATACGTACAGCTTCTCCTTCAACTTTTACCCACTCATGTTCTTTAGAATAACGTAAATCTTTTGGTGTGCTCATCGTAATCCCTCCATAAATTCATCAATATCTATGATCTTTTAATTGATCTCTAACAGTTTTTTGTAACTCATTTCCATGTGTTTGCATAATCTTCTTCTTTGAAACCAACTGTCACTTTATCTCCATCTGTTGCAATAGGACGTTTAATGAGCATCCCATCAGAAGATAGCAAATTTAGCAATTCATCTTCAGGAGCAGAACTAACTTTATCCTTTAACCCAAGTTCTCTGTATTTTTGGCCACTTGTATTGAAGAACTTTTTCAATTCTAACCCACTATTTTTATATAGTTGCTCAAGTTCATTCCGAGTAGGAGGATTTTCAACAATATGTACTTCTTGATACTCTACATTATGTTCGTCAAGCCATTTTTTCGCTTTTCGACATGTACCACATTTAGGGTACCAATAAAACGTTAATGCCATTATTCCACCATCCCAATTGTTATCTTATCCAAGTTTGCATAATATTTGCAATGCCTAATTGAATATTAACATAACAAATTTGAAAAACATAACATGAGTTATGATTTTTACTACCAAAATGAACATAGTTCATTATCTAATTCGACATTTTTGGCGCATTTCCTCTTTTAAAAGTTGTTCATTTTTAATAATGAGTAAAGCCCCCCTCAATAAATTGAAGGGAGCATATTTACTTTTACTATTATAGAACGTATTTTTCTGCTGCGATAATTCTGTCAGCAGCTTCACGTTTCTTCGCGATTACGTTGATTGGAGTGTGACGAGTAAATTTACGTAATGCAGACATCATCATACGTAAAGTGTCACCTTGTTCAACTGCAACTAAAGTTTCTTTAGCATGCGCTTCGATTTCGTTGAACGCTTCTTGACAGAAGATTTGAGTATAAAGAAGCTTTTGACTGCTCTTCTCTAAACCGTCTTTTGCAATTGCTTTTTCTGTACGTAATACAACAGATTCCATTGCATAAGCGTTTGATACGATATCAGCGATATTTGCAAATAACTCTTGCTCTTTTTCAATTGCTTTACCGTATTTTTGAACTGCTAAACCAGCTGCAAGTAAACCGATTTTCTTAGCGTTTTTAACTAGGTATTTTTCTTGTGCTAACGGCTCATCACCTGGCTCTTCAGGCATAAGCATCATTAGCTCTTCTTGAAGTGCTTGAGCTTTTTGGAATAATGGAAGTTCACCTTTGAATGCTTTACGTAGGTAAGTTCCAAGTACTAATAGACGGTTGATTTCGTTTGTACCTTCGAAGATACGGTTAATACGAGAATCACGGTATGCTCTTTCGATTGGATACTCTTGCATGAAGCCGTAACCACCGTGGATTTGAACACCTTCGTCGGTTACATAGTCTAATACTTCACTTGCAAAGAATTTATTTAATGAACACTCAATTGCATATTCTGCGATTGAATTTGCCACTAATTTAATGTCTTTTGCTTCTTCAAGAGAAAGTTGACCCATATTGTCTTCGTATAGACCAACAGTACGGTATACAGAAGTTTCAGCTGCATAGATCTTTGAAGCCATTGTTCCGAACTTTTCTTTTGTTAAGTTAAATTGAGAAATAGGTGTCTTGAATTGTTGACGACCGTTTGCATATTTAACTGTCATTTCGAATGCATTTTTAGATCCACCAACTGCTCCAATACCTAGCTTGTAACGCCCAATGTTTAGGATGTTAAACGCAATTACGTGACCTTTACCAAATTCACCTAGTAAGTTTTCCTTTGGAACCGCAACATCTTCAAGAATTAATGTACGAGTTGATGAGCTCTTAATACCCATTTTCTTTTCTTCTGCACCTGTAGAAACTCCTGCTAAGTCTCTATCAACGATGAATGCTGTGAAGTGCTCGCCATCTACTTTTGCGTAAACTACGAAAACATCAGCAAAACCAGCGTTTGTAATCCATTGTTTTTCACCGTTTAATACATAGTGAGTTCCTTCTGCATTTAATTTTGCAGTCGTTCTCGCACCTAGTGCATCTGAACCTGAACCTGGCTCAGTTAACGCGTAAGCAGCGATTTTTTCACCTGAAGCTAGAGCAGGTAAGTATTTTTTCTTTTGCTCTTCGTTACCGAATAAAACGATTGGTAGGGATCCAATTCCTACGTGTGCACCATGAGATAGTGAGAAACCACCTGAACCAGCCATTTTTTCTGTAATTAATGAAGAGCTGATTTTGTCTAATCCTAAACCTTCGTACTCCTCAGGAACGTCAGCACCTAGTAGACCAAGCTCTCCAGCTTCTTTTAAAAGCTTAACCGTACGATCGAACTCATGGTTTTCTAAGTGTTCAATTTGTGGACGAACTTCGTTTTCAACGAAATCTTCTGTTGTTTTAGCAATCATTTTATGCTCATCAGAAAAGTCCTCTGGAGTGAACATTTGATCAAAAGTTATATCTTCAATTAAAAAGCTTCCGCCTTTAATAAATTTCTTCGTTTCGTTTGCCATCTTTTAAATCCTCCATTCTATTTGTAGGGAAGCTTAGAATGCTTCCCACTTTTTTATAATTTAATGTCAATTTTATAGTAATTCGAATACTCCAGCAGCACCCATGCCGCCACCGATACACATCGTTACTACACCGAATTGTTGGTTACGACGCTTCATTTCGTGGATAAGAGATAATGTTAACTTAGCACCTGTACATCCAAGTGGATGACCTAGAGCGATAGCTCCACCGTTCACATTGACTTTCTCTTCATCTAAGCCTAGTTCACGAATAACTTGGATAGATTGAGAAGCAAATGCTTCGTTTAATTCAAATAAACCGATATCAGATAGTTCTAAACCTGCTAGTTTAAGAGCTTTAGGAATCGCTACTACAGGGCCAATTCCCATAATTTCTGGTGGCACTCCACCTACAGCAAATGATCTGAACTTCGCCATTGGCTTAAGTCCTTGAGCATCAGCTTTTTCACGGTCCATAACCATTACTGCTGCTGCCCCGTCACTTGTTTGTGAAGAATTACCTGCTGTTACTGATCCTGCAATATTGAAAGCAGGTCGTAATTTCGCTAATGTTTCAATCGTAGATTCAGCACGGACTCCCTCATCTTGACTAAATTTAATGACTCTTTCTACTAACTTGTTATCTTTACCTACAGAGCGAAGTTTTACATCAACAGGTACAATCTCGTCAACGAATTTACCTTCTTGAATCGCTCTTGCAGCTCTTTGATGACTGCGTACCGCAAATGCATCTTGATCTTCACGAGAAATGCCAAATTTCTTAGCAACCGCTTCTGCTGTATGACCCATTCCCATGTAATATTCTGGTGCCGTTTCAGCAAGCTTCGCGTTTGGACGAACAACGTGGCCCATCATCGGTACCATACTCATGGACTCTGCTCCACCAGCAATGATGGTATCAGCATGACCAATCATAATCTTTTCCGCTGCATAAGCAATCGTTTGTAGTCCAGAAGAACAATAGCGGTTAATGGTTACTGCTGGTACAGTATCTGGAAGTCCAGCTAATGCACCAATATTTCTAGCCATGTTTAACCCTTGCTCAGCTTCAGGCATCGCACAGCCAATGATTAGATCATCGATATTACCTTCATAATTTCCAGCACGTTTTAACGTTTCTTTTACAACTAGTGCCCCTAAATCATCCGGTCTTACGTTTGCTAAAGTACCCTTTTTAGATTTACCAACAGGGGTACGGGCTCCTGCTACTATTACCGCTTCTCTCATCTCATTCCCTCTCTTTCCGTATATCTAGAAAAGGGGAGGAGCTCAAGCTAGAATTCTTACTTGGCTTCTCTCCGTTCGTCGTTTATGTTATTTCAGCTAGGTAATTGGTTAAGTTATGACCTATCTATCATTCTACAAATCTATTAGTTACGTAATGGTTTTCCTTTTACAAGCATATGTTGCATACGTTGTTGTGATTTTGGTTCTGCTACTAAGCTTAGGAATGCTTCTCTTTCTAGGTCTAATAGATATTGCTCATCTACTTCCGTTCCATAAGGTACGTTTCCACCAGCGATGACATAAGCTAGCTTCTTAGCAATCTTTAGATCGTGCTCAGAGATATATCCTGAATACATCATTGCTTGAGCACCTAATAGTAATGTCGCATATCCTGGCTCACCAACAACTGGTACTTTTTTACGAACTGGAGGTGTATAACCTTTTTCAGCAAGAGCTAATACTGCTTGCTTTGCATCATATAATAGGTGATCGCCATTGATACTAATTCCATCTACTTTATTTAAGAAGTTATTATCACGAGCTTCTTCTCCTGATGTTGATACCTTTGCCGTTGCAATTGATTCAAATACTTTGTTAGCTACTTTTTGTAGGTCAAATTCTACTCCGTTCGGAAGGTTTTCAAGATGCTTAATGTAAAGCTCTTTATTTCCTCCACCGCCAGGGATTAAACCTACACCAACTTCTACTAAGCCCATGTATGTTTCAGATGAAGCTTGAATGTGAGCTGCAGGTAAACATACCTCTGCTCCTCCACCAAGTGTCATACCGAATGGAGCTGCAACAACTGGTTTTGAACTGTACTTGATTTTCATCATTGCTTGATGGAAGTGTTTCACTACCATATCTAGTTCAAAAATATTATCATCTTGAGCTTCCATTAAAATCATTCCAAGGTTTGCACCTACGCAGAAGTTTTTACCTTGGTTACCGATGACAAGACCTTTAAAATTCTTCTCTACTTCATCAATCGCAAAGTTAATCATTTGGATGATATCTAAGCCGATTGCATTGCTTTGAGAATGGAATTCTAGTAAAGCTACTCCATCACCAAGGTCAACTAGGCTTGCACCACCATTTTTCTTAATAACACCTTTTTTCTTCTTAAGTGTCTTAAGGTTTATCACTTTTGGATTTTCTTCAATTAATTTATATTCACCATTATGATAGAAATATTGATCACCATCTTCTTCTTTATAGAATGATGTATGACCATTTGCTAGCATTTCTTTAACCCAAGCTGGTACCGTTAGGCCATCCGCTTCCATCTTAGCAACTGATTTTTCTACTCCAATTGAATCCCAAGACTCAAATGGTCCTCTTTCCCAACCGAATCCCCATTTCATCGCACGGTCAATTGCAACGATATCATCTGCGATTGTTCCTAGAAGTTCAGCAGAGTAAGCAAGGGCAGGACTTGTAATGTTCCATAATAATTGTCCAGCACGATCATCTGCATAAACAAGCGCTTTCATTTTATTAGCGCCTTTTTCTTGCTTCGCCATTTCTGTAGAAGCTGTTTTAAGTTTCTTACGTGGTTCATATTCTAAAGTAGTTGGGTTAAGTTCTAAGATTTCTTTTCCTTGTTTTAAGAAGAAACCTTGACCTGACTTGCTTCCTAACCAGCCTTTGTTAAGCATCTCTTGAAGGACCGATGGAATTTCAAATACTTCTTTTTCTGCACCTTCTACTTGGTCATATACATTTTTTGCCACGTGAGCAAATGTATCTAAACCTACTACATCAAGAGTTCTGAATGTTGCACTCTTAGGTCTACCGATTAATGGACCAGTAACAGAATCAACTTCTCCTACGCTGTATCCACCTTTAAGCATTTCACGAACAGTAACTAGTAAACCATAAGTACCAATTCTATTAGCAATGAAGTTTGGTGTATCTTTTGCTTCTACTACACCTTTACCAAGTACATCCTCACCATATTGCTTCATGAAAGCCAATACTTCAGGAGAAGTGTGTTTTGTAGGAATAACTTCTAATAATTTTAAGTAGCGAGGTGGGTTGAAGAAGTGAGTTCCAAGGAAATGCTTTTGGAAATCCTCTGATCTTCCTTCTGCCATCGCTTCTACTGAAATACCAGAAGTGTTCGAGCTTACAATACTTCCAGGTTTACGGAATTGGTCAACCTTTGCAAAAACTTGTTGCTTAACAGCTAAGTTTTCAACAACTACTTCTATAATCCAGTCAACATCTTTTAAGCGCTCCATATCATCTTCAAAGTTTCCTGCTTCGATTAACGCAAGATTCTTTTTAGATGTTAGAGGTGCTGGCTTTTGCTTTAAAAGCTTTTGTAAGTTTGTCGCGCTTATACGATTACGAACTTGCTTATCTTCAAGGGTTAATCCTTTTTGCGATTCTGCTTCAGTTAATTCACGAGGTACGATATCAAGCAACAGTGTAGGTATTCCAATGTTTGCTAAGTGAGCTGCAATTCCAGATCCCATTACGCCAGATCCAAGGACAGCTGCTTTTTTAATTTGTTGGTTCAACTTGGTCTCCCCCTTTAACATTTGAATGAATACTCATTCATTTTTCACACAAAAATTTTTTGCTCTTACGAATGAGCTATTACTATAACTATAAAATATTTAGATATTTTACGCAATAATTAGATGCGGAAATTTAAATAATTTTTTGAAATTTACATTTTCTTTAATTTAAATTGTATTAGCCTTAATAAGATAATGTTTATAAGATAATAAAGTCTTTTGTTGAGGATTGTCGGAATTTAGTTAATCAAACGTTTGATTGAAAATAAGGCATAGGTTGGTCCATAGCTGTGTTGCTATTCATTATTCTAAAAAAATTGTCGATGAGATGATTTCTTGGATTTTTATATACTAATACCTTATGAACAAACCTCCTAGGGACAATTTTCTTTAAAATTAGCCTAATAATACATAGATTGGGCATCCTAAACGAGATGCTAAATAGGTGGAGGTGAAACCAAATGGCAAGACTAAAAAAAGATCCCTCTAAAGCAGGTGTGAGTGCAGCCAGTGTTAAAGGAGATGCTGGGCCTGGTGGAGAGAGAGCTCATAAAAATAAGAAGAATAGTCAGAATAACCAATTCAAAAGATAGGTTATAACAATATTAAGGGAGTATTGGGCTGTCTCCATATAAGCACCTCCTAGAAGACGGGGGTGCTTCGATTAAAATGCGGGTATTTCCGCGGTTAACTAAGATATTTCCGCGCTCAATCTATTTTTCCCGCGGTTATCCCCATTATATCCGCGATAATCCCATTTTTTCCGCGAATCTAACATGCATTTCCGCGTTTCAATAAAAAATCTACTAAAATAAACAGGCCACCCTTTTTAAGAGTAGCCTGATAAAATCATTATTATTTTTTAACCATTCCTTTTAACACAAACGCAACATTCGCTGGGCGTTCTGCTAAACGACGCATGAAATACCCATACCAGTCAGTCCCATAAGGAACGTAAACTCTCATTTTATATCCTTCTTTAACCAACTCTAGTTGTCTTTCTGTGCGGATTCCATATAACATTTGGAATTCAAATTGGTCATTCGGTATATTATGCTCTTTTACAAGCTGCTTTGTATATTCAATCATAGCATCATCGTGCGTGGCAACAGCGGTATAGTTTCCATTTAAAAGATGCATCTTGATAATCTTCTTAAAGTTTTCATCTACATCTTTCTTTTCAGGGAATGCCACCTCTGGAGATTCCTTATAAGCTCCTTTTACAAGTCGGAGATTCGGATTGTATTCATTTAAATCCGTCATATCCTGTTCTGTACGATAGAGATATGCTTGGATAACGGTACCAATGTTGTCATACTCGGATTTTAGCTGTTTAAAGATATCAATCGTTTTTTGACAACGCGAATAATCTTCCATATCAATTGTAACAAAAACATTATTTTTCACAGCTGCGTCAAGAATTCTACGCATATTCCCTAAAACAACGTCATCAGAAATATCCAACCCCATTGAAGTCATCTTTAAAGAAAGCTGAGATTTTAACTTTTCTCTGCCTATTGCCTCAATCGCCAATATCGAGTTGTCAGCCATTTCCTTGGCTTCTCTCTCGTTATCGATGAATTCTCCTAGGTAATCAATGGTTACAACTAAATTCTTACTATTTAAGTCCTTGATCACATTTACAGCCTGCTGAATTGTTTCCCCAGCAACAAATCGAGCCGCCCCAAAGCGCAAACCGTACTTTTTCGCTAATTTTGTCAGATATTTATTTTTTGATAAGAAGAGAAAGAAATCTCTCATTAGTTGTTCCATGCTGACTCCCCCTTATGAAAACGCATACATCATATATATTTCAGTACTTTTTATAGCGTGAATTCAAACAAAATTATTTTATCATCTTTCTATTCATTTGGATATATATTTGTGAGAATATACTCGATTTTTGTCGGTAATGAATCGTATAAAGTAATTTACCCAGAGGAAGGATATATTCGTACTGTCATTTTTCTATAAACATACGGTTCAAAATACACTTATAGTTTTAAATTTCCTTAACTATTGGAGGGATATTATGCAACAACAACAAAATATGAATAACCAATTTCAACAAGCTCAGCAAGGGATTATGCCTCAACCTCCTGCTGTCGTTTCATCAAAAGACTCTCTATACTTATCAGACATGCTTTCATGGAATTTACTAGCTATGAAAAAAGCCCATTTTTTTGCACAACAATGCCAAGATCAACAATTAAAAATGGAATTTGAAAAATGTGGTCAAATGCACCAACGTCACTATGAGCAGATTCTTTCTCACCTAAACACACAAAACCAAACATTCATGCAACAGTAAGGAGGGAAATAGAATGAATCAAAATCAGCAGAAAATACAAAATCCTGAATCACCCATTGCTAAAACACCCCAAATGAACGATCGGGATTTTACGAATGACATATTAGCAACAGAAAAATATATGACCGATTCCTATTGTACGTATTTAAATGAAGCAAGCCACCAAGCACTCTATCAGGATATCTTGACTATTTTTAACGAGACACAAAACGCTCAAAGAGATTTTTATAATCTAATGTTTCAAAAAGGATGGTACTCTATTGAGCCTGCTGAACAACAAAAATTGCAACAAACATATCAGCAATTTCAGGGGTACTCTTCGCAATTCCCTTACAATAATGGGAATAAACCTATTCAGTAGATAGCCAAAAAAACAAAAAGCCGTTTTGACGTATTTACAATCAAAACGGCTTTTTTTATTCTTTTTTACTAGCTAACCGGTGCTTTTCGTTAAGTTCCTTAATTTCCATTATTAACCTTTTCATTTCCTCTTTTGCATCGGGATATTCCTCGTTCCAATGTTTTGCTAAAGGTGGCATAGACTTGCTTATATGGGTATATAGTGACCAAATCTTCACCTTTTCCACTAGTTCAGGGTCTGTCTCGCCGATGAGCAGTTCTGAATATTTAGTAAGCAAACCTTCAAATTGAGATAGAAATTTATCCTCCAATGGTCACACCTCCTCTTTTCGGTATGTTGCACGTTTGAGGACAAATTTTACATTTGTCTGAACTTCCCTCTAACATATACGAAAAACAGCAGGATGTTCTCACTCGGACTTCCTCTTGAAGATGCTCAACATAACTTTTCTGATGGAAGTGCCTTTTTAAAGGATTGTTATGATATTTTCCAAACAAACATCCAGGAGCTTCATTCATTATATAGTGAAAATCTTCAGAAGCCCTATTCTTCAGTTCGTCATCGTCAACTTGAGTAAATACACTTTCATACAGCCAAAAGATATAGATGGCTATATTTTCCCACATGATTAGCTTGGATTGTTTTGTATGCAAAGATAATGCGCTAAGCACTATGGATAAATGGTTTGAGAAGAGGTTTTGTAAGCATCGGTCTCTCCATTCGTTCCTTTCACCCATCATAGCCTCTACTTCCGCCTTTTTAAAATAGAAGGACGGAAGCCAGTGTTCATCGTCTTCTTTTGTCTGAAGGGATATACGATCAATCGATATATCTAAGCTTTTATTCCACTTGGTCATGCTATATAAATAAATAACTGCTAAAAAGGCATACCTCTTTACAAAAATAGAAGCTGTCACTTTTAAGTTTGGAGACCCTATTACTTTTGACAGTTCTTCCATATAGTTCAGTAAACTTTGCTCATCTTTCAAAAGCTCTACCAACTCAATTGTGCTGTCGGTTGGTTTACTCTTATTTGAGAACCTGTAGTTACTTAACTGTTCAGTTTCCTCATTAGTAAGTAGAATCTTAGGCATTAGCCAGACCTGCCTGTTTAATAATACATCTTCCTTTTCCATAAGGGATACATAATGGCGTTCCAAAAAGTGGATCCATAGTTACTTCACAATCCATTCCGAAAACGTTTTTAACAAGGCTACAGTTAATTACATATTCCGGTTTACCTTGTGCAAATACTTTTTTATCTTTAACTGCAACAATATTATGAGCATAGCGGCAAGCTAGATTAAGATCATGGAGAACCATTACAATTGTTCTTTTTTCCGTTTCGTTCAGTTCAAATAGAAGATCTAATATCTCGATTTGATGCGTCATATCGAGATATGTAGTCGGCTCATCTAAAAGAACAATATCGGTATCTTGGGCTAATGTCATAGCGATCCAAGCTCTTTGTCGCTGTCCGCCTGACAAAGAATCTACTGGGCGGTCCTTTAACGCTTCAATACCGGTAGCTTTTAAAGCATTATTTACTTTCTCTTCGTCTTCTTCCGACCACTGCTTAAGCCATGTTTGATAAGGATAACGCCCTTGTTTGACAAGTTGTAAAACCGTTAATCCTTCTGGAGCTACAGGCGATTGAGGCAGGATTGCCATCTGTTTTGCCACTTCTTTCGTAGGCATTTTAGCAATCGCTTTACCTTCTAGTAAAACGGCTCCTGACTTCGGTTTCAGCAATCGAGCAATAGAACGAAGAAGTGTCGATTTACCACACCCATTCCCTCCAATAAAAACAGTGATTTCTCCCTTTGGTATTTGCAGATCTAGTTGATCAATTATGAGAGAATCCCCGTAAGCAAGACTTAAATTTTGCGCTTCGATCATGTTTGACCGCCCCTTTTTCAATATTTAACCAATACCCCTATTTATCGTTCGATTCTTCTTTGCACTGTTAATTGTTAGACATTGATTTTGTTACAGGCACCTGCTTCCTTGGTGAGACCAGTAACTAGCATCAATGCTTCTCTTATGTTAAGGATTAAAATCATTTTTTGTATAAAAAGCCTATAATTCAGGATAAATAATTTCATATTTATACTTATAGTTACTAAGGCATATGCTAGTTTCATGACCATTAAAAGGTAGTTGACTAAGAAGAGGTCATAAAAAATAAACTAAACCAATCATGATTTAGCATTTTATTTTAGTCTATAAAATGAATGAACTACTGTCAATGAGTTTGAAAATCATTTTCATTAGTATTTGCTACCGTTCACAATTTAGTCATTGAATATGAAAATCAATATCAATTAGTGTTGACAAAAAGAGCAAATAAACTTATGATTAAGTTGTACTTGAAAATGATTATCATTCTTCATTGAGTGATAACTACCTAAATTGTGATTAATTTCCTAAATACAGATAAATGAAACATTGCTCTCTTTATTCCCCCTCTTTAATAAAGCGAGCATCCCTCATCCCCTAAAAAAGGAACCTGCTGGTACGGCAGGTTCCTTTTTTTGTTCTATTTAAATATTGACCTCACTAGGCTATCAAATCTAAAAGAAGCAAAGAATTTTCCCTGCTTCCGGTATTTATATCCCTTCTCCCTTAATCATCACTTGAAAACATATATTTCTTATGATGATATCGGATAGAGAAAATCAAGCTTATCGCTAACATATTCCCCATTAAAGAACTTCCACCATAACTGATAAATGGTAACGGGATCCCTGTGATTGGAAGAAGTCCCACTGTCATACCGATATTTTGAAAAACGTGGAACGTAAGCATACTTATAACACCTACACAAATATACGTATAAAAGTCGTTTTTTGTCTCCATTCCCACCTTTGTAATATGGTAGATCAGTAAGAAGAATAAACTAATTAAAATACTAGCCCCGATAAACCCAAATTCTTCTCCAACAATACTGAAGATGAAGTCTGTATGACTTTCTGGTAAATATACCTCTCTTGTCCCATATCCTTTTCCAGTTGTCTCACCAGAACCTATAGCCAATAGGGAACGCGTTAGCTGATACCCCGCTGAACTCTGATAATTATAGGGATCAAGCCAAGAATAAATTCTCCCGAACTGATATTCCTTTACACCAAGGAGCTTTTCCAATATATCTGGGTGCCAAAGAACAAAATAAAAAATCATTCCAATGAAAGAAACTCCAGCTCCGAAAATGGGAAAAAGAATCTTCCATGATACTCCTGAAATAAAAATCATTCCAAGCATAATAGAAATATATACCAAGGAGGTTCCTAAGTCTGGTTGCTGCATAACTAGAACAAGAGGAACAAACGTAACTGCAATAATTTTTCCAAGTAGCCATAGATCAGTTTGGACTGTTTTTATTTGGTGCTTTTGATGATGATCCACAATGACTCGGGATATAGCTAATATAATAAATACCTTTACAAACTCAGCTGGTTGCAATGAGCCTATCCCTGGAGCGCGGAACCAGCTTTTTGCACCATTTATAACTGGAGCAATGCTAGTTGGAGCTACAATCAAGAATCCTAACAAAAATATGCCAAAACCGTATGCGTACCAGGAGAGTTTTTTTAGCTGATCCGAATCTAACGTAACTACGGCAACGATAATCCCTGTTCCAATGACATACCAAACGATTTGCTTAATAAGAAAGTTTTCACCATATTGACCAGTAGATTGCGCACTATAGATGGCGACACAACTTGTTAGAAACAGAAGTAAGAGAATTAAGATCAAACTAAAATCGACTCTAGATGTTGAAACATTGTTATTATTTGAAGTCATGCTCATTCTCCTTTGATGATCAGAAAAGCACAAGGTCCTGTTCAGCGACGACTTTAAGGGCAGGCACTGACTGAAATAAAGAGAACACGAAGAGTGTTTGCCTTATTGTACATGAAGTACATTTAGTCGCTGGGATCTTATGCTGGACAGTTATCTAACTTCAAAAGTTTATACCTTCTTAACTTGTCCAAAACGAAGATTGTGTACAATTCTTCATTATATTTTTATTGAGAACAAATCACAACTTTTCTGTGAAGAATGGGTATTATTACATGATGTTTTCCTTATTATGTATTCCACTTAGTACGATTTCAGTTAAGCTTAAAGAGTATTCTCCCCTTCAATTACCTTTCTACTATTAAAAATAGCCTTTCATTAATTCAGTAGCCCACTCAGGCTGTCGGACTTCTCCATTTGATCCAAACTCAGCCATATATGGTTTTATATCCAACACGGGAGTACCATCAATAGCATCTAAATTTTTTACAGTTAACGTTACGCCATTGATCTCTTCAATTTCACAAATGGTAATTCCAATTTGATTCGGTCTATTTTTTCCTCTTTGACTAAAAATTCCTACCTTCGGCCAATCAGGATTGTTTCTAGGATGCCTTGCTTTTGTCTCGATTTTTTCTTTATTAACATTATGCATATAAAATGTAACGATTACGTGAGAAAAGTCCTCTAATCCATATAGCGCTTCTTCAGTAAAAAGGGCTCGATCTAATTGAATAGAAGCTTTCTCCAGACTCCACTGATCATCCAACATCTCTTTTCGTGTACTTTTAACAAACCCTATTGGTGTCATAGAAATACTCATCATGAACCTCCTATTATAAATGACTAAAATACTTTTGAATGATATCCTTTTGCATCCATTCTAAGTTGTCCGGAATCTGCGGAATTGAATATCCCATATATATTGGCGTTGTTATGAAACGAGGAACAATTTTTGCATATATCTCATCGTTGATTTTGTAGAAGAACAGATTGTAGCTGTTACATCTAAATGGAAACTCATTTAATATGTAGTGTGCTGCCGCCTGTATATAAAGTGCGAACTGCTCAACCTCGTTCATTCCTGTCATTTTTACATTGAACTCATAGAACCCGATTTTCGGTTTCGTTGATAGGGTGAAAACAACATTGTTTTGCTCCGCGATTTTCAAACCTAGAAAGTGTTCCTCCGATACCTTATCCAAATAATCAATGTTATTTAAACCAATGATTTGCATGTGAGGATGAGCAAGAGTTCCTCCTGATAAAGGCCCATGGTTCTTAAAAAAAATAACAGATTTATATTTTCTGCTTTCTTCCATAGAAATCCAATGATTTAAACCAAAGGTTATTAATGTTACTAAATGCTCCCTCGTATAGAGTGAAAGTTCGCTTAGACAATCATCCGTTTCGATCAAAACGGTTTGAAATGTATTTTCTAATACTGGAAATTTATTTTTCAAGAGCATGATTGAGTCTTTGACATCAATAATATCGGTTAATTCCTCTCTTTTACAAAAAGGACAGCTTTGATCTTTATTTCGTATATTTTCAGGCTTTTTCACCCCGATTGCTGTGTTAAAAAAAAGATGGGTACTGTTCATGTAATCCCCCTAATTCATCATTTCCTAAATTTTACTCTAACTTTATTATTCAAAATATCTAAACGTTTTTCAATAAAATAATTTGCATTTATAAGCACGTCTCGACTCAATCAACATACCTAGACAGCTAGCTATCTCTCTACTATTTCAAGTTGGATATCGGACTATTTCTGTTTTAAAGATGAAGTTTGTACTGAAATTCTATTAACTCTTTGTTATCTTGTGTCGTAATTGTGACTTGGCTAAACGAAACTTAACAAAACTTAACGATATGTAACATAAATCACATTTAAAAAGGAGTAAATGATTTATTTTTAACTAGGATCCAAAAGTAAGGAGGACACAAAGCTTGAATGGATATACCTATACACCAGATGAAATTGCTAAACTATTTAAAATTTCAAAGCATACCGTATATGAGCTAATCAAACGAGGGGAACTACAAGCATTTAAGGTTGGAAATAAAATGCGTGTTGAGGAATCAGAAGTAGATCGCTTTAAACAGAACATGGTGAGCTCTCCATCTAAGAATTCCCCTAAAGTCCAAGTAAACCCGTCTTCATTACGTTTGTCAGGTAGCCATGACTTTCTTGTTGAATATTTAGTTAAGTATATTACAAAAGAAGCTGATATTCTTTCCATCCAACCCACATTTATTGGCAGCTTAGAGGGTTTAATGATGCTACATAGGGGTTCTGCTGATATAGCAGCCATTCACCTACTAGATCCCGCATCTCACGAATACAATCTCCCTTTTATTAAACAAATATTTGTGCACGAAAAAATTACAGTTATGCGCTTAGCTAACCGCGAACAAGGGTTAATTGTTGCCAAGGATAATCCCAAGCAGATTACGGGATTTAGGGACCTTATTCGAAAAGACATATGCTTTGTGAACCGACAAAAAGGATCTGGAACCCGCTTCTTATTAGATTCTTTGCTAGCCAAAGAAGGAGTTGGACCGGAATCAATAAAAGGGTATGAAGTAGAAGAATGGAACCACCTATCCACTGCTTCTTATATTAGCCGTGGGGACGCAGATATCGCATTTGGTATTCGCTCTGCAGCAAGCCAACTCAATTTAGATTTTATCCCTATTGCAACAGAGCAGTTTGATCTTGTTTTTCGGTGGACACCTCAAAATGAGAGCAATCTTCAGCATTTGATTGATATGATCCAACTTACGACCTTCAAAGATCATGTATTAAAGCTCGATGGTTATGATGCAAGTGAATTAGGAACTATTATTTATGAGCATAGATGATTACTAACTATTAGTAATTACATTCAGGGGGAACAAAAGTGTGAGAAAGAATAAACTACTATTTTCTAGTTTAATTGGACTCCTTTTTATATCTCTAGTTGCATGTTCAAGCACAGCACCTAGCACTAAAGTAGAGTCTACAAATAGTCAGTCTAAAGAAGAAAAAATGGAAGTAAAAGATTTAATTTTGGCAACAACAACGAGCACTCAAGATAGTGGATTACTAGATATACTTATTCCTTTGTTTGAAGATCAGCATCCATCTATAAATTTAAAGACGATTGCAGTTGGAACAGGTCAAGCTCTTGAAATGGGGACAAAAGGTGAAGCGGATGTATTACTTGTCCACGCACCAGCCACAGAGCAGGAAATTGTTGATAGTGGAGATGCCATAAATCGCAAGCGCGTTATGTACAACGACTTTATTATTGTTGGACCTAAAGCTGACCAAGCAGGAATTAAAGGCATGGAAGTAAATGTGGCTTTCCAAAAATTATTTGATGAGAATAGCGTATTCGTTTCAAGAGGAGATGATTCAGGAACTCATAAGAAAGAACTATCTATCTGGAAATCCTTAAACATTACTCCAACAGATAACACTTCATATGTTGAAACTGGTCAAGGAATGGGACCTACTCTTCAATTATCTGCTGAAAAACAAGGCTATGTTTTAACAGATAGAGCGACTTTCTTAGCACAAGAAAAGAATTTATCCGATATGGAAATTACCGTTGAGGGTGACGAGGCATTATTAAACATCTACCACGTGATGCAAGTAAACCCTGAGAAACACGATAAGGTCTATAGTGAAGGTGCTGAGCTTTTCGTAGAATTTATGGTGAACGAAGAAACACAAAAGGTGATTGAGAAGTTTGGTAAAGAAGAATACGGACAATCCTTATTCTTCCCTTATACAGAGTAGAAAATCGTACCACTACCTATGAAGGGTTCTTTCTTATAGCCGATTAGGATATGGAAGAACCCAACAGAAAGCTGGAGGAAGCATGGAGCTTTTAATAGATGGATTAAAAAGGGCAATATACATGATCGCAACTGGGGACAGCGAGATATTTCACGTGACTTGGCTTACGTTAAGAGTCTCGTTAACTGCTGTATTAATAAGTACACTCATTGGTCTACCTACTGGAATTTTCCTCGGTTTAAAAAGATTCCCTGGCAGAAGAATTCTTCTAGTATTTATTAATATTGGCATGGGACTTCCCCCCGTTGTGGCGGGCTTATGGATTACCATGTTGTTATGGCGATCTGGACCGTTAGGAGATCTCTCTCTATTATTTTCTCCCACAGCTATTGTCATGGCCCAAGTTCTTGTGTCTCTACCCATTGTAATCGGGTTAACAAGCTCAGCCTTTCAGCAAATTGACTCAAAAATGCTTCTTCAAATTAAAGCGCTTGGTGCAACAAAGGGGCAATCTATTCTTCTCTTACTAAAAGAAACACGAATCGCTATTCTGGCAGCCATTATTGCCGGTTTTGGAAGAGTGATAGCAGAGGTTGGAGCTGCCATGATGGTTGG
The DNA here is from genome assembly GCF_042865285.1 of Cytobacillus spartinae. NCBI lineage: Bacteria > Bacillati > Bacillota > Bacilli > Caryophanales > Bacillaceae > Cytobacillus > Cytobacillus spartinae. The sequence continues at coordinate 49,305 of NZ_JBIACK010000009.1, read as the reverse complement.
TGGAAACATTCGTGGTGAAACAAGAATCCTGACTACGTCGATTGTAATGGAAGTATCAAAAGGGAATTTTGATATTGCATTAGCCCTGTCTTTTATATTAATGACTATTGCATTCCTTATCACATTTTGTTTAACGTTTTTACAGCAAAGGAATCGAAGAATATGAGTATATTAATGAGATTAGAAAACATAAAATACGATGTTAAAGACAAGAGAATCCTTTCAATCTCTTCCCTATGTATCCAGAAAGGTAATATAGTTGGTATAATGGGGCCAAATGGCGCTGGAAAAAGTACTCTATTAAAGCTTTTATCTTTTCTTGATCAGCCGAGTTCAGGAAATCTATTTTACGAAGAACGTGAAATTTCAATGAGGACCATTACCATTGAACAACGGAGAAAGTTCGCCATAGCGCTTCAACAATCACTGCTCCTTAATACGACTGTTTTTAATAATGTTGCAGTGGGCTTAAAGCTTCGTAAAGAGTCAAAAAAAGTGATTAAAGAAAAGGTCTCTCATTGGTTAGATGTCTTTAAAATTTCTCACCTGGCAAAAAAGCATGCTTACCACTTATCGGGCGGTGAAGCACAAAGAGTCAATCTAGCAAGAGCCATGGTATTACAACCAAAAGTACTATTTTTGGATGAGCCTTTTTCAGCACTAGATTTTCCGACCAAAATGAAATTACTAAAGGATTTGAAAAATATATTAAAAGACACCAGCACAACAACAGTGTTCGTAAGCCATGACTTAATGGAAATTAAATATTTAACAGACGAATTATTGATTGTTATGGATGGTGAAATAAAACAATCAGGCACTACCAAGGACGTTACACACTCCCCGAACCGTATAACCGCACCTTTTCTAAATGAATGGAACATTACAATTTAACATATGACTGAGAAAAATACAGAATATACTAGTTTTTATACAGAGAAAAAGTAGCATATAGGGCTCCCACCTATATGCTACTTTTATATTTAATAGGAGGTTAGGGTTGTTAGAAGTTTAACGTACTTGTTACTTTAAATCCTTACAGAATATCTACTTCAACCAGAAGTGCTAGCAATAGTTGAAGCAATAGTTGGATAGACACTGCTACATCAGTATCTGTTGTAGTGATATTAACATCACGAGAGTTCTCTACATAGATGCTCTGACGGTTAACTTGTTGAATTTGAGAATATTGTAGTAACTCTTGAGTTACCTTTTCAGCTTGATCACTATCAGCAATTGTAATATTTACTACTAGAGCAATTGCTACCTGTAGTGCAGCTTGTAATGATACAGCTACTTGTGTTTCAGTTGAAGTAACATTAATGTTTAAGCTATCTTTAATAACAATCTTTTCACTTGAGCGTTGTTCAATATCAGATACTTGATCTGCCTCTTGTACAATGTCAGCGTCATCACCCGTAAACGGGAAGTTACTTGCAGGGTCTAGTGCAGTCCATCTTCTGTGACAGTCAGTAGTTGTTCCAAACACTTCCCCTCTTGTTTCACAGCGGTTTTTTCCACTTAACATAAACGTATCTCTCCTTTTCACTTAATTTTTATTTTTGCCCAACTTATCTCTTAAAGTTGTGCGAACCTTCTTGGCCTTCTCTTCAGCTTCTTCCAAACTTTCTGCTGCTTCTTTCTTTGTTTTCTTCACAAATTCATTCACTTGCTCTTCTAAGTCATGGAATAACTTCTTAATCTTTTCTTTTTCTTCTGAAGAAAGATCTCTTAGTTTTAATCCTTTGTTTTTCTTAACTACATCCTTCACGTGTAGCCCAACAAGATTTTTCGATAACTCCCTTAGCTTATCGTTTAGTTCTCCCAACACCTTTCACCCCCTTGACTCTTATACTATTTACATATGATTTTAAATCTACTAGGTGAGGGCTATTCCCTAGTCTAGTAAGAAAAGGCATTTTCATCAGTAGATTCGCCCTGTAGCAAATCCCTAATTTATTGGCCTTTTTACTACTTTTATATGGGATAATTACTATAAAGTGAGGGCTTTTCCACTAATCTAGTTATAAAAAGGCGCATGTCCTAGTAGATTCGTCTAATTCCAAATAAAATAAAAAAAGTGCCACCATAAATGTGACACTTCCCCTTTTTAACTATTCTCAAATCTTTGTACAGACCTTCTTTTATCATCATAAAATTCACTGAACTGATTATTCGTATATTCCTTAATGACACTCCGCCAAAAAGCTTGGGCAGGATAGTTCGTTTCTGTTTGGGTAATCTGCCATTTTCCCTTGTATAAATTGAATGCCTCAGTGGCTGCTTTCTTTCCGAACCCTTTCCCATTGTATTTTTTTAAAATGAAGAACTGTTCAATGCAAAAGTTAAAATCTTGGTCATTCAGTTCCTTAACAATGACAAACCCAATAAGATGCTCGTTATGTTTAATAAAATATGAAGAATATTGAGGGTCTGTAACGTATTCATCTACCAAGGCAAAACCATATTTCCCTTCTTCATTTACATCTATGTCTAAATATGGGCTAAATTCATAGACATAGTATTCCAATAAATTTTCAAGCACTTGTCGTTTCGTTTCATCAATTTTTTCTAAATTCATATCCATAGGAATGCTCCTCTTTGTATTTAAAATAGTTCAACATTAACACTATCTTCGATGCAACATTCCAATTTCCTTTAATTTTACCCTCACAATGTCCCCCCTGTAAGGCGCTCTCTATAGGTTTTCACCTCACAAAGTTAGCTTATTTCATAAACCCTTGTCTTATTTTTATAACTAGGTTCATATATTTGTATTTATGGAGGGGGTTTATATGAGAAATATAAAAACACCTATTGTTTCTGTATGGCTTTATATAAATGGATGGTTCCTTAGCATTATAATGGCATTTGTTCTTGCTGGCGTAGTTAGTACTTACTCTACTCCTTTTACCTCTGATACGATCAAGCCGTTGATTAAGGATTTGGATGCAGGGGAATTATTTATAAACCTTTTAAGGTCAGAGAACCATTATTTTTATACAGCCGGTGAAGATACTGATATTTACACTTTTTCCGACCTTGCTCTGAAACTGGCAACTAACATCCAACCTACTGATACGAGAACTTTTCTGGGAAGTGAATTACCTGGTTTTTCTATTTTTGATACAGAGATTGTGGTAGCTGGAGAAGGAACTGATTTTACCACTTTACCAATTGAATCGGCACCCCCAATGGATGTGCTTTTGAAAGAAAGAGAAATTGCCAATGAAATGCTGAAGGAAGAGGAGGACGAAAGCTCACCTCCGATGGTAACAGGCAAAAAATCTGTGTTTATTTATCATACTCATAGTTCAGAAGCCTTTATCCCCCTGTTAAAGGGAGTAACAAAAGCGAACGAGGCATTTAGTACAAACGAGAAGGTAAATGTTGTTGCTGTTGGGAAGCGGTTGGCAACTGAGTTGAACAAACATGGGATTGGAGTAGAGCTCGATACAACAAATATGACGGAAGAGCTCCAGAAAAAGAGTTGGACGTATGGAAAGTCCTACTCAGCATCTCGAAGCATTGTCCAGGAAGCGATGGCGACAAACGAAGATCTCGATTTCTTAATTGATATTCATCGAGATGGTCAACGGAAAGATATCACGACGAAAATGATAAACGGAAAACCATTTGCTCGATTGTTTTTTATCGTTGGTGAAGAAAATAAAAACTACGAACAGAACCTGAAAATAGCCAGTGAACTTGAAGTGATGCTTGAACAGAGATATCCAGGGATTAGTAGAGGGGTTTTTGTAAAAGGAAAAAGTGAAGGCAATGGAGTCTATAATCAAGACTTATCAACGAGAGCGCTCCTTGTAGAATTTGGAGGGGTTGATAATGATTTAACAGAGCTATATAACACCGTAGAAGTGTTTGCTGAAATATTTAGTGAATATTACCGGAAGGCTGAGATGGTAAATGGCTAAGTACTTAAAAGAACCTCATATATGTTTATTCATAACATTTATAAGCACGGTCATTCTTTATTACTTTATCGACCTAACCATCATAACGATATCCTGGTTTTTGGCAGGGATTATTTTATCTGTTATTCACTTTGTAAAAGATGAATTAATAAAAGGTGAGTTAAGTAAAGATATTTCCTCCGATTAGAGACTGAAAATTTTCTAATTTACTTTTTAAATACTATAATGGCAATAGTATGAAGAAGTATTAGGAGTGAAAAATATTGAAATTCGCCATTATAACAGGGGCTTCAAAAGGACTTGGAACATCTATTACAAAACGAATGATCGAGGAGCAGATTGGAGTTATCACAGTATCTAGAACTGAAAATGAGGAAATGAAAGCTCTAGCCACTTCCAGTAATTTGTTTTATCAACATGTTCCTTGTGATTTATCCAATATTGAACAGATTGAAGAGGCTTTTACAAAAATTGTTGAACTACTTGCTACCGAAAATCCTGAAGAGGTGTTTGTCTATAATAATGCCGGTATGGTTGAACCGATTGAAACGGTTGGCAAACTTCCTACTGAGAGAGTGGTAACAAATGTTCAGCTAAATTTGTTAGCTCCTATGATTATTTCGAACTTATTCCTGGAAAGAGCAAGCTCTTCAAAACTAACCATCGTAAATATTACATCTGGTGCAGCTGAAAGACCTATTCAAGGTTGGAGTACGTATTGCAGTACAAAAGCCGCTCTAAATATGTTTACGAAAACGGCAGCATTAGAGCAACAAACAGCTGGATCTGAGCATGTTATTATTGCATACAGTCCTGGGATTATGGATACAGAGATGCAGGGAGTCATCCGTTCATCTTCTCAAGAAAGCTTCCAGGATGTTGAAAAGTTTAAAGACTATAAGGAGCAAGGCTTGTTACGTGACACAGATACTGTCGCCAATGCTTTAATTGATTTGTTGTTAGCCAATAAAGCAGAAAGCGGAGTTGTGTATAACGTAAATGATTTGCTATAAAAGGCTTTTAAAAAGCAGCGATATCATGAATCGCTGCTTTTGTTTGTATTAGGATTGATCCAAGTCTGAAAGCTGAACGACTCCATTACGAACACGGACTACCTGATGTTCATTCTCCTTTTGAATAACAAAGAAACCATTTGAAAAATTAGTCGATAGTTCCCTAAAGAATATCCCGTCCAGGCCCTCTTCCTGTGTATCATCGAATACAAGGTAATATTCAGAATCTTTTTTTACAATCTGAGAGTTGATTCCTCTATCACAAAATTCAGATTGGTTATGAACTTCACGGTTAACTTCAACGACGTGTACATCTACTCCCTCTAGCTGTTGGAAAAGCTCATTGATAATCGACTGCTTCATAACAAGTTCAAGCTTTGATTGTACTGCTTGTCCAATTACGATTTGAGTGATATTTTCTTCCTTTGCTGTATCAGCTATTACAATAGAGACCTTTTTCCCTTCTGAGCATTTAGATAACATTTTTACATCATATTTTTCAGCTAATGTTTGAAACATTAACTTCGTTTGAAGCTGGTTAAAATCTAAATCATCATCCATATGATTTTTGTGGACTGAAAGGACAAGGCAACTACCACCAAATGCCTCTGCTAATAATCTCCCTCTCTGAATCAGTCTTTCTGCATGGTTAGGGTGACTGACACAAACTAAAATATTTTCCATTTATTTCACCTCAATATCCGTAACACAATTTACCAATATTATAACATAATGCAGGAAATTAAATTCCAGGATACACCCGAGGAATCAGATGGGGAATTTAATCATTTTTTTGTAAGCTTGTTTAAAGACAACGAAAAGTGGCTAAAATGCTACTACAAGTGTAATTCCCCCTTTGTTGGCCTCCTATTGGGAGGTCTTTTTCTTTTGTACATACTTTGGTCATTAGATGACAAACTATAGTTGATATATGTTGAAAAGGAGATTTGATCTAATGACGAAGAAATTCAATAAGGGTAGCAAAAACCAAAACTCTCCGAAAGCAGGTACAGAAGAGTTCGCCTCAGAAATAACTAGTGGCGATAACAGCAAGGGGAATAAAAGAAACAAAGATCAAAATGATAAAACAGATATGGATTAAGGATCGTTTACCACCTTGTCTTAATGGCATAGGTGGTGTTTTATTTTAGAGTAGTGACTAGTTTTTATTGATATGATGAAAATTAGGTATTAATAAACTTGTTTAGTACACAAAATTCGTACAATCTACAAAAATTGTGCACTAATCTCTTGCTTTAATACCAAATTCCTTTTCATTTTATAAAAAACAAGCACTAATAGTGGTTCTTAATGCACGAATATCAGTAAAACTATGAAAAACTGACATTAATCTATGCGAACTCCCTTTGAACATTTTATGAACTCTAACACCCGCATATTGATTAGTACACTAACTAATTTTATAATATAGTTAGTATGCCAAACTATATTACAAAAGAGGATCTACTATGAAGAATCTAGGTTACCTACTAAACTCATCTGCCAAGTTAATAAAATACCAGTTAAACAAGAGACTTGAAGAAGAAAACTTCACCGCAACTCAATGGGCTGTGATAAAAGATTTACAAATGCTTGAAGAACAAAAAGCCCATGATAATCAGTATATGTCTGTATCTATTGCCGGGCGCCTCGATATGGATAAACCAACCATTTCAGGTGTAGTAAAGCGACTTCTTGAAAAAGGCTTTATTCAAAAGCTCCCACACCCCACTGATAAAAGAGCCCATATTCTTCAGCTAACTGAACAAACGAAAGAAATTTTACCGACTTTGGAAAAGAAGAGTGAAGAGACGATTTCGGTTGCTTTGCAGGGGTTTTCGGAAAAGGAAATCAGCGAATTAACCTCCTACTTAGTAAGAATAAATATGAATTTAAAGGACTGATCATGATGGAGAAAGTTCTCGTAACTGGCTCAACAGGTAATATTGGTTATTACGTAGTAGAGCAACTCGCAAAGCGAGGAGAACAAGTAAAAGCAGGAGTATTTACAGTTGAAAAGGCAAAGGATATATTCTCCGAACCGGAAGTAGAAATCGTTCCATTTGACTTTCAAAACCCGGAAACATTTGAACATGCCTTACAAGGAGTGGACAGGGTTTTCTTAGTCCGCCCCCCACAGCTTGCGAATCCGAAAGAGGATATGAAACCATTCTTGGAAAAAGTGAAAGAAAAAGGGATTAAACAAGTCGTATTTGTTTCATTAATGGGAGTTGAAAAAAATCCTGTTGTTCCCCACCGTAAAATTGAGGATATGATTAAAGAACTACAAATACCTTACACATTTTTAAGACCTAGCTTCTTCATGCAAAATCTAAATACAACGCATAAAGAAGATATAAAGTTACGTAATGAACTATTCATGCCTGTCGGAAAAGCTAAAACGAGTTTTATTGACACAAGAGATATTGCAGAGGTCGCAGCCGTTTGTCTATCTGAAGAAGGTCATATCGGAAAAGCATACACACTCACTGGAAATGAAGCACTAGACTACTATGAAATTGAAACAATCCTCTCTGAGATTCTTGGTAGAAAAATAGAGTATAAGAATCCAGGTGTATTTGAGTTCAGACGGACCATTATTCAACGTGGAATAAGAAAAGATTTTGCAAATGTCATGACCATGCTTTACTTAGTAACAAAAATGAAAACAGCTGAAAAGGTTACAGAAGATACGGAGTACCTTTTAAAAAGGAAACCTATCTCGTTTAAACAATATGCTCTCGACCATAAGGAACACTGGATATAAATGCCAGTTGAAACAAGGCTGATTGAGTAGAATCAGCCTTTTATTCCTAAAAATTATCCTTTAAAAACTCTACAATATTTTTACTAATCATTTGATGTTGCTGGTGGACATTTACCTTGTCTGATATGGCAAGATACGGGCTAAACAAGTAGTAATCACTGAAACTCATGTGTGTTCCATTGATTTGAACCATATCACTTGCATACGTTTCAAACTGTTTTTTACGGTTTTTGAGCTCCTTAGACAACGTGACGAACTCTTCGTTTGTCATTCCTAGCATCTTAAGTGTGTTTTTATCAGGCGTTTCTGTTTGGTCAGATATTTGGCCCGCATCTACAGTCATCCATAAAAATGGCTTATACTGCGCATCAGTTCTGACCTTCTCCCCAAAAAATGTTCCATCCATATTAATGCCAAGCTTGACTCTATCATCCTGAATCAATGTTTGAAACGCAGTTGCTCCACCAAAGGAGTGCCCCATTACCCCTATCCTTTCTAGATCTAACTTTCCTTTATAAAAAGGATCTGAAGCAAGGTCCTCTAGGAAATCTAGTATGAACTGATGATCTTTTCCCCAAACAGATGCAATCAACTCATCCCAAGCTTTTAGGTCTAAAGGTGAAGGAATTTTATCATCCAAATATGCACTCTTTCCATCTGGAAACACCGTCAAACTCGAATGGTAGGAGTGATCTATACTTATGACAACAAACCCTTGACTAACCACTTCTTCAATAAGGGTTGTATACATAAATCTAGTTCCTGGAAATCCGTGTGAAAAAATGATTACCGGAAACGATTCTTCTCCTTTAGCAATCGCAGCATTTTCATGTCCGTTTGTTTGAATTTCTTTCAGGTATTGAAGAAAAAACGTAGGAATACCCGTTTCTTTATTAATAGCTTTTAGAAATGTCCCGGCATTTTCAATATAACTAGCGGATGGGTGATGACTTGCTCTATCGATTGGATATGATATTGAAACCATAAGCTCCCTATAATCCCCGCTTTCTTCCGTAAACGTCTCTTCTCTGCTATAATCCGTTAAATGAAGGGAGCTCCTACCAACATCATAAGGTCCTGTAGGAATTGTAAAACTAAATACAGGGAATAGGACTGGCAATATTAGTGAAAAAACAGAAATTACTACAAAAGCAGTGATCCCTTTCCACTTCAGCCTTAATTGCAGCTGATTTATACTTAACTTTCTATAGATTATAAGAATAGTAGTGATCGCCATAAAATAAGTCGGAATCATTTGCCAACGGTAACCTTCTACTAGAAAGTGAGTTAAAAATATACCCATTAAAAGAAAAGCAAGAGTCCTTACCAAACGACAATTCTTTTGGATTCTTGCAAGTAGAAGAATGAAAGTCAGACTACTAATAGAAAACAATGCTAATTCAAATATTCGCATTACTTCAGCCTCCTTCTTTGACCTTATTAATAATTTATCAACAATAAGTCAATAGGAAGTAGTGAATGAAGTCATCATTGAAGTCATAATAAGGAAGAATAAATGGACAGCTGTAGAAGCGTTAGTAAAAAGAAAAAAGCTCATGTCAAAGACACAGCTTTATTTTTCACCTTTTATCTTATTAATGGCATCCAATCTGTTTGTAACATCTAACTTTGCGTATAGTCTTGATACATAATTTTTAACCGTGCCCTCAGTTAAGTAGTATTTTTCTGAAATCTCTTTGTTGCTTAGTCCATTTGCAATACTCTTTAAAATGTCTCCCTCTCGTTCAGAAAGGCCATATTTTTTGTTTAAAGTTTCTTCCGCTTTTTCATCAGGAATGGATGATAATAATTGTCGTGCTAACACTTGAGATATTAACGTTTCTCCTCTGTTAACGAGACGTATACTTGATGCTAAATCGTTAGGATGAATGGCTTTCAACAAGTATGCCTCTGCACCATTTTTTAACGCATCTTTCACGTAATCGACTTCTTGAAAAGTGGTTAAAATAATTATTTTCACATCTGAATATGATTGTTTAATTAACTTTGTTGCTGTAATACCGTCCATAACAGGCATGTTAAGATCCATTAGAATAATATCTGGCCTCATTTTTATAGCTTGATCGTACGCTTCTTGACCGTTTGATGCCACCCCAACTAACTCAAAATCTTCTTCCATTTCTAAAACAATCTTCAGACTCTCTCTGATTAAATCTTGGTCATCTACTAAAAGCAATTTAATTTTCTCCATGACTCATCTCCCTAACTGGAACATAACATGTTACCGTGGTACCAATGCCGAGTTCCGTATGTACTTGCAAATCCCCTTGTAATGTGGAAAGTCTATCTCTCATTCCTTTTAACCCAAATCCAAATGAAACCTTCTCACTACCTTTTCCATTGTCAGATATAGTTAGAATTATTTCGTTTGATTTAAACTCTAAGTTAACCTTCATTTCAGTTGCTTCTCCATGCCTTTTCGCATTGGTCAAACTCTCCTGCAAACACCTTGAGAGAACCAGTTTAGCGTGTTTTGATACCTTATATTCGTTCCCCTGTACATTCCAAGAAACTTCCGTGCTTGTATATTCTGCAAACTCCACCTTGATATGCTCCAGTACAGATGAAAGAGAGAGTTCCTGTTCATCAACTGCAATTTCATGAATTTGCTGTCTAAAATTATCTAATCCACTCGCAGTAACATTTCTTAATAGAGCTAATTTTTCTTTCGCTTTATTTGGGTCACGGTCCATTAATAAATTTACTGCATCCATTCCAACAATCACTGATGTAAGAGTATGACCGATTGTATCATGCAACTCTCCTGCTAAACGGTTCCTTTCTGTTTGGAGGGTAAACTCTTCTATCTTTTTTGAATATTGTTCAAGAGCTCTATTTTGTGTTTCAATTAGCTTATTTTTATTTTCATTCTCGGCAAGGAGTGTTCTAATCTTTTGCTGAGTGCTTAACATTTTATTAAAACTAAACCCGAAACCGTACATCATAATAACAAGAAAAAATTGAGTCAAATAATCCATTACGGCGGTGTCATGCCAAAACATACAAAGAGATAAAGCAAATAACGTTACAGGCACCAAAATAACTGTTTTTTTAGTTGCTAAGTGTCCCGTTACTAATGCAGGCATAATTAAAAACGAGGCTTGAGTTTGAAGTTGTAAATAGAATGTGAAATAGAAATATAAGCTACTAGATAGGAGTAACTCGGTGATAATAAACCATTCTTTATGTACAGTGCCCGGTCTCCAAAAAATATGTGGAACTAGCATACTAATGAGAATCCATAGTACAAGCACTTCCGTTCTACCGCCAACATCTTCAGGGGTTGCAATCACATAAACAATGCATTGAAACAAGAAAGCTATTCGGAAGATAGCTAAAACATAATCAACCCAAGACCATTTTATTTTCATCCTCTTAACTCCTATGAGAGTATTAACAACCTAAAACATTTTTTCCTTTTTTTACATTTTTCACCCTTATCATAGCAGTCTATTAGTATATTTTCTATATATTTTGTAACAAAAAATCGATGCCTAAAGACATCGATTCCACATTTTATATGTTAATGTTAAGTCCCTCATTTATTGCTTCCCAATCAAGAGGTCGTGCTAGCCTGTTTTCGATTTTCGTTAGCGGTTTAAACCCATATTTTTGATACAAGGCATGCGCATCCTCTGTCGAAAGGTTAAAGCTAGTACCTTTGAGCTGTGGGTGTTCAATGATGATGCTCATTAACCATTTGCTCAATCCCCTTCCACGGTATTCCGGAAGGATAAATACATCACCTAACCAAGAAAAGCGAACTAAGTCAGAAACAACTCGTGCAAATCCTACTAACTTTCTTTGTTCGAGCGTTCCCTCGTACACTCCATAACATAAAATCGAATTTCTAATAGCCTCTTCTACTAGGTTCCGATCAATCCCTTTAGCCCAGTATGAGTCATGGTGCAAAAATCTATATATTACTTCAAGTTCTAACAAACTTTTATCCGTACTGATAAAAAAATCATCGTGAGTCCAGATAGTCTCTTTTATCATCTTAATTCTCTCCTAATACAAAGTCATACATTTATTTGATAAAATCGATACCCATTATGCTCTTCCAAATCCCCCGTAAGACCGTCTAGATCTTTCACATACTCCATTCCTAATCCTTCAATAATGGCCCTAGAAGCTAAGTTATCTGGGTGAACGGTGGTAACGATTCTCTTTAACCCTATTCTATTTATTCCATATTCAAAAATTGCTTGTGCCGCTTCTTTTGCAAAACCTTTGCCCTGGAATTCCCTAGTAATCTCATAATATAGTTCTATTTCTCCTTCTTTCACATCACAAGGACCCAGTCCACAAACGCCTACAAATTGGCCTGTTTCCTTTAATAGAACAGCAAGATTAAACTTATAAATTTTTTCAGGCGTGTTTTTTTCGTTACATTCTTTTGACCACTGAATAAGACGCATAACTTGCTGAATGGATGTAGGTAGTTCATCCGGAATATATTTGTAGTGGTCAGGAACTTGCAACATCTGAAAAATAGGTTCTGCATCTTCATCGATGTATGGACGAATGATTAAACGATCGGTTTCAATTTTCGCATTTACAAACATATAAAATTCCTTCTTTCTAAGCACTTTTTGAAGCGCTTTTATTTATTTTTGGCCTTGAATCTTGCTTTACACCGAATAAAAACTGAATAACCCCAACTTTTCTTACTATTAAGTGATAAAGTCCTATTGTAAGTACAAACGAAACCAAACCCACCATTAAAAACTTTGCGAATGGTGCTATTGTTAACTCTCTCGTTAGAAACACTGTGATTACGATAATAGGTTGATGCAAAATATAAAAAGGCATTAAAGCCCCACTACTATATTTTAACAATGAGTTATTAAAGTTTATAAACTTACCAATGTAGAATAGGCTTAATATCCAAAACCAGCAATTTGTGGTCCGAACAGTACCGAATAGGAGGTAGTCCAGTTGACCAAAGATAGGAAAACCCTTCATATAAATATGTAAGATCGATAGTAAAGATGTACCTATAGCAATTCCTAGATAAATCTTTCCGTATTTATAGACCACTTTTTTAAATGACGGGTTTGGAATGAGGATAAAACCGATTAGTAATATGGCTAGATAGTAAAATACATTCCATCCTCCGAGATCCTGAATGCCTAACCCATCAGGGTCTAAAAAGGAATGAATCATCGTTAATGGACCAATCGGTAGGATAACCCATATGGACATAAACCTACTTTCTTTCAACCATCCCTGATTTTTTACTAGTTGAATAAAAAGAGGTAATAGAATAGTAGAAAACAAAGCTAATACAAGCAAAAACCAAAGATGTAACCCCATCCACGCGAAATTACCACCAAACCCGTAAAAACCTGAGAAATAACTGGGAATAAACTCTAAAAAGGAACCTTGGAAATCTCCATTTGTTACTCTCTCTATATATACTTGAGGTGGTGACAATAGAAATATACCAACTAGTAGAGGAATGACTAATCTAAAAAATCGTTCCTTTAAGAATGCTCCGCTACTCCTTGACTTTAATGAGTAATAAATACTTATAGCAGAAGTGACAAAAAAGAGCGGCATAATCCATTGATTAAAGAACAGACTGAAATAATCAAAACCTTCTTCTACAGGGTGATTTTTCACATGCCAGCCCCAAGTATTAAATGCCATCGACACATGGAATACAAATACAGCGAGCATGGTAATCGTCCGAATCCAATCGATCGAATAATCTCGACTAGTTACTAACTTTTCATTCATCTTTCTTCCTACTCTCAGATTAATCTCTAGGTTCATATGCTGGGATCCCACGATAGTCGATATAACTCTCTACTAACCGAAAATGCTCGACAATGATTCTCGTATCCTTACCAAACCCATATCCTTGTTCGTTAAGTGGTTGTTCCCAAGTAAATATATGATCCTTAATATATTCGTCTAATGTACTATTTTCACCTTTAGCTATTTTCTCTCCAACTTCACCTTTAATATCACCGAACGGAATTTCATATACTTCAGTAATTTCAATCAGGCAAGCTAATTCTCCTAGTTTTGTATAAACCTCGAACAGATCTCCTACGTAGGACATTTCCTCTTCTTCCATCCAAACCTTTGGAGTACAAGTCGCTGTTTTTAATCCACTCATACATTCCACTAGTAATCTTTCATCCGTATCTTCACGACCCCAAAATGTCATTGTTTTCATCCATTATTCTCCTTCTCATTCGAGAGGCCTTTCATAATGACCGACCTCTCTTATAAAGATTACATTTTTTCATTTGTTACAGCCGAAATATTTTCAGCCTTTTTTATAAATGGCTGTAAAGCAGCTAAGGTTAAAAGTATAAATAGAGCTACAAGTACATTGACCGCATCTGCCCAAAATGGGGCAACTAGAAATAGAAGCCTGCTAGGAAAGAGCATATCTAGTGCAAATCCTGGTAATATCGGAGCAAGGAATAGAATAATCCCGATAATTTGTAATAGAACGGTCTGAAACACCACCCTGTACCAGCGTGCTCGTTGAAGCTTCCTTGTACCTCTGTACAATCCAACCAACCACTTAACTAAAATGATATAACTCCATAGTAGGATCACGTACAGCAGACCCGAAACCAGATACCCTAGATATGAATTTTCTGCTCGATAGCTGAAATCCTGTAGCATACTTGGAAGCATTGGCAGTATACTATCATGCATATTAGAAAGACCAATAACAACCAAATCCGTTTCTGTATCCCGAAAAATGTTTGAACTAAAACCATCAATATAACCGGGATGGTACATTTTCTCTTCATCTATTACGTATACACCATACCCATAAGCCTGACCCGGCATTAATGTAGCTCCAGTATATGATTGACTAAACATTAATTTCTTGCTGTTTTCAGAGAGGATTTTATTTCCTTCTAACGCAAGGGTCCATAAGTATAAATCATGTAGGGTAGAGGATAAAGCTCCTCCAGCATGGGAAAACGTTGGATGAACAAAAGGTGCTACCTCATACTTGTCACTCATATAGCCAATTGCCTTAACAGGCTGCGTACTTTCGTTGTAACCAAAGTCCGTTTGAGACATGCCAATAGGGGTTAAGATATGATCCTTTATATATTGTTCATAACGTTCACCCGTTACTTTTTCAATAACTCCACCAAGTATGACATATCCAAAGTTATTATATTCATATTTTTCTCCAGGCTGACTCTTGGCAGGTTTATCTTGTACCGCTTTAATAATATCGTCAGTCTTCCACTCTCTTCCCTTCGTATCATCGTTTTCAAGATAGTCAAGGTACTCTGGTAAACCAGATGTATGTGTAAGAAGCTGATGAATGGTAATGTTCTCTCCATTTGGGAACTGTGGATAGTATTGATGAACCGTGTCTGCTACCTTCAACTTCCCCGCTTCCTGAAGGTGTAAAATGCTAGCTGCTGTAAATTGTTTTGTGATCGACCCTAAATAAAAGGCTGTTTCAGGTGTGTTCTTTACTTCGTTTTCCTTATCTGCGTATCCATACCCTTTTTCAAAAATGACTTCTCCCTTATAGCTAATTAGGATCGTACCATTGTAGCTTTCTTGTTTCAGGTACTTATCAAGTGCTTTTAGGTTAAGCTCTGTGTTTAAGGGTACTAGAAATTGAAAATAGATTGTTGTACCTAAGCTAATTAATAATAGTAATACAAGATATATAGGTAAAAGTACTTTTCTTTTCATTTTTACACTTCCTTTTTTGAACATGTTATCTACAGTTCTAATCATAAGGAAGTTTAGTCATCTACAAATAGTTACTGCTTTCACTAAATTAGTCATGACCTTAATCATCAAAATTAGTTTCTCTCCAACAAAAAACTCCAGAACATCTTTGCTCCGGAGTTTAAGATGGAATCCCTTAATTTACACTGACTCCCTTTTTAATAACAGTTGTAGGGGTCTTGGCAAGGCTATGGAGAAGCATCCCAACGATAATGCACATAATTCCGCCCCAAGTTACTAGGCTCGGTAATACCTCAGATAAAAATAGGATTTCTCCGAACATAACAAATAGTACTTGTGTCGATTGAGTTGCTTCTACGGCGGCTAATTGACTACTATTATCTTTCGCGAGCTCAGTAGCAAAGAAAAATAAAACCGTAGCTATGACTCCTGAAGAAACAGCAACCATAAGCGATTGAACCACTTGATCTGCGCTAGGTGGACCTGCTTCAACATATCCTATAATGGCAAGCGTAATCCAGAGAGGCATTGAGGCAATCGTCATCCCGCATACCCTTTGAAACGTATCAATCTTATTTGAATAATGCTCCATCATTTTTCGATTTCCAATCGGGTAGGCAAATGCTGCAATGATTACGGGCAACATTCCTTTAAGAAATACCTCCAAACTAAAAGCCGAACTCGCATTTTCTAATTGAATGATAATAATACCTATAAAGATTAAGCATGAGAACAGCAAATTCTTTAGAGGCACTTTTTTTCTATTGCCGTCTTTTTCTCTAAATAGAGGTGTTAACAGCACTCCAGCAATAATTGTAAACTGCCAAGTACCCGCTACTAGCCACCCTGGTCCAGAAGATGCTGCATAGGTTAATGGCGCGTAAAATAATCCGAATCCGACCGTACTCCAAAACATCCAGAGTTGCCAGTTTTTCATGACTTCTTTTAAAAGACTAAACAATGTGCCCCGCATGTAAAGAATAATAAATAAGAAAGGAACCATGAAAAAATATCTCAGGGATGAACTCCACAACCAGCTTCCACCTGCTAGCTCCATCGATCGGTTTAGAATAAACGTTACCGCAAAAAAGACTGATGATAATACACCAATTAGGATTGGTTTCAATGTTCCCTCCCCCTTCCTTATATTAAATGTTTATAGGATTAATAAAATCACTTCTAAAGGAATTGAACAACTCGAATTCTATATCTTGATTGGCAAATTCGTCATATGTCTACCTATAATATCTAAAAATTCAGGATTAGTATATATTTCCTTTTTCCTTTTTTCAAAATTACTGCCGACAAGCAAAGTGAAAGCTCACGTACTTATACAAATAAAAATAGACCTACCCTTATGGATAAGTCCTCAATCGAATTAGCATTTGCAACGTATGGATTCATATGCTCGTTCAAAACTGTTAAAAGAAATGTTTCCTCTATAGGTTTTATCATTATTAAACAATTTTCTAAAAATGTACGTTCTTGCCTCCACCGAATCGTATTCAAGTGAACTCATAACAAGTTTAAAATACGCTTGAAAATATTCTACAGAAAGATTTCCCGACTTGTTCATTGTCATCATACGACGCTCCTTTTTAGAATAATTTTTCTATAAAGACCTTTAAACATGACAGGTTGATTATCAATGATGGCTAAATTCCCATCACTCTTTTTTAGTACATCAGAAAAATCTAGCCCGATATCTGTCCCTAAAAAACGAACGATATTTCGTGCTACCTTTTTCAATAGTGAAGTTTTATGGCTCTCACTAAACTTATCAAAAATAACAATTTCCCCGTCACTTTTTAAGACGCGATTCATTTCTTTTATAGCTTTTACCGGATCAGGTACAACCGAAACAATTAAACTAGAAACAATTACATCAAACGTTTCATCTGAGAAATCTAGATTCATAGCATCCATTTCTTTTAAAATAACAGTCTTACTAAATTTCTTTTTAGCTTGCTCGAGCATATCCTTTGATAGGTCAATTCCCGTTATCTCAAGGTCATTTAGGTTAATTAACTCTAAATCTGCACCTGTTCCAACTCCGACAAATAAAACTTTTTGTCCCTTTTTAAATGGATAATCTTGAAACACTTTCTTCCTAGCCTTTAGAAAAGCACCACTGTTAAAGAAGATATCGTAAATCTTAGACCATAATTTGTAAATGATTTTATTCCACTTATTATTCATTTTAACTAACATCCTTATTTGAGATAATCAACTAATGAATATTTATTTATTAACCATTCATTGACATTATACGTTCTATTAGTTGCAAAAATCAACTATTTTTATTTTTACTTTTACAATTTCCCCTAAATTCTAACCAATTAATCAACTATCACTCGATCTCCTCTAGTTGCTGGTTGGGAGATTACTAAAAACTCCAAGTCCATATCTGTTTTATTAAATATTTGATGAGGAACTAGCGGGGGAACCTCTATTCCCTCCTGTGGAAGCACAATAAAGAACTGACCATCAAGCTCCATGGTCGCTGTACCCGAAAGAATAAAGAAAAATTGGCTTGCCTTGCTATGATAATGTCTTCTTTCACTAGTATTTGCAGGCATTTTTTCGTGAATCACACTTAAATTGTCGTTCTTTAACAAATGCCAACCATCACATTGGTTTCCCCAAGTGTAATGCTCTGCAGAACTTTTACTGATTTTCATAGAACCTCCATGTGAATCTTTGTTTATTAATTGATGATAGCCTATAATCCAGCCTCCGTATTAAACGTCTTAGAACAATTCGCTAAACATATTTTCTTTTCCTTTTGGCACAAAAAATAAAAGCGCAAGCTAATTTGCATGCACTTTCATAGAATTGAAGTATTTGATATCTTTTAATGCTGCTCTACGGTTTGAATTCAGATATGTAATTCTTTTATGGTTTCTACATTTCTTACTATATTTCATTCATTCTTAAAACCTATCCAAATTTTGCTCGCGTTAGCTTAGGCACAAACAGGGACAAGAAGAATGAGCGGGATAGACTAAATAACAAGAACGCAATCCATAAACCATGATTATTAAACACCGGAACTAGTAACCAAAGGGCTATTAAGAAAATAAATAATGCTATTGCAATCGAGTCTCTAACCGCTCCTGCCTCTGTTGCACCAGAATAAATTCCTTCTAGCATCAAACCCCAGAACCCGACAATCGGAAATATCAGGATCCAAATTAATAGTGTTATAACCATTTCTTTTACTTCTGTATTGATCGTGAAGAAGGTTACGATTAGTTCTCCACAAAGAAGCATAAACACAGACATTATAATGGCAGAAGCAATTCCCCACTGTGCAGATAACGAGAATACCCGTTTATATAAGGCTCTGTCATTTCCTCCAATTGCTCTTCCAACTAAAATACTAGAAGCATTAGCAAAACCACCAAATAAGTAAGCCATTATATAATGTATTTGCAATAAAATGGCATTGGCTGCTAGCGTAGTTTCTCCCATACTCGCACCCTTTGAAGTAAAGAGACCTGTCATCACGAGCAGACAAACCGTTCTCAAGAATAGATCTCGGTTAACCTTTAACATTTTTATAAGAGGTTCTGTCTCTAGTATCATGTTAGGTTTGATTTGAGAAAATTTGCCACCAATTGAGCGAAAAATAAACCATGCTCCGAATAACACAGCACTAACCTCAGCCACGAGTGTAGCATAAGCCACTCCAGTTACTCCCATACCGAAGCCTAAAACCAGCACAAGGTCTAGGACGATATTTAATACATTCATTCCTATTTGAGTAGCTAATGCTAACCGAACCTTCCCCCCTCCAATAAGCCATCCAATTATTACATAACTAAATAAAATAAAGGGTGCACCCCAAATGCGGATTGAAAAATAAGTTTCTGCATAGTCAGAAACCGCCTTACTTCCACCCATAAAGGTTAATGCAAAGTGAATAATTGGCTTCTGAAAAATAATAAAGAGAAGACCAAAGAGCACAGCTAAAATCATAGGTCGGATGAAAGATAACATGATTTCTTTTTCATTATTTGCTCCTTCAGCCTGTGAGGTAAACCCGCTAGTACTTACTCTAAGAAATTCAAGGAGCCAATACATGGTATTAAAAATTACTGCCCCTATTGCTACTCCGCCAATGGAAGCTGGATCAGGTATTCGTCCAACTACAGCGGTATCAACAGCACCTAATATCGGAGTAGAGATACCAGAAATAATAAGTGGGATTGCAAGGACCAAGTACTCCTTATGGCTAAAAGCCTTCCCTTTTTTATAGGGTATAGAGGCTGTTTCAGTCCTCATCATCGTTCTCCTTCACCTTCGTTATTCAAGTGTTGCAGCCTGGACTAATGCTTTCGTATATGGATGGCGTTCATGATGATAAAGTGCTTCTAGGCTAAATTGATCAACCAATGTACCATTCTTTAGAACCATCACTTTTTCACACAAGTAAGTTACTGCCCTAATATCATGAGAGATAAATAGAATGGTCATATTGGTTGTCTTCTGAAGTTCCTTTAAAAGTTGTAGAATTTGAACTTGAACCGTAACATCTAAGCTTGCCGTTGGCTCATCGCAAATTAGCAGAGAGGGTTCAATACTGATTGCCCTTGCAATACTCACCCGTTGCTTTTGCCCGCCACTTAATTCTCCAGGGTAACGATCGGCCATATGTTTTTCTAACCCAACGATTTCTAAGAGTCCTTCTGCCACTTCTCTTCTATTATTAGTTTGTAAAGGAAGAAAAGAAGGAGTAAGCTCTTTAAAATTATCTAACGGCTCCAGAACACTTTTCCAAATCGGTAGCTTAGGATTTAAAGAACTAGTAGAGTCTTGGAAAATCATTTGAACGCTCTTACGGTATTCACGTAATTGAGAACGACTCTTGGGGGCAATCGGTTTCCCATTATATGAAATACTGCCTTCTTTATACGTTTCTAGCCCTAGTAGAACTCTCGCCAAAGTACTTTTACCACTTCCACTTTCACCAACAATCCCAAGACATTCCCCTTCTTGAACAGAAAACGATAAGCCGTTCAGAGCTTTCATATTTTTGCTGTATCTTTTCGAGAGACCTTCGACGACTAGACTCATAATGCTCCCACTCTTTCCTTTTGGAATGATTGGTCTTCAGGAAGAGCAAGCAGACAGGAGCAAAGCTTCTTTGTATATGGGTGCTTATGATTACATCGAATCTCTTCTGGCAAACCTTCTTCGACAATGGTTCCCTGGTTCATAACATACATCCGATCTGTGCGCTTATATGCTAGAGCAAGGTCATGGGTAATCATCAGGACCGCACATCCTGTTTGTTGACGGACTTGATCAATGTAATGTAACACCTTTTCACCATTCATCACATCAAGTGCTGTTGTGATTTCATCGCATATTAGTAACGATGGCCTCAATGCTAAAGCCATCGCTATAGAAGCACGTTGAACTTGACCTCCACTTAACTGGAAAGAATAACTTCCAAATACCCTTGCTGAGTCTAATCCCATTTCCTCAAGTACTTGCAGAGCAATGTTCTTCGCCTCTTTTTTACTTACCGGTTGATGTGTACATAAAGTTTCAACTAACTGTTTACCAATTTTTATAAAAGGAGTAAAACTACCACGATAATCCTGAAAAATCATGCCTATTTCACTTCCTAGCAATTTACGGTGATCTTTTTCAGAAAGTGTTAAGATATCTCTCTCTTTATAAAAAATTTGACCACTTGCACTCAGATTCATCGGGAGTAAACCCATAATTGATCTAGCTGTTAAACTCTTACCACTTCCACTTTCTCCAATAAGCCCAATGATCTCGCCCATATATACTTTAATATTAGCGTCATTAACTAATGACTTTTGGTCAACTTTACGATTAACCTGCAAACCTTGTATCGAGAGTATTGGCTTTCTCAAAAATGATCACTCCCTTTTCGAATATCAAAATAGCTTTTCAACCCATCGCCTAGTAAGTTACAACATAGAACTGTTAGCATAATAGCCACTCCTGGATAAATCATAAGAGAAGGGACTACTTGAAAGAATGCTCGACCTTCATTTAACATAGCTCCCCATTCAGGAATAGGAGGCTGTGCACCTAACCCAATATAGGAAAAAGCAGATATAAGCAATATAACCTTTCCTACATCAATAGCAGCCATAACAATAATATCTGGCATCACCTGAGGTAATAGGTGCATTCTAATCGTTTTAAAAGAGCTAGAATAGGAAACTTTTGAAACTAAAATATAGTCTTTTTCTTTTTCAGCAAGAACGAGACCTCGGACTACTCGTGCATATACAATCCATCTAACTAAAATAATGGCAATGATGACATTGGTTAAGCTAGGACCTAGTATTCCAGCAATGGCGATTGCTAAAATAAAGTCTGGAAACGACAAGATTCCATCCACGATTCTCATTAGGAACGCATCTGTTTTCCCGCCGATATATCCTGATAGTAGTCCTATGGGAACACCGATCAAGATAGCTATAATGATTGCCAGCAGACCTAATCCTATTGTTAATTTTGCACCATAAACAATTCTCGAGAATACATCACGTCCCATTTGATCCGTCCCTAGCCAGTGTTCCGCAGAAGAGGGTTGAAGCCTGTTTCCCATATTAATTTCAAAAGGATTATGAGGAACTAGGACTCCTCCAACTAATGTAATCATGGCTAGAAAAACAGCAATAATTAACCCAAAAGCTAGATTGGGATTACGCAGAATTCTACTAGATTTAGCTAATACAGCCTCCATCATCCTACCTCCTTTCCTTGCTTAATTTGAGGATTTATCACTAAGTACACTAAATCAACCAATAGATTTGTTATCACTACCATGAAGCCAACAATGAGGATATAGCCTTGAATAACAGGATAATCACGTTGCATAACAGAACTTACAATAAGTTCCCCCATTCCTGGCCAAGAAAAGAGAATTTCAATAACTGTAATTCCCCCGAGAAGGCTTCCAATACTTAGTCCGAACATGGTTACTAGGGGGATTAGACTTCCTCTCAGCGCATGAAAAATAAGAATTCGTTCCTTACTGATACCCCGGGCTTTGGCTGCCTCAATATACGGGCTTTGTAAAGTAGCAATTAGACGCTCACGAAGTAACCTTATATACATGGGAGCCATAGCAATTCCTAAAGTAATAGATGGTAAGACAAAGTGGGCAAATGTCCCTTTTCCCATAACAGGTAGAACGTTGAGCTTTAATGAGAAGACATATATGAATAGCAAACCGAGCCAAAAACTAGGTATAGACGCTCCTAACAGAGCCACCCATCTACTTAAAAGATCCGGCCAACGACCTTCATAAACAGCTCCTAGAACACCAAATGGAATGGCAATCAAGAACAGGACTAGCATCCCTCCTAGTGAGAGGGCAATGGTAGCTGGTAATCTACTCATAATCATGTCTAATACTGGTCTTTTCGAAATAATAGACTCACCCAAGTCAAATTGTGCGACACCTGAAAGCCACTGGCCATATTGGATAAGGATCGGCTGGTCAAACCCATATTCCTTCTTTAACTTCTCTTCATCAGCAGTTGTTGATATTACATCATCCACTTTTAAGAGATCGCGAATGGGATCACCTGGTGTGATTTTCATTAACACAAAGGTAACAAACGAGAGGACTAGAACCATTACAAATAGTTGGACAACTCTCGAAGCTATAATAGATAAGATTTTTCTCATACCCTCACCTCACCTGCCATCTTATTTATTTGAATAACCAACAAGAAAAGTGAAAGTATCCCAAGATACTTTCACTTTCTCGCTATTCCACATCCATTTTATTGGTAATCAAATAGTATTCTTCAGACCCCGGGACCCAATTCTTTACACGCTCATTAACTCCGACAATAATATGAGGATGTAAGATAAACGATTGTGGAACCTCTTTCTGAATAATACTTACAGCTTTCTTTTGGAGCGAGATCCGCTCTTCTGGATTTGCTGTCACATTAAGCTGTTTCGTTATATCATTAAGTTCAGTAATGTTAATTTGTCCGGGATTTAATGATCCTTCAGGTGAATAGGCCACATTTAAGAAATAGCCACCGTCGCCTCTAGGTGCTGTAAGATTTGAATAGGTTACAAGGTCCCAATCATCTTGTTGCTCCCATAGGAATGTATCGACGTCTTCAACCGTTATAATATTTATATCAATCCCTAGTTTCGCTGCTTCCGCTTGTAAATATTGAGCCATTAACGGAAGCTCCGGTCTGCCCTGATAAGTTGCCAATGTTAACTCAAGAGCTTTCCCGTCTTTTTCGAGTTTTCCTTTAGAATTCTTTTTATATCCAGCTTCTTTAAGAAGTTCTTCTGCTAATTCAGGATCGTAAACTTCCGGGTTATTCTCCCCAGAGAATGAGAAGTCTGGGTTGAAAGGTCCATTTGCCGCTGTAGCATGACCATTCATAATTTCACTCACCATTACAGGACGATTTATAAGTAAATCAAGTGCTTTACGGACCTTAACATCCTGTAACGCAGCCTTTTGGGAGTTATATAGAAGGAAATGCACTCGTAAACTTGAAACCGATTCAACTCGTAGGTCGTCACTATTTTCAATGGGATCTAATGTCTCAGGTGGCAAGTGATAAGCAATATCTGCTTCCCCAGATTGAAGGGCAAGTGCTCGAACATTACCATCTGAATTAAACTTAATGATTACTTCATCTAACTTTGCTGCTCCTTCCCAATAATCAGCGTTTCTTTCAAGCTTAACTTCGGACTCTGCTGTGAATTCAACGACTTTAAAAGGTCCTGTTGCAATAGGTCTCTCACTAATGTTTTCTGTATTAACTTTTACAATTGAGGCATTAGTATGAACTAGTTCTGACAGGAAAGCTGGGTATTCTTCCTTTGTAATAAAAGTAATCTCTTGACCTGTCGCTTCCATGGATTCTATTTTCAAGCTAGAAGCGATTGCATTATTTACAGATATTACTCTTTCAAACGAGGCTTTAACGGCTTCTGCATCCACCGGTGTTCCATCGTGAAAAGTAATCCCCTCTCGAATGGTAAAAACCCATGTTTTTCCATCAGGTTGAGTCCATGACTCGGCTAGCCATGGTTGGATCTTTAAGTCCTCATCAATTTTCACTAATGTTTCTGCTATCCCAGCACGAACTCCCATCCAATCCTGATGAGGGTCAAGCGTCTTAGAAGCAAAACTAAATAACAATGTTAATGACTTCTTTTCATGCTCAACTGATTCTGTTGCTACTGGTGACTCATTGCCTTTTTCCTGACTGTTACAACCCGTAACAATAATCAGTAACATGGAAATCATCATGAAATAAAGATATTTTTTAACCATCTATTTCAACTCCTAATTATGATTTTTTAAACTGCAGCACGTTTTATTGATACAGGCTGACTTTTTTGCTTTGATAAAATGATAGATGCTGCAATAATTAACGCACCACCTGTGATGGAGAAAACACTTAAACCTTCTCCCCAGAATATAAATCCCCACATCACATTAAAAAAGATTCCTATGTATCGAACAACTTCAACCACTATAATATTTTCATGAGTAAAGGCACTCGTTAAAAAGATTTGCCCTACCAATGAGACAACACCAATACATATTAGATAGAACCACTCTGTGAAAGAAGGTATTACGAATTCATTCCACATCAACGGGATTGAAACAATTGTCCCTGCTGCCAAAAAGTAAAACACAATCTCATATTTGTGATGTGTTGCACTAAGAAATCGGATTGAAGTAGATGCACAGGCAGCAAGGAATGCGCTTAAAATCCCTATAAGTGCGTAAACGGAAAAGGAATTATAACTAAAAGGGTTTATTAACAGCACAGCGCCTACAATAAAGAATGGAAAAAGCAAATACATCTCTTTACTCATTTTTTCTTTTAGGAACAAACTTGAAAGAATAATAGCAAAGAAGGGTGATAGATGGGCTAATATACTTGCGTCTCCAAGAGGAATATGTGCAATGGTAAAAAAGTAAGCGATCAGGTATAAAGCACCGAATGTACCTCTCAGTACAAGCATTGGAATACCATTCTTTGAAAACGAAACGTTTGACCTTTTCATTAATAAAAAGATAATCAATGCACCAATGACACTACGAAAAAAAACGATTTCAGACACTGGAATGGTTTCACTAGCTGCTTTTACAAAGACGTTCATAATGCTGAATGTAAATGATGAAGCGATCGCAAGAATAATCCCTTGTTTCACTCTTAATCCTCCCGTATAAGATAGAACTTCCAGTCTGACACTTAGTTTTCATCCTTGTAAATTGAAATCGTTACGATTTAAACCTCAAAAAAACACATCTGTTTAAAACGTAATAATTCTTATTTACACCTTAATTAATATACATAATCACAAAACGTCCGTCAACATAAATCGTAATAATTCTTATTTTGGTACTAATTCCCCAGTTTTTTGAAAAAAAGAACATGTATTTAGCAATAAATACATGCTCCATTTTCTTAGAAAATTAAACATTAGACTAATTTATGACTCAGTTTTTCTATCTATGGAGAGTGGTGTTTTATATTTCTCCATTTTGCTTATTCATTAACTTATCAACTTTACTTTTTAAATATTGATACTGCTCTTCATTTGTGTCTGAAAATGCTTCCTCCCTGCTCGAGGGGATGTTCATGTATGTGATCGGTTCAGAAAATTGAGAAGCGGTTAGGTCACACACCTTCCCATCAATCTGATTGTAATAATGCCACGACTCCTCTATTCTTGTTCTTAAGACTTCCCCACCTAAAAGGTCATTAACCACTAAAGAGGTGACTCCACATTGGCCTTTTGCTGGGTTATTAATACTCCATTTTGAACTAGATTCTATCGACCACGCGTTAGGAAGAATTTGTTGTAGCTGGTGAATGACTGACTCCTGTTTATCCTCTATATGGCCCCGGTATTTTTCCTGTAGATCTATTCCATTCAACTGAAAGATACTAATAAAATAATCTTCCTCAGGAAAATCTCCTACATACGTAAATCCATTTCTCAAGTAAAACGTTTTTAACTTTTCGTTTCCAGCCCAACAATCCAAGTAAAGTGCCCTTCCTATACTCCCCGCAAGTAATTGTGCAAAGTCAGTGATTTTAGCACCCAGACTTCTACCTTGAAAAGCTGGTAATATCGCAATTTTACATAAATAAAGACTTTGGGAGGATATCGGTAGTTCGCTTAGTTGATTAATAAAAGTGATAAAAAATGTGCCGATTATCTTTCCTTGTGAATGTAAGATATATGCTTCGTTTTCCTCTATACTCTTTTCTATTAATGTTCCATCCCATGGGTAGGACCACTGATTAACTCCTCTGTTATGTAACTCCAGAGTTGCTTCATTAAGTATATGTAATATTTGTTCAGAATCTTTATTAGTTGCTAATCTAATGTCCATCCCTTTTAGCCCCATCTGTATTTTTTGTTTAACTAATACTCTTCCAAAACTCCCGCTTTTACTTTTTTACATATTATAACATTTTCACGTTCCCACCGGTTGAATGGTGGTAAAGATGGTGCTAGCCATTTTTTCACCGTATAAAGTAGAGATGATCCAATACGTTAAATCTTGTGCAGCTAAACATCCAGCTGCCGTGACTATATTCCCCTGCTGTACAAAGCTTTCTTTTACAACATTTACCCCTAACTTTCTCAATTGATTAACAGCCGTTGGGTAAGTAGTTGCCTTTTTACCAGTTAGTAGACCTAATCCGCCTAAAAGCAGCGCTCCGGAACACATAGAACCTATTAATTGCCTGGAATTATCTACTTTTAACCTTGATAAATAAATCTGTTTTGAGAGATGCTGTGCAACAAGAACTGACATTAAATCAATTTAAAATAGACAAGATCATAGAAGAGACCCAGATATCTATGGTAACTAGACCTGCTGAAAAGATTCAGTCAAGCTTGAAATTATTCTTAACATACATGAATAAAGGAGTGTAGGAATTCTACACTCCTTTTGCGCTTATCCTAGAGTCACAGGGTAGATTCACTTTGAAACATAAACTTACTTAACCTCTAAAGCTTTTGGCTGATTCTGGCTAATCATACTTGTAGAGGATTCTCCTTTATTATAACTCTCTGAAAATCTCTTTTTATGTGCTCTTTTCTCTAAGAAATCTTTAAGGCCATACCCTATTAGATTAAAGGTGAGGATACTTAAAGCGATACAGCCTGCAGGGAAGAATGAAATCCAAGGAGCGTCACGAATATCTAACATTGCATCTGCTAGCAAAGTCCCCCATGAAAAAGACAAATTGACTGTATAAGTGGAACCCGTATCTGGATTTAGAACAAAGATTTGCGATAAGAACACCTGCATAATTCCTAATCCACCTAGTAAAAACATGACTCTTCCAAGATCTGAAATAAAAATAAAGATGACCTTTTGATATAGATTTGGAATGTAATAATGTCTAACCAGCTGGAAGCCATTACTACCGGCTGAAATCGCAGCATTTATATAATCATTTTTATTAATTTTTATAAATTCCTGTCTAAATACTTCACTTATTCTTCCTACTTCTAAAAGTGCTATTAATACAATCAGTACACCATGCCTTATATGTGATTCTTGAATGGATGGTATGCTTCCTACTAATATCACTAATATAATGGTAGGTAAAAACGATAAAACACTATTACTTAATCCAAGGAATCCATTCGCCCCTCTATGAACAGATGCAAAATATCCTAGAGGGATACTTATACAGAATCTGATTAAGGTAATGACAAGGACCTCTGTTAAGGTTTCCTTTGCTCCTAAAACGAGCAAATTCAACATTGGCCTACCTGCTCGATCAGAACCAAACAGATAATATTCCCCTGGCGCAAGAGGCGGGAATAGTGGCTTTCCATCTATCCATATAAACTTTGGTGAATCAAGCTTTGTATCTTCTAATAGAAATGGTCCAATAAATGCTGTAAACAATAAGCCACCTAATAAAAAGGAACCAATCATTAAGGCTGGATAAAGTCGAAACCATTTAACCGTAAGATGATAGGCATGCTTGTAAGGAAATTCTTTTATAAAGTAGAAAATTCCTTTAAGTAACCGGAATTGGTTCGCACGCGCAATCGTTCTTGATTCTAGTTCATTCTCTATATCAACTGGGACTAGAAAAAACTTTACAATGTCCGTTAACCAAATACTAGTAAGCATAAGGAGTAAGAAAGGTAGTAGGAATCCAATTACAAGATTCGTATCACCTGCTTTAATAGACATAATGAGTTCATTTCCGGCACCTTTATAAAAGCCTAATTTCTCAATTACAGGCAAGCTTGTAAGAATAAAAAGCATGACAGTCTGTGAATAACTTAATACAGTGCCCCACGAATTCCACAAAAGATGGGTGAAAATAATTTTGGTGTCACTTGTCCCTTTTCCTGCAGCAGTGCGGACAAAATCCTTCTTAACATCTTCTAACAAAGAGTGGAACGTAATATTTGAAATATACAGTGTTGGAGCTATAGTGAGGATCGTTAAAGGAAACACTACATTAAACCAGTTTTCATGGCCATAGAGGTCTAACTTTGGGAACCCCATCCTCATTAGTAGAATTAATCCAAACTGAATAGCAATAAATAGGAAGAAGTCTGGAATCGTCCCAAAGAGCATCTCTTTTACTTTCCAAACCCTTCCTATCCTTTTTTCTCGATAAATGAAACTGAAAATCCCTAGTATGACGCCACCAACCATACTAATCAAAAACGCAGGAATAACCAGCTTCAAGCTTCTAAGAAAATAACTCTCAACATGCTCCCATACTGGAAAGCTGTATCGGTTTTCTGCACCTTCGATGTAAATCTCTTTATAATACTGGTAAACTCCCTTTAATACCTCAATTTCATCGCTTTTAATAGCATAAAAATCAGCATCCGTCGCGATAAGAATTGCATATGTAATCACAATGGATGCAAGTAATAAAATGATAAAACTCCTTAGCATTTTGCCAAACAGTGCTATCAAGAATATACCCCCTTTGCACGTAACCCTCTGTGAAAAGTCCCTAATTAAATATCAATTTAATCAGATTTAGGCTGTTATTTTTTTCTGTTTCTATTTATTTATTGGCACCTTGATGTTTTATAAAATACAGCTTCAGCAAAAAGTGTATTTACAAATTCGTTTAGTTCCCCCCTTTCGATTCACAGTTATGTATAAAATTACCATTCGTAAAATAGATTTTCAATATTATTTTAGAAAAATTTTACAAATATTAAGAATTTTTAAGTTAGAGAAAACTTAAAATAGCCCCTCGGATACAACAAAAAAACTGCAGGCAACTTGAATATCATCAAGAATGTCTACAGTCTTATCTAACAAAAATCACATATAACTTCTAAATACAAAGGTTATGTAATCTGTAACACTCGTATTAATTTCACCCTTATCAGTAGATGTTCGTAAAATCTCTAATAGTCCTGATAACAATCCTACTGCGACACTTCTAGCCAATATGTCCCCGCTTTTGTTATCGGGAAAACCAAAGTTAGGCAAGAACAGTCGTATATTAATGGTGATCATTTTAATTATCTCTTCTGTTGTGTTCTCATACTTTGTACCGGCTGAGGCATCCGTAAGGAGTAATATCTCATCACGATAATCACTCATTAAATGTGCAAACTCAAGGATATCAAAAGGCGCATCAGCTGCATGTATCTTCGTTCTAGTTGCTTTTTCCTTTATATAGTCATATAACCCTTCTTTAGCGGTAGATACTAGATGCTCAAATAATACTTCTTTACCTGAAAAATATTTATAAATATTCCCGCTAGTAATATTTGCGTTTTTAGCAATCCTTCTTATGGATGTTTGCTGGAATCCATTTTCAATGAACTCTCTTTTTGCTTCTCTCAAAATCGCGTTTTTTATCTCAGGTTTTTGCACTTGAACCATTTTAACCTACACTCCAAAGTTCGTTATGATACGATCTGAATGATGTCTTCTGGGGAATACACCGTATAGTCCGGCCCTTCTGATTGGACAGCCTCTAATGCATCGTAACCCCATCCAACCCAGATTATTTTTACATTACTTTTTTTACATGCTACAACATCCCTATGCTCATCACCAACATAGATAACTTCGTCTGCCTGTAGTCCGTGAGCTTTCAAGAACTTCTTGATAACCTTATCTTTCCCAAAGATTCTTTTAGCGGAGAGTACCTCTGTAATAACCTCCTCCATCTCATTTCTCTTTAAAAAATCTTTAATATTCTCTACAGAATTAGACGAGATAATGGCAAGTTGATAGCCCATCTTTCTCAATTCGCTTAACATGTCTTTTATGCCGTTAAATAGTGTCATTTCATTTATAGAGTCTCTTAACATGGCAATTAGTTCTGGCATGACAATCGGAATTTTATAAAATGGGAAATTTAACAACTTACTTCTCTCATTAATCGTTAATTTCCTCAAGGACTCTAGCTCTCCAGGTTGAACTTTCTTGTAATTATGCTTATCCGCTAAACCATTCCAAACTGAAACGAATGCACTCCTTGAATCAGCAAGAGTACCATCAAAATCAAAAATTATATACTTTATCATCTTGTTTTCTCCTTATAATCAAAAATGGAATTAAATGGATGTGTTTATTTTAACGAAAATACAAGCAAAAGTAAACAATTGATTACTTTTAAGATAAATAAAAACCTTCCTGCCCCTTGAGGCCTGGAAGGTTTATGTTAATGCTATCGATACAATTATTCTTGCAAATTCAGCAGATATTTGAAGACTATGGGCAGTATTATCGCCAATTAATATTAATAACGAAAAAAGGAATTGGGAAGGTGAAGTCCTGATACCTTTTGTTGACATCTAAGAACAGTAATTTGCTGTCTTTTTTGCCGATTACTTTTCACTTGTGATTAGGTTATAAGTCGCTCCAATTAAATTGGAATCATTTAAAAACTCGCACCTTACTACTTCAGCTCTTGGAATGTCTTCATTAAAATGTACATAGATTTTATTAAGATTCTTTTTAATCAAGTCTATAAGTAAGTCTTGCGCGCTGATTCCGCCGCCAATTGCTATTTTCTCCGGATCATAGATACATTGGAGATTGTATATCTGAGTTGCAATTCTTTGAGTAAATCTATTTAAAACCTCTAGAACTTCTCCATCCCCATTGTTGGCCATTTCAAAAATCTTCACACCATCTAGCTCATTTACATCCATGTTCTTTGCCTGTGCAACTTCCTTATTAAGAGTCGATGCTCCATTCTGAAGAGCCCAACGGTATTTTGAATCAAAAAATGCATCAATGTTTGTGCCAATAAAACTAAATTCTCCGGCAAAGAAATTTTTACCTTTATGTACTTTTCGGTCCTTAATAATTCCTCCACCAATCCCAGTCCCTAGTACAATGACGATTCCATCATCACAATCCTTTAAACTTCCTTTCCAGGTTTCAGCGAGAGCAGCACATTTGCCATCGTTCTCAATCGAAATATTCGTTGGACATCTTTTATGTAACAATTCTTTTATATTTAGATTACTAATATAGGTCAAAGCCCCTCCAGTCAATGCAATCCCATTTTTACTATCAATAATCCCTGGCATACTAATAGGCATCCCAACAATTTGTTGCTCATATTTATCGTAAAGATATCCAATCGCTTCGATTAAAGCCTCGATCCCTTCATAAGGTGTCTTTACAGATCCTCTTTCTAAGATGTTCGTGTTTTGATCCATCAAAGCATATTTTATAAAAGTACCGCCAATATCTATCGCTAAGTATTTCATAAGCCGATCTCCTCTTGAAAATTATTTGGTTTTTTCACAATAGAAAAACGGAGCCTCTCATTAGATAGCTCCAAATTCCTTACCACTCACTCTGACGTTAAACAAATACATTCACTTTTAACGGTTCTGAAGATAAGTTTCCATAATATTTTTGACTTTCTCTGAATCATCCGACTTAATCATATAATGATCCCCCTCTAATCGTCCAGAAACATCCTTCACACCCTGGACCTTTAAAAAATCTAATACATCATCAATCTCTTCAGCTTGTGTTAACAATACCTTTTGACCAATATACTCGTCATTTACATAAACATCATATGCATCATGCGCATTTTTTAAGCTATCGCCATCAGCAGTCGTTTCAAAAAATGGGAAAAAAGGGTATCCTGAACCTGTTCCGCCATTATTACTATTAAATATTTGCATTAAGGTCACCTCTATTGATTTTTATACTAGATGCGAGAAATTTAAACTCTGTTTCTGTCTCAAAAAAATTTTAACCAAAACCCTTCGCTCTAGTGTGGTTATTTTCCTTAGGAAGATGATTTTAGCTTTTCCTAGTAATTGTAAGAAATGCATGCGGCTTTCGCTTAAGATAAAATAGCTTGTAGTTAAAACACTGTTCTTTTAATGACACCATCTCTCTCTGGGAGCTAGTAAACTAATTACAGTCAAAAATAAAAACCCTGCAACTGATGTAGTTTAAAACTACATCAGTTACAGGGTAGTATTAATTACGAATGTTAAACATTTTCAGAAGCAATTTTAACTTCTTTGCTATCTTTGTTCATTAATTTACGTACATATGGAATCACCCAGCGGTCTAAACCATAGTAACCAGCGTTCATTCCGGCAGCTAGGATAATGAAACCTAAGAAAATGTCAGTAGGGTTGTGAGATACAGTTCCCGCTAAGAAGAAAGAGAAGTTCATTACTAAGCCAAAGAATGCAGCTGCAGTAGTTAAGCAACCTAGAATCAATCCAAGACCTACTAGGAATTCACCCCAAGGAACTAAGAAGTTAAATAAGCCCACATTCGGGATTGCTACGCCCTCTAAGAAAGATACGTACCAGCTGTACACCATGTTACCATCTGGACCTTTTACCGGATTAGCTACCGCATTACCTAGATAACCTGAAGCATCAAAACCACCTGTAATTTTACCCCATCCTGCTGTCATCCAAGCATACCCTAGATATAAACGAATGACTGTTAAAATACCTGCCGCAATCTTGTTTTCTCTTAAAAATTTGTTAAACATAAAGCATTCCGCCTTTCAAAAATCCGAATTTGTAAACGAATTCTTCAAAAAACGAATGGGATTTTAAGAAAAAGGATAATTGCTCAGCTACTCTAAACTTTAGTAGTTCTTCATTCGTTTTATTTAATTATCTCGTCTACAATTAAAATATAAACCATTCGTGGCTAGAATAAAATGGGTCTGTGAAGTTGTTCACAATTTGTTAAAAGCTTGTTGACAGAATGATGAACAAAGGGTGTTTACTATGTCAAATCTAAATTACTAGGTCTGCTGTTACGAAATTGTAACTATATCAATACTCTTCGCCAATTTTGGAAACAAAAAAGGGGCACTAATTTTAGTGCTCCCCCATTATCTCTATATAAAATAAAAAACCACCAAATATGTATTTTGGTGGAGACGGTGGGAGTCGAACCCACGTCCAAAGATATCGCCACTTAAGCTTCTACGAGTGTAGTCGATATATTCGTAATTCGTTGCAACATCTGCCTACCGACGGGCGCCCGAGCAACTAGTCTGGTTGTTCTCTTCCTTCATCCTCAGACGGTGGAATCCGGCGTAGCCCACTTAGAGTGAGTCCGCTACCCTACCACATGGGCGATGGAGGGGCGAACAGCCTTGCAGGTTATTAAGCTGCGAAAGCTAAGTTGTTGTTTTGTTTGCCAGTTATAGGCTTTGACGTTTTAACGAGGCCGATCCCCTCGACTCGCAACCCAAGCTCGAACTACCCCTGTCGAATCCGTAACGTCCCCTTCATATAAAGGTCCGCTGTGGTTTTTCACACATGCGTACGTTAGGAAAAGCTCTTTGAATAGATGAGCTAAAGTATCGTGTCACTCTCTGTGACACTTATGATTATAACATAGATCTGTCTCTTTTCAAAATGTCAGTTTCTGCTTCCATAACCATCTGTACTGTCAGAAAAAGCAGAAACCTCTACATCTTCTGTCTACCTCGGAAAGCACGTTCAATTTCGCGTTTCGCTTCTTTCTTTTTCAAGTCTTCACGCTTATCGTAATTTTTTTTACCTTTTGCAAGACCAATTAAAAGTTTTGCAAAACCATTTTTAAGATATAGCTTTAGTGGTACAAGAGAATATCCAGCCACTTTTGTTTCACCGATCAGCTTGCTAATTTCTTTTTTATGAAGAAGTAGCTTACGCGTTCTTTCTGGGTCATGATTGTAGCGGTTTCCTTGCTCATACGGACTTATATGCATTCCGACTAAGAATACTTCACCGTTTTTGATCTGTGCATAAGAGTCTTTTAAGTTGACTCTCCCTCCACGAATCGACTTTATTTCTGTTCCTTGAAGAACAATTCCTGCCTCATAGGTTTCTTCTACAAAATAATCATGGTACGCTTTCTTATTTTGTGCGATTGTCTTACCTGCTCCTTTTGGCATTTAGTGTCCCCCTTCCCTAGACGTTTCTCTCTATTTAGTCATTGCTTTATTTTAACAAATTTCTTGTTCTCTCACAAATCCGAGCTTCGTAATGGAGCAAAAGAGAGCCAATTGGGTACTGCACCCCGAAAGTTAGAGTAGATATCTAACTTTATAGGGGCACTACCTTGGGCTCTCTCTTTTTATCAAGATTAACGCTTCTTTTTACGCTTTGCTTTAGGTGCATTCTCAAAATGCTTTTTCTTCTTTTTACCTGGTCCGCTTCCATTACTACCGTTTTTACCTTTTGAACCATTACGACCGTTCTCTGATGGCTTCCCTTTTCTTGGCTTTCTTTCTGTACTACCTGTTTTGAAAACCTTTGGTGCTCCTTCAGATTCCCGTGGTCGGCGAGTCCCCTTCATACCGACAATTTCAAAGTCGATAGAGCGCTCCTCTTTGTCTACCTTAACGACGCGAATGGTAATTTCATCACCAATTCGATATACATTTCCTGTTCTTTCGCCAATCATTGCATAGTGTCGCTCATCATAACGATAGTAGTCATCTGTCATATAACTTACATGAACTAAACCTTCAATCGTGTTAGGAAGCTCTACAAACATACCGAAGTTTGTCACTGAACTTATGATTCCATCGTACTCGACACCAACTTTGTCTTCCATGTACTCTGCTTTTTTGAGTTCATCTGTTTCACGCTCTGCATCTACTGCACGACGCTCCATTTTAGAAGAGTGCTCAGCGATTTCAGGCAACCTTGAATCCCATTTCTCTCTTGTTCCTTGGTCGAGCTTTCCTTCAATTAAGTAAGTTCGAATCAAGCGGTGAACAATCAAGTCTGGGTAACGACGGATTGGCGACGTAAAGTGTGTATAGAACTCTGTCGATAACCCAAAGTGTCCTAGACTTTCTGGATCATACTTAGCCTGTTGCATCGAACGAAGCATTACGGTCGAAACAACCATCTCTTCTGGCTTTCCTTGAACCTCTTCAATGATTTCTTGAAGGGCACGAGGATGCACATCGTTCGCAGTTCCTTTTACGATATAACCAAAATTCGTAATAAACTCGAAAAATCTTCTTAGCTTATCTTCTTTTGGTTCCTCATGGATACGATAGATGAACGGAACATCTAACCAATGAAAATGCTCTGCTACCGTTTCGTTCGCTGCTAACATAAACTCTTCAATAAGTCGTTCTGCCACGGAGCGCTCTCTTAGAACTACGTCGGTCGGCTTCCCTTCCTCATCTACAAGCACTTTCGCT
The DNA here is from genome assembly GCF_042865285.1 of Cytobacillus spartinae. Classification (NCBI taxonomy): domain Bacteria; kingdom Bacillati; phylum Bacillota; class Bacilli; order Caryophanales; family Bacillaceae; genus Cytobacillus; species Cytobacillus spartinae. Next base: position 13,184 of record NZ_JBIACK010000009.1, on the reverse strand, counting down.
TCTTTAAAATCAAAGTCAATGGCTCCGCGAGTCATACGTTTGTTACGCAGAATTGCTGCAAGCTCCTCCATTAGTTCAAACATTGGAACCAACGGCTCATAACGTTGAATAAGCTCCTCATCTTTATCAGTAAGGATTTTATTAACATCTGTGTATGTCATTCGCTCCTTTGTTTTAATCACACTTTGGAAAATCTCGTGCTTGACCACTTGTCCTTCCGGAGAGATTTCCATTTCACATGAGAGTGTCAGGCGATCTACCTTCGGATTTAACGAACATATTCCATTTGATAATCGGTGTGGAATCATCGGAATCACTCGATCCACTAAGTAAACACTTGTGCCCCGGTCAGCCGCTTCTCGATCAATAGAAGATTCTTCCGTTACATAGTAAGTCACATCCGCAATGTGTACGCCAAGCTTATAGTTTCCATTCTCAAGCTTCGTAACGGTAACGGCATCATCTAAATCCTTTGCATCTGCACCATCAATGGTAACAATCGTTTGGTCTCTTAAATCACGACGGTTTTTAATTTCGTCTTCGTTGATGGTATCTGGTGTATCATTTGCTTGTTGAATAACTTCATCTGGAAATGGACCTGGCAAGCCATGCTTATGTATGACTGAAAGGATATCCACACCTGGATCATTTTTATGACCAAGGACTTCGATAACTTCCCCTTCTGCACTTTTCCTACCTTCAGGGTAAGTTGTTAATTTTACAACGACCTTATGCCCCTCTACTGCTCCTTTTGAAACTTCCTTAGGGATAAAAATATCACTTGCAAATTTTTTATCATCGGGAATCACAAAGCCGAAATGCTTACTTTCTGTGTAAGTACCAACGATTTGGGTAATCCCACGTTCTAAGATTCGAACAATCGTACCTTCTCTTCTTTGCCCTGATGTCTCGGAAGCTACCCGGGCTAAAACAATATCCCCATGCATCGCATTATTTGTTTCATTTGGTGGAATAAAAATATCATCCACACCTGGCTCATCTGGTATGACAAACGCAAACCCTTTTGCGTGGCCTGTTAGTTTCCCTCGAATTAAGTTCATCTTTTCCGGTAGACCGTATCGATTACTTCGGGTTCTTACGACTAGCCCCTTTTCTTCCATGACAACGAGAGCTTTTACAAAATCCTTAAAAGCAGCAGAATCTTCAATGCCGAAAGCTTGCTCTAATTCTTGAACAGTTAGCGGTTTGTATGCTTCATCCTTCATATAATGAAGTAATTTATCAATATGTTGCTGGATATGATTCTCCATAATCTAATCCCTCCTTTTTTTATTGGCAGTTTTTCTTAAAACTTTCCGTACAATAGGTTTCTTTTTGAAAAAGTACAGTTTATGCCCAATTACTTATTATTGTTCCCAATTTAGCTTTTCTAAAAACTGAAAAACATCTTCATGTAGTTGATCCCGTTCTTTGTCCAATGTGATAACGTGGCCAGATTCTTCATACCACTTTATTTCTTTTTCATCGGACTCAACCTCGTTGTAAATGATATTAGCACTATCTGTGTTAATCATATGATCATGGCGAGCTTGGACGACAAAGGTTGGTGCATAAATCATATCCACATGCTCTCGAACATCCGAGATAAGATTTTGTAGAGCTTTTAGCGTTTTCATCGGTGTCTTTTGAAACTCTTCCATCTCCTGTTCAATTTCTTCGTCTGTTTTTCCTTCTCGCTTCTTGTAATCTTTAGCATATTCTAAGATTCCCTGATACATGACCTCTTCGCTTTTGATATACATCGGAGCACACATTGGAACAATTCCCTTTATAGGTACAGTGTAACCTAACTTTAATGAAAATACGCCACCCAGCGAAAGACCCACTGCAGCAATCTCTTTATGACCTTTATTTTTTAAAAACTCATAACCTTCCATTACGTCCTTCCACCAATCAACTGGACCTGTGTGTACTAACTCTTCAGGTGGAACCCCATGGCCCTTATATTGAGGCGCATGACATGTATAACCCTTCTTTTCTAAAAAGCGAGCCAACATTCTGCAATCAGCACTATTCCCTGTGAATCCATGCAGAAGTAGTACTGCTCTATTTCCTCCCTCAAAAGTAAACGGCTTAGGTGCTACAAACTTCATAATAAAACTCCTTTAACTTATCTATGCTTATGTTGTTAGTTTAAACAATCGGATTATGGACAATCCAATAAAATGACTTCAGGTATCCGCTTAATGTTATTTATTTCCAATGTGTAAAAACACAAAAAAACCTGACCCGCTGATGTAGGTCAGGTTGATATTCTTATAGGAAATAAGCAACGATGATCGTTAAAATAAAGAAAACTACAGATAAAACGATTGTCGCACGGTGCAATACTAAGTCAAGTCCACGCGCTTTTTGTTTACCGAAAAGTTGCTCTGCTCCACCTGAGATGGCTCCGGAAAGACCTGCGCTTTTACCAGATTGAAGAAGTACCACAACAATTAGAGCGATTGATACGATCACTAACAAAGTAACAAATAATGTATACATGAGTCCACCTCCTGAACGACGTACATTATTACAGTATTTTTAATGTACCACATATTTGGGTGGGAGACAATAGTTTTTGGGTGTTGGAGGAGATTTCGCTTATTTAGAGAATTTGTTAAGCAAACAAATTAGGGAAGTGATACAAGTTGATTGTTAAAGAATTGTCTGTTCGAAAAAACATAAAAAAGGCTGAAGCTCTTTTGAATCGTCTCCCCGAAGAACACCCTAAGGTTTTGGACATTAAACAGGATTTAGTAAAAATGTGGTCCGGTCAAAAAGGTGAACGTGCAGTGTCCTACTATTTAGACTACCTACCCGAAAAGGAATTCTTCTTTTTACACGACATCCGTCTCCCCCATGGAAAATACCATTTTCAAATTGACTATTTCATAATCTCCTCTCGTTTTATTCTGATCCTAGAATCGAAAAATTTCTACGGAACTTTATTTTTTGATAACTCCTTTAGACAACTCATTCGCACAAGCAATGATCAAGAAGAAGGCTTCCCTGATCCAATTTCACAGGCTAAGTGGCACAAAGTTCAACTATGTGGCTGGCTAGAAGAACAATTTGGATGTAAGCTTCCGGTTGAATATCTGGTTGTCATTAGCCATCCATCTACCATACTTAAGACAGACCCACGTAATATTGAAGTCAAAAAGCATGTGGTCCATGGTCAAAGCCTGTTGGAGAGGATTGAAGAGTTGGGGTCTAAATATAAGGAAGATTGTTTGGATGTAAAGCAGATTAGGAAGCTTTCGAAATTATTGTTGAAGAGTCATGTGGACGAGGATACTGATATTTTGAAGAGATACGGTATTTTAAAAGATGAGTTAATAAAGGGAGTACAGTGTCCGGGGTGTAAGAGATTTGCTATGGTGCGGGAGAAAAGGAAGTGGTTATGTCAAAGTTGTGGGAAATTTGATAAGTTAGCACACTTTGAGGCAATAAAAGATTACTTTTTACTAGTAGGAGAGACGATAACTAACCAACAATTCAGAGACTTTGTTGGTATAGCATCTGTGGATATGGCATCTAAACTGTTAATTAGAATGAAATTACCTTCATCCGGCACAAATAAAGGAAGATACTACTATTCTTCTAAAGATTTTTTCAGCGGATGACTTTATTTCGAAGGTATATTCGCCGTTACGAAACATATATTGGACAACACTCTAAATATATTCGCCGTCGTGTTAATTTTATTGGACAAAGTAGACTTTATATTGGACAAACTCATATTTTTATTCGCCAAAGCACCTTACCACAACACCCTTCACCACCGCAACAAAAAAGGCGACCACCCAACAAACCCGGCGGTCACCCCCACAAACTCAATATTACTTCTTCAAATTATAAAAACTCTTCAACCCATCATACACCGCTAAATCGCCAAGCTCGTCTTCGATGCGAAGAAGTTGGTTGTACTTCGCGATACGGTCTGTACGTGACATTGAACCCGTTTTGATTTGTCCAGCGTTTGTTGCAACTGCGATATCAGAGATGGTTACATCTTCAGTTTCACCAGAACGGTGAGAAACTACTGCTGTGTAGCCAGCGCGTTTCGCCATTTCGATTGCTTCGAACGTTTCTGTTAATGTACCAATTTGGTTTACTTTGATAAGGATTGAGTTACCTACACCTTTTTCGATCCCTTCAGCAAGCTTCTTCGTGTTTGTAACGAATAGATCGTCACCAACTAATTGTACTTTTCCACCGATACGCTCAGTTAAAAGCTTGTGGCCATCCCAGTCGTTTTCATCTAAACCGTCTTCGATTGAGATGATTGGGAATTCGTTTACTAGCTCTTCATAGAAGTTAACCATTGCTTCTGAAGTTAGACCTGTACGGCCTTCACCAGCTAAGTCATACTTACCAGTTTCTTTGTTGTAGAATTCAGAAGAAGCAACGTCCATAGCAAGTAAAATATCTTTACCTGGCTCGTAGCCTGCATTTTTAATAGCAGTCATAATAACTTCTAATGCTTCACGGTTTGAACCAAGGTTTGGAGCGAATCCACCTTCGTCACCTACAGCTGTGTTTAAGCCTTTTTCAGAAAGAACTTTCTTCAAGCTATGGAATACTTCTGCACCCATACGGATTGCTTCTTTGAATGTAGGAGCACCTACAGGCATGATCATGAACTCTTGGAAGTCCACGTTGTTATCAGCGTGAGATCCACCGTTAATGATGTTCATCATTGGAGTTGGAAGTTGCTTCGCATTGAATCCACCTAGATAACGGTATAATGGAAGACCCACAAATTCTGCTGCTGCATGAGCACAAGCCATAGATACACCAAGGATAGCGTTAGCACCCAATTTACTTTTGTTTTCAGTTCCGTCTAGTTCGATCATTGTACGGTCGATTCCAGCTTGGTCTGTTACGTCCATGCCGATGATCTCTTCAGCGATAAGCGTGTTCACGTTCTCAACTGCTTTTAGAACACCTTTTCCTAGGTAACGATCTTTGTCACCATCGCGAAGTTCTACTGCTTCGTGCTCACCAGTAGATGCACCAGATGGAACGATTGCGCGTCCGAAGAAACCAGACTCTGTTATTACTTCTACTTCAACTGTTGGGTTTCCACGAGAATCAAGTACTTCACGAGCATATACATGTTGGATATATGGCATTTAAAATCTCTCCTTATTATAAAAAATTATTTTTTAAGTAATGTCGTACCAGTCATTTCAGCTGGTTTTTGCAAGTTTAGAAGGTCTAGCATGGTTGGGGCTAAATCTCCAAGAATTCCATCTTGTCGAAGCTCAGCACCTTCACGCGTCACAATCACTGGCACAGGATTAGTCGTATGTGCAGTCATTGGATTTCCTTCAAGTGTTACTACTTCATCTGCATTTCCGTGGTCGGCCGTAATGATGGCTGTTCCACCCTTTGAAACGATTAAATCAACCACTTTGCCTAGACACTCGTCGACCGTTTCAATCGCTTTAATGGTCGGCTCTAGCATTCCAGAATGTCCTACCATGTCTGGGTTTGCGTAGTTTAAAATAATCGCATCAAAGTTATCGTCTTGAATCTCTTTCAATAGTGCATCCGTTACTTCATAAGCACTCATTTCAGGCTTAAGATCATATGTAGCAACTTTTGGAGAATCAATTAGAATTCTTTTTTCACCAGGAAATTCCGCTTCGCGACCCCCGCTCATAAAGAACGTTACATGTGGGTATTTCTCTGTTTCTGCGATTCGTAGCTGACTAAGACCATTTTGAGCTAACACTTCACCAATGGTGTTGTCTAGGTTTGTTGGTTTGAACGCAACATATCCATCAACTGTTTCACTAAAATGAGTCAAGCAAACGAAATGTAAGTTTTTCGGGTGCTTAGGTCCACGATCGAATGAACGGAAATCCTCATTTGTAAATGTGTTAGAGATTTGAATCGCACGGTCTGGACGGAAGTTATAAAAAATAACCGCATCGTTATCCTGAATCGTTGCAACTGGCTCTCCATTTTCTTTTGTGATGACTGAAGGAAGGACGAATTCGTCAAAAATTCCGTTACGATAGGAATCTTCCACTACTTCCATTGGGCTAGAGTATAATGGACCATCTCCATAAACCATCGCTCTATACGCTTTTTCCACACGCTCCCAGCGCTTATCGCGGTCCATTGAGTAGTAACGTCCAGAGATGGAAGCTAGTTCCCCAACTCCATATTCCTTCATTTTTTCCATTAGTTCCTCAATATATGTCCCTGCTGATTGTGGACTAACATCACGGCCGTCTAAGAATCCATGAACGTATACGTTTTTCACACCTTCTTCAGCAGCTAGGCGAAGAAGAGCATATAGATGATGAATATGGCTATGAACACCACCATCAGATAATAATCCGAATAAATGAAGATTTGTGCCATTGTTTTTTGCATGATTTATTGCATCAAGGAAGGTTTCATTTTTCTCGAATTCCCCTTCACGAATCGCAATATTCACTTTTGTTAAACTCTGATAGACGATTCGACCTGCACCGATGTTTAGGTGACCAACTTCCGAGTTACCCATTTGACCTTCAGGAAGCCCTACCGCTTCACCAGAAGCAACTAAAGTCGAATGAGGGTAGTGGTTCCAAAAGCGTTCATAATTCGGCTTGTTTGCTTGAGCGACTGCGTTTCCGGTACGCTCTCCTCTTAAAGCAAAGCCGTCTAAAATAATTAAGGCTACTGGAGCTTTACTCATTCTTGCCTGCCTCCAAAAGCTGTAGGAAGGATTGTGCTTCTAAGCTTGCTCCACCAACTAGTGCACCATCAATATCTGGTTGAGCCATGTATTCAGCAATGTTTCCTGGTTTCACGCTACCACCGTACTGAATACGGACTGCATCAGCCACATCTTGTGAAAATTGTTCACTAATCACTTTACGGATGTGTGAGCAAGTTTCATTTGCATCTTCAGCAGTTGATGATTTTCCAGTTCCGATCGCCCAAATTGGTTCATAAGCAATAACAGTTTGCTTCACTTGATCTTCAGTTAGGCCTACAAGAGCTTGCTTGATTTGGCCACCAACAAAATCGTTCGTTTCTCCGTTTTCTCGCTGCTCTAGTGTCTCCCCACAGCAAACAATTGGAGTTAGATTATGTTTGAAAGCAGCCAATGTTTTTTTGTTTACAGAGTCATCTGTTTCATTAAACATTTCACGACGCTCTGAATGTCCGATAATGACATATTTAACACCTAAATCTGCTAAGGCAACTGGACTAATTTCCCCAGTAAAAGCACCGCTTTCTTCAAAGTGCATGTTTTGTGCTCCGATTTCTACATCATAATCTTTTGAACTTTCCACTAATCTTTCTAAAAATAATGCCGGCGCACAAACTACTGAATCTACTTGATCTTTAGAGGGAACCAACCCATTAACCTCTTCTAAAAAGCTTTTTGCTTCAGAAATCGTTTTGTGCATTTTCCAGTTCCCTGCAATGATTGGTTTACGCATGCTGCTCATTCCTTTCATGCCATTTTTCAAAAGCCGTTTTTACTCTCTCTGCCTAAACCATTTTTTAGACAGCTGGTTATGCGTGTAAGCCTAAGTCTTTTACTTATCGTTTAATGCCACTACTCCAGGAAGTGCTTTCCCTTCCATAAACTCTAGAGAAGCGCCTCCACCTGTAGAAATGTGACTCATTTTATCAGCAAGGTTGAACTTTTCAACTGCAGCTGCTGAGTCTCCACCACCGATTACTGAATAGGTTCCTTGAGATTCTGCTAGTGCTTCTGCAACCGCTTTTGTTCCACCAGCAAACTTCTCCATTTCAAATACACCCATCGGTCCATTCCAAATCACTAGCTTTGACTCTTTAATGACACCACTGTAAAGTTCAGCTGTTTTTGGACCAATATCAAGTGATTGCCAATCAGATGGTATTTCTTCTATAGAAACAACCTTTGTGTTAGCAGTTTCTGAGAATTCGTCAGCTACAACAGCATCAATAGGCATATAGAATTTTACGCCTTTTTCTTCTGCTTTTTGTATGAACGATTTAGCTAAGTCAATTTTATCCTCTTCTAGAAGGCTTTGACCGATTTCGTGACCTTGAGCTTTAACAAACGTATAAGCTAAGCCACCACCAATAATTAGGTTATCAACTTTTTCTAAAAGGTTTTCAATGACACCGATCTTATCTTTAACCTTTGCCCCACCAATGATGGCTGTGAAAGGTCTTTCTGGATTCGATAATGCTTTCCCAAGAACATCAAGTTCTTTTTCCATTAGTAGTCCAGAAACTGCTGGTAAGTGGTGAGCGATCCCTTCTGTTGAAGCATGAGCACGGTGAGCTGCACCAAACGCATCATTCACATAAACATCCGCAAGTTCTGCAAAAGCTTTTGCTAATTCAGAATCGTTCTTCTCTTCACCTGGATAAAAACGAACGTTTTCTAAAAGAAGAACCTCGCCTTCGTTTAAAGTTCCGATTTGAGATTTAACAGACTCTCCATAGGCTTCGTCTGTTTTTTGAACATCCTTACCTAAAAGTTCAGATAAACGTTTCGCAACTGGAGTAAGTCTCATTTCTTCTACAACAGAACCCTTTGGGCGTCCAAGATGGCTAGCTAAAATAACTTTTGCCCCTTGATCCATTAAGTATTGGATTGTAGGAAGGGCAGCACGAATACGTGTTTCATCGGTTACTTGTCCATCCTTCATCGGGACGTTAAAATCGACACGACAAAAGACTCGTTTCCCTTTTAAATCAACGTCTTTTACACTTTTTTTGTTCATTGCTAAGGTCCTCCTTAATTATGTAAGGCTGAAAGTGACAAGGCTTTTCCGTGTATATACCACCCGAAAAAGGCCAAAAAACATAATGAAAGGGAGGGGGAAATTCCCCGCTCCCCTTTTTTAAAACCTTATCCTGTTCCACCAATTAATAAACTCTACTATGAGTTTTAATTTAACGAACTTGATGCAGTTTATACACTTGGAATAATTGTCCTTCCAAGGAAAGTTTCACCTTTTTTATTATAGTCGTTCATGATTTTAGAATCCATAAATTCCATGAACAAATTTAGGATAATTTTATCAGCATGAACTACTTGTCATTAAAGACCTTTTTTAGCAATGAAGTCGATTAAATCAACTACACGGTGAGAGTAACCTGACTCGTTGTCATACCAAGAAATTACTTTTACCATGCTGCCTTCCATAACCATTGTTGAAAGAGCATCAATTGTTGAAGAGTAAGGGTTACCGTTATAGTCACCAGATACTAATGGCTCTTCACTGTATCCAAGAATTCCTTTTAATGGACCTTCTGAAGCTTCTTTAAATTTAGCATTAACTTCTTCAGCTGTTACTTCTTTATCAAGCTCAACAACTAGGTCAACTAGGGAAACGTTTGGAGTTGGAACACGCATTGCCCCACCATTTAATTTACCTTTTAACTCAGGTAAAACTAATGATACAGCTTTAGCAGCACCAGTCGTTGTTGGGATGATGTTCTCAGCTGCTGCACGAGCACGACGGTAGTCTTTGTGTGGTAAGTCTAGAATTTGTTGATCATTTGTGTATGAGTGAACAGTTGTCATCATACCGCGCTTGATACCAAAGTTTTCGTGTAAAACTTTAGCAAATGGTGCTAAACAGTTTGTTGTACAAGATGCGTTAGAAATTACGTGGTGGTTCGCCGCATCGTACTTGTCATCATTAACACCCATAACAATCGTAATATCTTCATTAGATGCAGGAGCTGAGATAATTACTTTTTTAGCACCAGCTTCTAAGTGTTTAGCAGCATCTTCGCGTTTTGTGAAGCGACCAGTTGATTCAACAACTACTTCTACACCAAGGTCTCCCCAACCTAATTGAGCTGGATCACGCTCTGCAAGTACTTTCACTTTTTTACCACCAACAACTAGTGAATCACCATCAACCGTAACGTCTTGGTCAAGTTTACCGTGTACAGAGTCATATTTTAAAAGGTGAGCAAGCATGTTAGCGTCTGTTAAATCGTTAACTGCTACTACCTCTACGTTAGGATTGTTTAATGCTGCACGGAATACAATACGTCCAATTCTACCAAATCCATTAATACCAACTTTTACTGCCATGTTTATTTCCTCCTTTAATTATGTGTAAGGATATTTTTAATAGGGGGTTACCCTTTTAATAACTGTTTCGCTGCACCTTCATCTGTAATTAAGACTGTGTTAGTTGGTGCTTGCTTCATATAAGCTCTAATTGCTTTTTCCTTTGATGAACCACCAGCTACCGCAATAACATGTTCGACATTTACTAAATCATCAAGTTGTAGTCCTACTGTATGTACTTTATGAACCACTTCCCCAGCTTCATTAAAATAATAGCCGAATGCCTCACCGACAGCTTGTGCATGTTGGATTTTTTCAATATCCTCTCGACTGGTTTTTCGACGCTCCGCCATTGTTATAGCGTCTCCAATCCCATGCAAAACCATGCTCGCAGACTTAATTAAACTTAAAACTTCTTTAATATTAGGCTCTTTTAAAATTGTTTTATATGTTTCACTGCTTACTTGATCAGGAACATATAGAACTCGGTGCTTCGAATGGGTCTTTTCTGCCATCAAGGCACAAATCGTGTTGGCTTGGTTTTTAACATCCTCTCCGATTCCACCTCTTGCAGGGACAAACAGTAAATCATTAAGTTCAGGGGTTAACATTTCTGCTACTGCAGCCATCGTGGAGCCACCAGTAACTGCGATGATATTTTTTCCCTTAAGTGATGCTTTCATACAATTTGTACAAGCTCTACCCAATTCACTTTTTACCCAAGGTGATTCATCACTATCACCGGAGACGATGATTACTCTTTGAACACCTAGTTGTTTTTGTAACTGATCTTCCATTTTGTCTATTCCCGTAATCTCTCTCATTACACCTTCTAAGCTTTCAAGAAGTTCGGTTCCCTCAGTGGTTAGGCTCATTCCAATACTCTCGACTGAAATTAGGTTCTGGTCCTTTAAGAAGGTAACCTCTCCTCGAAGCACACGCTCCGTTACACCTAAACTCTGTGCAAGACTCCTTCGTCCAACCGGCTCCATCAAACTTATAAACTGTAGGATATGGAATCGTTTTTGCATAACAAACAGTAGATCAGGTAATAATCTTTTCTGAATATCAATTAGTGAATAGGCCATAATTTGCTCCTTTAATCATCTTGGTCATAATAAGTCCCTTATGGTCATATTATGTCCCACGAACCACAAAAAAAATCACCCCTGTTTACAAGTTCATTCTAACAGGAGTAATTTTATAATTCAACTTATAAAGTGCGGATTTTTTTTGTAAGCGCTTCGTTTATGAACATTTTGTCAATTTGCCCGAATTGCACTTCTTCCCCGTCTATTTCGACAACCGGAACCATGAGCCCATACTTCTCCGTAAGCTCATCGCTTTCGTCAATATCAAACTCTTCATATTCAAAATCATACTCTTCTTTTAGTTCCATGACGATTGTTTTTCCTTTGTCACATAAAGGGCAGCGGTTTCTTGTGTAAAATTTTACTGAAGGCATGTTGAGACTCCTTTTCTAACTTTGATTTCCATTTCAGCCGTTGATATTAATCGTAAGCGAATACTATTCATACCGTTTCCGTTTTGAAGAGGATGCTATTCCTAGCTGATCTCGGTATTTGGCTATTGTTCTTCGCGATACGATGATTCCTTCATTTTCTTTTAATAGATGAACAATTTCCTGGTCAGATAATGGCTTTCGCTTATCCTCGTTTTTAATTAACTCAGATATTTCATTTTTCACTTGTTGTGATGATGTATTTTCGTCAGATGTTGTTTGGATGGTGCTGCTAAAGAATGATTTTAACTCAAACGTTCCAAAAGGTGTCTGTACATATTTTTCACGCACCGCTCGACTAACAGTAGATTCGTGTATTTCTAGTTCTTCAGCAATATCTTTCATAACCATCGGTTTCAAGTAAGATGGTCCTTTTACAAAAAAATCCGTTTGCTTTTCAACAATTTTAATGGCTACTTTTGTTAAGGTTTCTTTTCTTTGCTCTAAGCTTTTCAAAATCCATTGATAGTCTTGTTGTTTTTCTTGTAGGAACTTGTTTACTTGTTGATCATTATAAGAAGTGAAGCGCTTATGATATTCCTCATTAAAGCTGATTTTAGGTATGGTTTCATCAAAAATACTTATCGAGAATGAATCGCCTTCCCATTTTACAACTACGTCGGGAATGATATAAGCAGCCTTATCTGGTTGAAATTCGGATGCAGGTCTAGGATTCAACGTTTGAACTTGGTCGAAAATCTCCTGTATTTGAGTTAATTTTATACCAAGTAACTTAGAAAGTTCTTTCCACTTTTTTTCCGCAAAAAGCTCGAAATGCTCTGAAATAATCAATTCTGCTAACTCATTCTTCTCATCGAGACGCAGAACTTGAAGGTATAAGCATTCTTGAAGATTTCTTGCTCCAATCCCCGCCGGTTCTAAGTCTTGAATGATTGCTAATAGCTTTTCTAATTCCTCTATCGATGTGTTTAATAAAATTGATAACTCTTCTAATGTTGCACCTAGGTAACCGTTTTCATCTATATGTTCGATTAATGTAATTAATATTTTTTCACTATGCGCATCTAGATGCTTTATATTAATCTGTGAAAGTAAAAATTCATCCAGTGTCGTTATCTTTGAACCTATCTGTTCTATCCAACTTTGCTGGTCCTTCTCTACTCTTTTTCGAGTCTTTTTCGTTCGATCGGGACGAGGATCCATCGCCTTAATATTCCCTGACTCCAATTGAATAAGGGGATTTTCAAGCGCTTTGTTCTCAAGGAACGATGTTAGCTCTTGAGTAGAATACTGTAAAAGCGCAATGGCCTGAGTGAGCTCTTGAGTCATCGTTAATTTTAAAGTTTGCTGTTGCCATAAACCAGCCTTTAAATTCATCTCACATTCCCCCTACTTTCATTTTACAATAACGCATGTAAATGTTGAATGGAAATATATTGGCATGATAGAAACTGACCATTATTTTGAGAGCTTAAAATCCGATTTAGAGTTATTACACATATGTATTAATCAGTAAAACTTATATCGAGTAGGAGGAGGTGACGAACCTCCGACCTCTCACACCACCGTACGTACGGACCCGTATACGGCGGTTCAATCTTATACTAAGCATGTACTTTATTGTAATGTTGAACACAAGAGATTAGTCCG
>NZ_JBIACK010000008.1:0-224965 GCF_042865285.1 Cytobacillus spartinae | reverse complement strand
TTGGTTTTAGGAGTTTTAAGCGTTTTAGAGCAAAGATATTATTGACACATAAGTATAAAAAAATGGGTGTTCATATTGGATAAGGGTGAAGTAAAATTGACTCCACCCCAACATTTGACGTTGAACCTTTTTTTTAATAAGATTCTATTTTTGCTTGTATGAAATTGTTTATGCTAAGATGTAAATGTTGTACTACGTAGGAAATTGTATGATTCCTCAAACTAAATAAACTGAACCCATAAGGTTATAGGAGGAAGTAAGATGTCAAACGTAAATCGTGCCCAAATAGAAGAAGCGGTGCGTTTAATATTAGAAGCTATTGGAGAAGATCCAAATCGTGAAGGTCTACTTGATACTCCTAAGCGTGTAGCCAAAATGTATGAAGAGGTTTTTTCTGGCTTAAACCAAGATCCTAGAGAATACTTTGAAACAATCTTTGGTGAAGAACACGAGGAGCTTGTGTTGGTAAAGGATATTCCATTCTACTCTATGTGTGAGCATCACCTTGTACCGTTCTACGGAAAAGCTCATGTTGCCTATATCCCTAGGAACGGCAGGGTGACTGGCTTAAGTAAACTTGCAAGAGCTGTTGAGGCAGTCGCGAAAAGACCTCAGCTTCAAGAAAGAATTACTTCTACAGTTGCTAATTCGATAATGGAAAAGCTAGAACCACATGGGGTTATGGTTATTGTCGAAGCAGAGCACATGTGCATGACCATGAGAGGCGTTAAAAAGCCAGGATCTAAAACCGTTACATCTGCTGTCAGAGGAGTTTTAGCTGATGATGCTAGAGCTCGCGCAGAGGTATTATCATTGATAAAAAATTAGGCCTCACTTATTCTTAAGCGCTCCACACATTTGTAGATGTTATGAGTTATTTTATTGATCTTGGTCTATAAGCAAAGGGTAGTCCAATTAATATTTCGTTTCTATTTTTCGTTTAATAAAGGAAACTAAACATATCGGAAAAGGCTAAAAGAATTCTTTTGGCCTTTTCAAATATTTTGAAATGGATGTGTCAAAATATGGAAAAGAAACAGTCGGTAACTAGTGACTATGTTGTAATCAAAGCCGTTGAAGATGGTGTCAACGTAATTGGATTAACTAGAGGTACAGATACAAAGTTTCATCACTCAGAGAAGTTAGATAAAGGGGAAGTTCTTATTGCTCAATTTACTGAGCATACATCTGCAATAAAGGTTAGAGGGAATGCTAAAATTATAACATCTTATGGAGAGATAGAAAGCGAACCTAAAAAATAGAGTTAGACACATTAACAGAATCTTCTTTATTTTATTTCATACAACCCATTATTGCCTCTTTTATGATATAATGGTGACTGCCTTATTTTACTGCTTAGAAGGGCTTAATAAAGATAGTTTAGGCCCTGTTTCATACATATAAATAGTTATAAATACGATAAATTCTAATTATCTCAACCGATATGGATAACAATATAGATAGAGACTTCGGGGATACAAGGGTGATCATATTGCAAGATATTCAAAAAAAATTAGCGAATGTGAGGGAAATAGTTGAGGGGCGCATCAATCACCCTTACTTATTTCAGCATATACAGGCACCAATAATAGATGAAGATAAGCTTCTTTTTCTTGTATCCATTCTTAATCAATTAGATCTTTCAAAAGATAAAACGGAAGCCTACATCATTTCTACCATGCTTATTCAAATTGCCCTTGATACCCATGACCATGTTAGAAATACTGTAACAGAAGATGAAACTCAAAAGAGCCAGCAGTTAACGGTACTAGCCGGTGATTATTATAGTGGATTATATTATAAAATACTGGCTGAATCTGAGGATATAGACTTGATTCGAATTCTCTCAGAGGGAACCAAGAACATCAACGACCATAAGATTTCCTTTTATCAGCAAGATGCTAAAGACCTTAGCAATCTTATGGAGAGCTTAAAAACAATAGAGTCCAATCTCTTGGAAAAATTAACGAGTTTTTTCCAAGTGAAATATTGGGATGATGTTGTTGTGAATTTCTTATTGATTAAGCGTCTACTCTCCGAAAGGGAAATGTATCTAAATATGGGCACTTCAAATCTTTTTGAGGCTTTGATGAGATTGACTTTTCCTAAACATAATCGAACGTTAAAAGAACTTTCAATAGAGCAAAAAAACTATCTTGTCATCGTGTGCGATCGCTATATAGATTTCTCAAGAGACCTATTAAATAGAGCTAAAAGTAAAATTCCATTTTTAAATGAATTAGTGGATGAACGAATATCTAAGTTATTGGGTCAAACACCTGTAGCCAAAACATTTGCGGAAGAAGGGTAAAGGAATGCAACAATCAAAAGAAGAACGCGTTCATGGCGTTTTTGAAAAAATATCTGAAAACTACGATAAGATGAATTCCGTTATTAGCTTTCAGCAGCACAAAAAATGGCGAGAAGACACAATGAAAAAAATGCAGGTAGAGAAGGGTAAAAAAGCTCTTGATGTTTGCTGTGGTACGGCGGATTGGACAATTGCCTTAGCCAATGAAGTAGGCAAGACTGGTGAAGTTGTTGGATTAGACTTTAGCAAGAATATGCTGAAAATTGGAGAGGAAAAAGTTAAAAACCTAAATTTGGACCAAGTTACCTTAATGCACGGCAATGCAATGGAGCTACCATTTCCAGACGACACATTTGATTATGTAACCATCGGCTTTGGTTTAAGAAATGTCCCTGATTATTTACAGGTTTTAAAAGAAATGAACCGTGTATTAAAACCAGGTGGTATTGCTGTATGTTTAGAAACTTCACAACCTACGATGATTGGTTTTAGACAACTTTACTTCTTCTATTTCAGATTTATCATGCCTATTTTTGGAAAGCTTTTTGCTAAAAGTTATAATGAATATTCTTGGTTACAAGAGTCAGCTCGTGATTTTCCGGGAATGAAAGAGTTAGCGAAGATGTTTGAACGTGCTGGGTTTAACAATGTCTATTACAAGCCATATAGCTTAGGGGCTGCTGCAGTTCATATTGGTCAAAAATAATAGGCGATTAACAACAATTTTGTAGATTTTTATGGAAACAATAAACAATTCCGTTTTCAATTCCCTGAAATATATTCAAGCTGGGTGAATATTAAATGAAGTTAAAAATGACCTATTCATTTTTGAATTCCGATATTGGAATAATTGAAAAGACACTTGAGGATACAATTGAAGCTCAATCGCCTTTATTACGTGAGGCGTCCTTACATTTATTACAGGCCGGGGGAAAAAGAATTCGCCCCGTTTTTGTTTTGCTCGCAGGAAAATTTGGTAATTATAATATTGATGTCATAAAAGATGTTGCAGTTGCACTTGAACTTATCCATATGGCTTCACTTGTGCATGATGATGTAATTGATGATGCTGAGCTTCGTCGTGGTAAGCCGACCATCAAAGCCAAATGGGATAATCGAATAGCTATGTATACGGGTGATTATATCTTTGCTCGTTCATTAGAATTAATGACGAATATACAGAATGTTGAGGCTCACAAAATACTATCTAATACGATTGTTGAAGTATGTGTTGGTGAGATTGAGCAGATTAAGGATAAATATCGTTTTGACCAAAATCTTCGAGACTATCTTCGTAGAATTAAAAGAAAGACTGCTCTTTTAATTGCTTCAAGCTGTCAATTAGGTGCAGTAGCTGCAAATGTGAGTGAAGAAATCCATAAGAAATTATTTTTATTTGGTTATTATGTGGGCATGTCTTTTCAAATTACAGATGATATTTTAGATTTCACTGGAACGGAGAAGACGTTAGGAAAACCGGCAGGTGGAGACTTACTACAAGGAAACATTACACTTCCTGTTTTATATGCGATGGAGCAAGAGCATATTAAGGCTGAGATTGTTAAAGTTCATGAAAATATGAGTCGCCAAGAGATCAACCACATTATTGAATTAATTAAAGCTTCTGGGGCTATTGAAAAATCAATAGAGATTAGTGATAAGTATCTAGAAAAAGCTTTATCTGTGCTTCAAGAACTTCCTGATAATCGTGCGAAGAAAACTTTTAAAGATATTGCACAATACATCGGTAAACGAAAATTTTAAATTGATAAATTTTTGAAACAATGTTAATATTTTTCGTGGATTGCCTATAAAGGTAATGTGATACATAAAAGACATAGGAGTGGATTTTCATGGAAAGAACTTTCTTAATGGTAAAGCCAGATGGCGTACAACGTAATTTAATTGGTGAAATCGTTGCTCGTTTTGAGAAAAAAGGATTTCAATTAGTTGGTGGAAAATTAATGAGCATCTCTAAAGAACTTGCTGAGCAACACTACGGTGAGCATAAAGAGCGTCCTTTCTTCGGAGAGTTAGTAGATTTCATTACTTCTGGTCCTGTATTTGCAATGGTATGGGAAGGCGAGAATGCTATCGCTACAGCTCGTTTAATGATGGGAGCTACAAACCCTAAAGATTCTGCACCAGGAACAATTCGTGGCGATTTCGCAGCTACAGTTGGAAAGAACATTATCCACGGTTCAGATTCTCCTGAAAGTGCTGTACGTGAAATTGGTTTATTCTTCAAAGAAGAAGAGCTTGTAAACTATTCTAAATTAATGAATGAGTGGGTTAAATAATACCACTTAAAAAGAACTTGTCTTTGTACAAGTTCTTTTTTTTGTAACCGTATGCAATATGTTTGTGAACAAATATAGAAGATTCCTTCTTGGACAAAAACTTTTTGACAAAAAATGCTCCGTTTTTCCTGATTTTCGCTATACTTAGAGTATATTTGACAATTATCATATAAATTACGTATTAAACTTAATTAGGAAGTTAATAGAGGAGAACAGGATTATGGTGGATGATTATCAACAATTTATATTAAATATTAAAAAGAAAACAGGGATTGATTTAGCACTTTATAAAGAAGCTCAAATGAAAAGAAGACTGGTTTCTTTATATGAAAAAAAGGGATTCAAGTCGTTTCAAGACTTCTTTAATGCGATTAGCAAGGATAAAGAGCTTCTAAATGAATTTCTAGATCGAATGACGATTAATGTCTCAGAGTTTTACAGGAATAATAAAAGATGGAATGTTCTAGAACAACAACTACTTCCTAAAATGCTTCAAAGGAACAAACGTCTAAAAATATGGAGTGCAGCATGCTCAACTGGCGAAGAACCATATACAATTGCGATGATCATGTCAAAATTTATGCCGCTTTCCCAGGTTCAAATTCTAGCGACTGATATAGATGACAACGTAATTGCTAGAGCTAAAGTAGGGATGTATCCAGAGAGATCCTTAAACGAAGTACCCGAGGATATGAAGAGAAAGTATTTTACCCAAGATGGTAGTTTCTTTAAAGTTTCTGATGAGATTAAGAAAACCGTCACGTTCAAGAAGCATAATCTTTTAGCAGACTCCTTTGGGGGACCATTTGATTTAATCGTCTGTAGAAACGTGCTTATCTATTTTACGGAAGAAGCGAAGGATATCTTGTACAAGAAATTTAGCAATGCTTTGAATAAGGATGGTATTTTCTTTGTAGGAAGCACGGAACAAATATTCAACCCTTCTTTATATGACTTTGAAACTGAAGACACATTTTTCTATCGAAAAAAGTAAGAGCCTGCATTTGGGCTCTTAGATTGTCGAAAAAAGGGCATCGAGACTGATGCCTTTTTTCTGTATCTATTTAATTGCAGGTAAAATGGTTGATTTCCGCTTCCGCTCCAGGCGCTTGCTTTCCGGGGGACAGGCGGTGAGCCTCCTGGGAAGAATTAAAAGCGAATTCTTCCTTCATCGCTCTCGCTCTTGCGGGGTCTCAACTGTTCCGCTACTCCCCAGGAGTCAAGCGCCTTCCGCTCCGATCAACCTAAGTTTTGTCATCTTAAGCAACTTTCCATGTCCATGTTGCTGGTTTTTTTAAGTTCATGGAAGCAAACGTAAGCATCGCCTGCATGGACAATTTTTTAATACCTCGTAAGGTTGTCCATCGCATATCATTCTTCTCCTTCAAATCAGCAAAGACACGTTGAATCGTTTCTTTACTTTTTGCATATATTTCTTTGATTTCATCCGTATGGCGTAAATGTTCTGCTGCTTCTAAGTAAGCCTCCAAATATGAATTGTATGAAAACCATCTTAAACAAACGACAGGATCAATACTTGGACGGCCGATCACTGAATATAAGTTTTCAACCATGGGATAGATGAACGTGAAATCAAGGGCTGACTCCAGCTTACGTACCAAATGATTTCAGGAACTAATAAATCCATAGTCAGCATTTCTAACTGTTCACGTTCATTGGATTGGTTTTGGGTCATCATAATTGGTCACCTCATGGGTTATACAGTTTACTAAGTTGATTGGAGCGGAGGGCGACGACTCCTGCGGGAATAGTGCGAAACTTGAGACCCCGCAGGGAGCAGAGCGACTGAGGAGGCTCAAGTCGCACCCCGCGGAAAGCGTTCGCTCGTAGCGTAAATCAACGGTTATTTAGATATAATTTATTTTAAATGAAAAAAACTGCAGGAAAACTCCTGAATTAATCGAGTTTGTCTACAGTCTGAGAGCCTACATTTGGGCTCTTTTTTTTGTGCAGTCAACATAAAAATCTTTCGCATAAACCATTTTTTGTTATTATAGAATGAATACCAATCTAGGATTTTTGAGTTTAAAAGCGAGCCTTTGTTAATCACAACATGGTCGTGATAAAATGACTTCAATCTAACATAAGTGTTTCTTTTTACAACGATGTAGTAGGTAATTATTATTTATAATTTTCAAACTTACACTGTTTTTATTTTTATGCTTATGTTATATTGGTACAAAACAAAATCCTTTAACGAGTTGAAGGGGGAAAGAGTTATGAGATATTTGACATCTGGAGAGTCCCATGGACCTCAGTTAACAACGATTATTGAAGGGTTACCAGCGGGTATGCCCATAACAGCAGAAGATATAAATGCAGATCTAGCTCGCCGCCAAAAAGGTCATGGCAGAGGTAGAAGAATGCAAATCGAAAAGGATACTGTTCAAATTGTTGGTGGTATCAGACATGGATACACGTTAGGTTCACCTGTTTCCTTAGTGGTAGAAAATAATGATTGGAAGCATTGGACAAAAATCATGGGACAAGAGCCGATTAGTGAAGATGAGGAGGAAGAAGTTAAAAGGAAAATCTCACGCCCACGGCCTGGACATGCGGATTTGAATGGTGCCCTAAAATACGGACATAGAGATATGAGAAATGTGTTAGAGCGATCCTCGGCAAGGGAAACTACCGTTAGGGTAGCAGCAGGAGCAGTTGCTAAGAAACTTTTAGCCCTATTAGGTATTCAAGTTGCTTCCCATGTGATTGAAATCGGGGGAGTAAAATCAAATGTATCTACATACGAATCCATTGAAAAGTTACAAGAAATCACAGAGAGTTCACCCGTAAGATGTTTAGATCCAGTCGCAGAAAAGGAAATGATGAATGCAATTGATGAGGCTAAAAAAAATGGAGACTCTATTGGTGGTATCGTTGAAGTGATTGTCGAGGGGATGCCTCCAGGTGTAGGGAGTTATGTTCATTACGATAGAAAACTAGATGCAAAATTAGCAGGTGCCATTGTAAGTATAAATGCATTTAAGGGAGTAGAATTTGGGATTGGATTTGACGCAGCTAGAAAGCCAGGGAGTCAGGTTCATGACGAGATCTCTTGGAATAAAGAAGATGGATATTATAGAAAAACAAATCGCCTTGGAGGATTCGAAGGTGGTATGTCCACGGGTATGCCGATTGTGGTACGTGGTGTAATGAAGCCAATTCCAACACTTTATAAGCCTCTTCAAAGTATTGATATTGAAACAAAAGAGCCCTTTTCTGCAAGTATTGAAAGATCTGATAGCTGTGCCGTCCCTGCAGCTGCTGTGGTTGCTGAGAGTGTAATCGCTTGGGAGCTTGCTTCGGCTATAGTGGATCAATTTTATTCAGACAGAATGGAGTCTTTAATTGAATCCGTTGAGAATCAACGCAAGTATGCGAGGGAGTTTTAATGGAAACAATCCTTATTCAAACTCCTTCAAAGAAGTACCCAGTACATATTGGATCTGGTGTAATTGAAGGACTTTCTAGTTACCTAATTAAATCATTTCCTTCTATTACAAACGTGATGATTATTACGGATGAAAATGTAGCAGATTTATATTTGAATAAATTAGTAAACACCTTAGCAACCATTGATACAGTTTCATATGTAGTGCCTAGTGGAGAAAAAGCAAAGACTTTTGATGTGTACTATCAATGTCTAACATTTGCACTTCAACAAAAGTTAGACAGAAAATCATTGGTCCTTGCTTTTGGTGGGGGTGCAGTCGGTGATTTAGCGGGGTTTGTCGCTGGAACATTTATGAGGGGGATTCCGTTCATTCAAGTTCCTACTACTATTTTAGCTCATGATAGTGCTGTCGGTGGTAAGGTCGCTATTAATCATCCTCTAGGAAAGAACATGATTGGTGTTTTTTATCAGCCCGAAGCCGTGTATTATGATCTAAACTTCCTTAAATCATTACCTTTAAGAGAGAAACGTTCAGGATTTGCTGAGGTCATTAAGCATGGATTGATTCAGGATGTTTCCTTTTATGAATGGCTATTGGAGCACATTCACAGTCTAGATGATTTAACAGAAGAACAACTAAGTTATTGTCTGGCTAGGGGAATCACGATTAAAGGTGCAATTGTTTCTCAGGACGAGAAGGAATCTGGAATAAGAGCATTCTTAAATTTAGGCCACACGCTAGGTCATGCTATTGAAGCGGAAGCTGGGTATGGGGAGATTTCACACGGTGAAGCTGTAATCATTGGTATGGTCTTTGCACTTCAGATTAGTAGTGATAAATTAGGCTTCACTTTTAATCATGAGAAATTAGTAAGTTGGTTAAACCAGCTTGGGTATGATACCGAAGTACCCTCTCATTTAAGTGTCGAACGATTACTAGAAAAAATGAAACAAGATAAAAAATCAGTCGGCCAGACTGTTCAGTTTGTCCTATTAAAAGAAATCGGTCAACCAGTTATGATGGGAATAGATGATGATTATATCGTTAACAAGTTGAAAGGCTTTCTAAAAACGGGGGAGGAATGAAGATGATTAGAGGGGTAAGAGGAGCCATCACCGTTCAGGAAAATAATGAGGAACAAATCGTAGATGCAACCAAAAAATTAATGGTTCAAATTATTGAAGAAAATAACATCCATGCAGAAGATGTTGCATCAGTTTTTATTTCTGTTACAGATGATATAACAGCAGCCTTTCCTGCGAAAGCATTGAGATTGCTTGAAGGTTGGACACATGTTCCGGTCATGTGTATGAAAGAGATACCGGTTCCGGGTTCGTTAAACAAGTGTATTCGGGTCATGATTCACCATAATACGACTGAAAAACAATCTGAAGTAAAGCATGTTTATTTAGAGGGAGCTGTCGGATTAAGACCAGATCTAAAGGCTTTATAGTAAGCAATGCTCTTAATCTAGGTAAGGGAATTGTTTAAACAAAAATAGCCTAAATCTTAACAATTATGATATAGTTAAATAAATCCTTTCGTACTTTAATTTGATAACAAGAGAAAGTGTTTGGGTGAAAAAATATTCTCTGCGTTCATTCGTTTTAAGAGTACAAAAGAGCCTAGAAAGAGTTATATGAGGTGGAAAAGATGAGATGGAAAGATCAAATACTAAAGCTTACACCATATCAACCTGGTAAATCTACAGATGAAGTAAAAAAACAGTACCAGCTAGAACGTATTGTAAAATTGGCTTCTAACGAGAATCCGTCTGGATGCTCTAATAAAGTCAAAGAAGCTGTTCAAAATATGGCGAAGTATGCGATTTATCCTGATGGGTATGCGACTAATTTGCGAAATGCTTTATCAGAATTTTTGAAGGTGAAACCTGAACAATTAATTTTCGGAAATGGTTCAGATGAAATTATTCTTATTATTGCGCGAGCACTACTTCGTCCAGGGTATAACACCGTTATGGCTACTCCAACCTTTCCTCAATATCGTCATAATGCCATTATTGAGGGGGCTGAGATAAGAGAGGTTCCGTTAATTAATGGTGAACATGATCTAGATGGAATGCTGAATGCTATTGATGAAAAAACCAATGTGGTATGGGTGTGTAGCCCGAATAATCCAACAGGTGCATATATCTCGGAATCGAAACTAATTGCATTTTTACAGGAGGTTCCTAAGGAGACTCTAGTTGTACTTGATGAAGCATACTACGAATATGTAGTTGCTCAAGACTACTATAATTCGATTCGTTTAACAGAGAACTTTGATAATCTTATTGTGTTGAGAACGTTCTCGAAAATATATGGATTAGCTAGTTTTCGAGTGGGTTATGGAGTAAGTAATGCAAATGTGATTCGGGCGCTAGAACCTGCACGAGAGCCATTCAATGTTAACTCGTTTGCACAAGTAGCTGCAATCGCTGCCTTAGGAGATCAGGAATTTGTTCAAGCCTGTAGCGAACAAAATAGGAAGGGACTAGAACAGTTCTATACGTTCTGCCACGACCACAATTTGTCGTATACACCATCACAAGGAAACTTTATCTTAATTGACTTTAACGTTGAGGGGAATGAAGTTTTCCAATACTTACTTGAAAGAGGATATATCGTACGCTCTGGAAATGCCCTTGGATTCCCAACATCTGTACGTATTACTGTTGGATCTGAGGAAGAGAACACAGGCATCATTGGAGTGTTAAAGCAATTCCTAACAGAAAAAGCAGCTCTTTCATAAGTTGTTGATCATTTGCTATACGGAATCTGGTTGTGAAAATATACTTTATGGTTAAAAAACAGACTTCCTTATGGTAAATAGTCATTTTTTGGCTAGTTGAAACTCATAAAAAAATATAGATAGAGAGGCTATTCACAAGCACTTGTGAACAGCCTCTTTAATAGCATCTAAAAGGCGGGTGATCCCTTGAAAGGCCATGTATTTGTAATAGGGTTAGGACTCATCGGGGGTTCATTAGCACTATGTATAAAACAGAAGCATCCTGATTCCACTATTATTGGTTACGATATTAATGATGAGCAATGTAAGCTCGCTAAAATGCTCGGTGTCATAGATGAAATAGCAGATACCATTGAAGCAGGAGCTGTTCAAGCTGATTTGATTGTTATTTCAACACCAGTGAAGGAAACAGAACATATATTAGAGCTTTTGAATGAACTTCCGCTAAAAAATAATGTAATTGTAACGGATGCAGGAAGCACAAAAGAAGAAATTGTTAAGAAAGCATTATGTTTGAAGGAAAAGAGGATCACATTTATTGGCGGTCATCCTATGGCTGGTTCCCATAAAAGTGGAGTGACTGCAGCAAAGTCCATACTCTTTGAAAATGCTTTTTACCTTCTAACCCCTCAAGAACATATAGAAAAAGACAAAATTGATATACTAAAAGAATGGCTTTCTGGTACGAAGGCAAAGTTTTTAATTCTTTCTCCAGAAGAGCATGATTACTTAACAGGTGTCATTAGTCATTTCCCACATGTCATAGCAGCTTCTTTAGTTCATCAGGCAGAGCAAACTAGCCAAGATCAAAATCTAGTTACTAGACTCGCAGCAGGAGGCTTTAGAGATATTACGAGAATAGCTTCTAGTAGCCCTGAAATGTGGAGAGATATTTCTTTACACAATAAAAAGGTACTTCTCACTCTACTTGAACGATGGCAAACTGAGATGGAAAAAGTCGTGACCATGCTAAAGGAAGAAAATGGTGAAGAAATATATAACTACTTCTTTGATGCGAAGCAATTCCGTGATGAACTCCCTATTAGAGAAAAGGGTGCAATTCCTGCTTTTTATGATTTATTTGTTGATGTACCAGACTATCCAGGTGTGATTTCTGAGATAACTGGCTACTTAGCAGAAGAAAATATTAGCATAACCAATATTCGAATTTTAGAAACGAGAGAAACTATATATGGCGTTCTAGTCATTAGCTTTCAAACAGAAGAGGATCGTGAACGTGCTGCTCAATGCATTAAGCATTACACGGACTACGAAACATCGATTGGACCATAAACGTGGGAAGGTAGGGTTGTAAAGATGACCTATGCTCAGCTAACAACAAATATTAAAAAGTTAGAAGGACAGATCACTGTTCCAGGAGATAAATCTATTTCCCACCGATCTATTATGTTCGGAGCCATTTCAAATGGCTTAACAACAGTAACAAATTTCCTAATGGGCGAAGATTGCTTAAGTACCATTTCGTGTTTTAGAAAATTAGGAATCGATATTCATTTGGAAGACGATCAAGTACTTGTTCATGGCAAAGGATTAGATGGTCTTAAGGAACCTTCTGACATATTAGATGTTGGGAATTCAGGTACAACCATACGATTAATGTTAGGAATCTTATCGGGTTGCCCTTTTTATACGACTTTAATAGGTGATCATTCTATTGGAAAGCGACCTATGACTAGAGTTACCAAACCATTAATGGAAATGGGTGCTCTAATAGATGGTAGAAATAATGGTGAATATACCCCTATTTCTATTAGAGGTGGTAGTTTAAAAAGTTTTCACTATACACTTCCAGTTGCGAGCGCGCAAGTTAAATCATGTTTACTTTTTGCAGGTATGCAGGCAGAAGGAACAACAACCATTATAGAGTCAGTACAAACAAGGGACCATACCGAAAGAATGATTAGAAAGTTTGGTGGAGAGGTGGTTGTGAAGGACCGGTCTGTAACCATTCAAGGAGGTCAATCCTTCCAAGGAACAACTGTGCATGTACCAGGAGACATCTCTTCTGCGGCATTTTTCTTAGTTGCTGGTGCAATCGTACCCAACAGTGAAATTCACCTAAAAAATGTAGGTCTAAATCCAACTAGAACAGGGATTATCGACGTTATGAAGGATATGGGTGCCGATTTACAGATTGTCAACGAACAGTATGATTCATTTGAACCTGTAGGAGATATTGTGATTAAATATTCATCTCTTAAAGGTACTGTAATTGAAGGAGAGCTAATTCCAAGGCTCATAGATGAAATCCCTATCATTGCCCTTCTAGCAACACAAGCTGAAGGGGTAACGGTTATAAAAGATGCTGAAGAGTTGAAAGTGAAAGAAACAAATCGGATTGATACGGTTGTAAATGAGCTTTCTAAACTTGGTGCTCGTATTGAAGCAACAAAAGACGGAATGGTTATTTACGGGCGAAGTACTCTACAAGGCGGAAAAGTGGATAGTCATGGGGATCATCGAATAGGTATGATGCTAGCAATTGCTGGCTTACTATGCCAAGGGGATGTGGCACTTACGAACAAGGAAGCAATATCCGTTTCTTATCCAACTTTCTTCTCCCATTTAGAAAGTTTAATTCAATAAGCAAACAAAAACTACAGTCAGAAAAGGCTGTAGTTTTTATATTGAGGGAATAGGAAGCAATGTCTAATTTGGGACAAACAGTCATATTTTCTAAAAAAATTCATAGCTTGTCATAAGACCGTAAAAGAGGGTGGTTTTATGGCGTATATCATAGAGAACGCAAATATCTTAAAGAAAAAGAAACTTGAAACAACATCACTCTTAGTTAAAGACAAACGTATATCCTCCATCAGATCTACCTTAAAGAGGTATTCTTACGTGAGGATGAATGCAAGTCCATATGTGATGACTCCGCCTTATACTGTTTTTGATCCACATATTCCATTTGATAAATCCTTTTCGGAAATGAAAGAGTATTACATTAGCCAATTTATTAAAAAAGGCTGTACCTCATTTTTAACATACACAGAAGTTGAACAAGAATATTTATTACGTGATAAACTTAAATCATTAAAAGCCCACCTACTGAATAGTCCTATTGATTTTGTAATAGGAGTAAAAATACCAATTCGATTATTAACTCCAGACTTTATTCGAAAAACAAAGAGGGAGAAAGTTCCGATTCTCTTTGTGGAAGTTGAACATTCGGACGAGCTCTTTGATATTCCTTGGGGGTGGATAAGGGAGGCTATGTTTCCTTATAATGCGCCAATTTCACCTGTTTTTAAGGGGGATAAGCCCAGGGATATAAACAAAAGTAAGTCCATATGGAAAGAAATTATGGAGAAAGAGAAAATCCCTTCTACAAAAGATGAGATCCGAGAACGCGAGCCGATTTCCTTTCAAAATCTCTGTAAAATT
Source organism: Cytobacillus spartinae (assembly GCF_042865285.1). NCBI lineage: Bacteria > Bacillati > Bacillota > Bacilli > Caryophanales > Bacillaceae > Cytobacillus > Cytobacillus spartinae. The sequence continues at coordinate 210,779 of NZ_JBIACK010000008.1, read as the reverse complement.
GGTATTCTTCCTCTAAAGTCAATTATTCATCAGGGAGGGGAAGTGAGCTATAACTTTTATGAACAGTCTCAAGAAATCAGTAATATTGAAGATTCCGAGTTATTTCTTTATCATAATGATAAACTATTGATTACTGTTCATAAGGATACTGTTATCCGTGCCGGGGATCATGTTTTGTATCGTCCAGGTTTTGGAGAACATGTCATAATAAACACCCCCTCTTTCTTTGTGTATGAGGAATAGGTAGGAAAGGATTTATCATATGGAAAAAATCGAGAAAATCATCACCCTTTTAGAAAACGGTCAACACGAAGAAGCAATTAAAGATTATAACCAAATTTTAATGAATGGAACAAACGAAGAAAGAATCGTATTAGGAGAAGAACTATTCCAGTATGGATTTCTAGAGGAAGCAAAGGCGTTGTTTCAAAAGCTTTTAGAATCATATCCTGAAGAGGGCGAACTATTGGTTCTTCTTGCTGAGACTTTTATAGAACTCGGTGATGAAGATCAGGCGATGCTAGAGCTTGAAAAAATTAATGAAAATGATGCTAGCTTCCCACAGGCACTTCTACTCTTAGCAGATCTTTACCAAATGGAAGGTCTTTATGAAGTTAGTGAACAGAAGCTTCTAAAAGCAAAGTCAATTTTACCCGATGAACCGATTATTGAATTTGCTCTGGGTGAACTTTTTTTAGAACAAGGGAAGTTCACAGAAGCAATCAAAGCCTATAAGCAGGTTATTCAAACAGATAATGAAATTGCCGGAGTAAATGTACATCAAAGGCTTGGAGATGCACTAAGTGCAGGAGGAGCCTTTGAAGAAGCGATTCCCTATTATGAGAAGGCGCTCGAGGACAAGCTGGAAATAAATACATTATTTAGCTATGCTTTTACTGCCTTACAAGCAGGCTATAATAAAACTGCTATTGAAAAATTTAATGAATTAAAGGAAATTGATCCTGAATATCATTCTTTATATCTATATTTAGCAAAAGCATATGAACGGGAAGAAGAGCTTGAAGATAGCTTTAGTGCTGTTAAAGAAGGAATTAAACAAGACGAATATAACAAGGATTTATATTTCTATGGCGGCAAAATAGCTTTAAAGATTGGCAAGGAACAAGAAGCAGAACAACTTTTTCGGGAGGCATTGGCACTAGATCCTGAATTTATTGAAGCTGCCATTACAATTAATAAGCTTTTCCTGAAGCAAGAGAAATATGAAGATGTGCTTGAGATTGTAGACTTGTTGCAACAAAACGGCATAGATGAACCTGAATTGTTATGGGATGAGGCTATTGCATTACAACATTTAGAAAAATATTCACAGGCATTAAACAAATATCAACTTGCATATAATTTCTTTAAGAATCAATCGGAGTTTCTAACAGATTACGGATATTTTCTCATGGAGGAAGGAAAAAGGCATGAGGCCGCCGAAATTTTTACTAAGCTTCTAGAAAATGATCCGTCTAATGTGGAGTATGAAGAAATACTCGAGAGGCTTACCGATGATTTAAATTAATTCTGGTGTTGATCATCAAAAAAAGTTGTATGCAGAGGAGGGAAGCTTCGATGACGACCCCTGTATCTGTCAACGAGAAAAAAGACTTTATTCGCTGGTTTTTAAATCACTATCAGTTAAAAAGACGGGAATGTGTATGGATCTTAAACTATTTAATGAGTCATGATCAGTTAATGGAAAGGGTACATTTTGTTGATCAAGCGCAGTATTGTCCACGGGGGCTAGTGATGTCGACTCATTGTGTGGATGAAGTTCCATTCCGTTTCTACAAGGAAAATGTCATGACGACTGATGCTGAAAAGTCTTTTCATGACATCCGTCTAAACAGAGAAGAAGAAATTTATATTCAACTAAATTTCCACGCATCTAACCAGGCACATCAGTATGCAGCAGTTCTCGAGGAAAATCCCTTTATGCCAAAGAATCTTCAAATTAGCGATAAGGATCGTTTAATCGCAGAGAAGTTCTTAACGACAAGTATAAAAAAATTTCAGAGAGAAAAATTACTGGAGTTGATCGATCAAGCATTGGATCAACAAGATGCGGTTGCCTTTGAACGATTAACAGAGCAACTAAAGAAAGTGGAAAAGGTGAATGATGGAAGCTTGCTGTAACAGGCAGGCTTTTTTATTTTGTTAGAAAACATACTTATATCTAACTGGAATATATGGAAAGATATGCATAGAAAATATAAAAACAGATTTTTGCACATTACCTATTTCCCTTTAATAGAAAGTGGTATGATAATGATGGATTTTAAAGAATAATTGGAGTGATTTAAATGAAATGGATTCCGCAGGATATTGATATGTTCTTAAATGCAAAAGAGTATGTAGATACAGCTGTTATACCATTACTTCCTATCTCTTTTAAAGATGATATAAAGCAAACAGCGTCAATGAGTGAATTTATAACACTACTGTCTATTCAACTTGAAAGACAATTTAAAGGTCGCCTTCTTATGTTGCCAGGTCTTACATATTTGAAAAATAGTTCGGAAGACAAGCTGTTAGAGAATGTCCTAGAGTGGGAAAAAGAACTCTCTGAAAATGGCTTTAAGCATATCTTTTACGTAACGAGTGATAGTGATTGGAAGGCTAAGGAACAGGATTTAGAGGGGGCTCTAATATGGCTTCCATCAATTCCACTTGAACATATGGAAGATAGCTATCGAATTTCTATTTTAGAAAATCAGGTAAAACAATTGATTAATTTATTTGTCCAAAAATGGCAAGCAAGTGAATAACAGAGATTTTAGTCACATTGTTGCCATCCTTTAGCAAAGGATTTTATTGACCTTGGCTAAAGATTGATATATCATGGTTATGTCCTAGTTTTATATTGTGTTGAATTTTGTCCGTTGGACTAGCACACTTCATAATAGAGGGGGGAAAAGTATGAGCAAACATCGCGTTTCTAGACGTCAATTCCTAAACTATACACTTACTGGTGTAGGTGGATTTATGGCTGCAGGAATGTTAATGCCAATGGTTCGTTTTGCTGTAGATCCAGTGTTGAAAGCGTCTGCAGGTGGTGACTTTATCGCAACACCACAAAAAGTAGCCGACATCACTAATGAGCCGACTCGAGTTGACTTTACATTTGAACAACAAGATGCTTGGTACACTTCAGAAGTTACGAACACTGCTTGGGTTTATAAGGATGAAAACGGAGAAATCGTTGCCTTGTCACCTATTTGTAAACATTTGGGCTGCGTAGTTGACTGGAATAAGGATAAAACGAATCCAGATCACTTCTTCTGTCCATGTCATAACGGTCTTTACACGAAAGACGGTACCAACGTACCTGGTACTCCGCCAATCGCACCGTTAGACGTTTATCCATTTGAAGAAAGAGACGGTTACCTATACTTAGGTAAAGCAAAACCGAGAGGGGGGGCGTAATAATTGTTAAACAAAATTTATGATTGGGTAGATGAGCGTTTAGATATTACGCCTTTGTGGCGGGATATTGCAGACCATGAAGTTCCTGAGCACGTAAACCCTGCACATCACTTCTCTGCATTTGTATACTGCTTCGGCGGACTAACGTTCTTTGTTACAGTAATCCAAATTTTATCTGGTATGTTCTTAACGATGTATTACGTTCCAGATATTAAGAATGCTTGGGAGTCTGTACATTACTTACAAAATGAAGTTGCCTTCGGACAAATCGTTCGTGGTATGCACCACTGGGGTGCAAGTTTAGTTATCGTAATGATGTTTTTACATACGTTACGTGTATTTTTCCAAGGAGCATACAAGAAGCCTCGTGAACTTAACTGGGTTGTTGGGGTTTTAATTTTCTTCGTTATGCTTGGACTTGGTTTCACTGGATATTTATTACCATGGGATATGAAAGCTTTATTCGCAACGAAAGTTGGTATTCAAATAGCTGAAACAACCCCATTAATAGGTACACAGCTAAAAATCTTATTAGCCGGACATTCTGAAATCCTCGGAGCTCAAACATTGACTCGTTTCTTTGCGATTCATGTATTCTTCTTACCTGGCGCATTGTTAGGTTTAATGGGAGCTCACTTCTTAATGATTCGTAAACAAGGTATCTCTGGTCCGTTGTAAGATTATCACATTAATAGATTTACGAGTTATAGTAAAAGGAGGGGGATTGCTCCATGCATCGTGGAAAAGGTATGAAGTTTGTGGGTGACTCTCGTGTACCTGCAGAACGTAAACCTAATATTCCGAAAGACTATTCGGAATACCCTGGCAAAACTGAAGCTTTTTGGCCTAACTTCCTACTAAAAGAATGGATGGTAGGGGCTGTATTCCTTATCGGATACTTATGTTTAACAGTTGCTCACCAACCGCCACTTGAAAAAATGGCTGATCCAACTGATACGGCATATCTTCCGTTGCCAGACTGGTATTTCCTATTTTTATATCAATTATTAAAGTATAGTTATGCTTCTGGGCCTTATAATGCAATTGGTGCATTTATTATTCCTGGACTAGCATTTGGTGCGTTGTTATTAGCTCCATTTATTGATAGAGGGCCAGAACGTCGCCCATCAAAGAGACCTTTAGCAACTGGTTTCATGTTATTAGCTCTAGCAGGAATTACTTATTTAACTTGGGAGTCTGCAGTTCAAACGGACTGGGAAGCTAAGAAGGAAATGGGTAAAATCGTAGCTGAAGCTGAAATTGACAAAGAATCAGATGGTTATAAAATCTTTGAACAAAATGGTTGTGTAAGCTGTCACGGTGGAGATCTTCAAGGTGGTGCTGGTTCACCAGCTCTTATCGACACAGGCTTAACGCCAGAAGAAGTTGCAGAAATCGCTAAAAATGGTCAAGGTGCAATGCCTGGTGGACTATTTAAAGGTACAGATGAAGAGTTAGCAAAGCTTGCTGAGTTCATCTCTACTTTAGAAAGTAAATAATGTAAAAGACTGACGTACTTTGCGTCAGTTTTTTTATTTTTTCTGATGATTCTAGAGTAGATAGCTCTTCGAAAATACCCCTTGGATTAGGACTTTCCTAGATTTTTTGTTAAAATATAGATTATATTTAATAGTAGAGATGAGGAAAACGAGATGATGTGGGTATACTCCATTTTAGCCAATCGGTCTGTTCTTTGGCTTCTTTTAATTACAAACTTCCTTGGTACGATCTATGCTTATTATTGGTACCGCTATCAATTAGTAGAAACACCACCTATATTCCTAGCATTTGTACCTGATAGTCCAACGGCATGTTTGTTTTTTGTATTTGTCCTAGTTGCCTTTATTTTAGGGAAGAATTGGCCATTATTCGAGGCGCTTGCAATGGTTACTCTATTTAAATATGGAATATGGGCTGTTGTCATGAATTTTCTCGTATTAGTAGTTACCGGTCATTTGGACTGGATCGGGTACATGTTAATGATTTCTCATGGGGCTATGGCCCTACAAGGAGTGCTCTATGCTCCATTTTACCGTTTTAAGATGTGGCATTTAGTAGTTGCCGGTATTTGGACCTTACATAACGATGTAATTGATTACGTATTCTTCATGCTTCCACAGTACCATATGTTAGATGACTATATCCCTCAAATTGGCTATTTCACATTTTGGTTAAGTATGTTGTCTTTAGGTATTGCTTATTATTTTGGATTACGGAAGAACAGGTTTACTCTTGAGTTAAAATAAAAACAATTTGGCTGTTCATGTTTAGTTATAAACAGCCTCGCAGATTATCAACAAGGGGCATCGAGAGAATTCTTGATGCCTTTTTGTAAATATTAATATGAAATTATACTATATAAGGTTGATTTTTCTCCAGGCGCTTGTTTTCCGGGGGGCATTCGCCGGGCCTCCTCGTCACGACAGAGGAGGCTAAAAGCTCACACCCCGCTGAAAGCGTTCGCCCGTAGTGGAAATTAACGGTTTATAGTAATTAAATAAATTTTTAATAGGAAAAACTGTAGGCAAGCTCAAAGCTTTTAGAATCCACAATATGAGGCTAAGTAGTAATAACCATGGGCTTATTCATGGGCATAAATGGATATTTGTAAATTATTGTTAAAAGGGATCATATGCTTCAAACTCAAACCTATAGATTATAAAGTCCTACTTAAAATAATTAAACCACCTCAGAATTCTATAATTATGGTCTAACCTTGTCCAACCTTTCATAACATTTTAATAGTAATGTGTGAGGGGGGACAAGAAATGAAGTTCAAGTTAATTATTTTTGTTTTCATAATGTTTTTACTAGCACCTTTAACTATAAATGCAAATCATCATCAAGCTCCGATTGATAAGCTTAATCAGATTTCTGATGAGGCACTCCAGATGGTAAAGTCTACTCGCTATGAGGATGCTAAAAAGCTGTTAGAGTATTTCTCTAATCAGTTTTTATCGTATACGATGGAAGACCACTCCTTTACAATGGATGAACTAAGAATTGTCACTGTCGCACATAATGAGGCAGTTGAAGCTACAACAAGTACAAGCATGGGACATAATGAAAGAATTAATAGAGTCACTAAATTTCGTCTAGTGATCGATGCTGTAACGTCTACTCATCAGCCACTATGGACAGAGATGGAAGGCCCTATAATGACTGTTTATGGTGGGGTCAAGGAAGCAGCTATAAACGGCGATAACGAGAATTTCCATACTAGATTTAATTCTTTTTTGTCACTTTATGAAGTGATTTATCCTAGTATGAAATTGGATTTAGAGGTAGAAAAAATACAGCAACTGGATGCGCGGATTAACTTTATCGACCATTACCGACCTCGTGTGCTAGCGGAAGCAGCTAGTCAGGCTGAACTTGTGGCTCTTGAGAATGATTTGAAAAACATCTTTGACGAAATGACGGAAGATGATGCTGATCCTTCTTTATGGTGGGTAATTATTTCAACTGGAAGCATTATTATTTTGACTTTATCTTATGTTGGTTTCAGAAAATATCAGGGTGAACGAGAATTAAGAAGAGAACGGGAAAAGAACCGTTCAAGAGAGTTAAAAGATTGACACATACTCTAAAGAACAATAAAATTATAGTAACATCATGTAGAAATAGGAGGACAAACAGTAAATGACTTTTCTCATTTATTTTGCCCTGATTATTATTATTCCTCTCTGGGCACAGTTTCGCGTAAAAGGTGCATATAAGAAATATTCTCAAGTATCTTCTTCGTCTCAAATGAGAGGTGCAGAGGTTGCTCGTAGAATTCTTGATTCCAATGGCTTATTCCATGTAGGCGTAGAAGAGACGAGAGGACACCTAACTGATCATTACGATCCTCGTTCAAAAACCGTTCGTCTTTCATCTCAAAATTATCATGGTCATAGTGTAGCAGCAGCAGCTATCGCAGCCCACGAAGTAGGGCATGCTATACAAGATGAAGAAGCTTACGCGTTCTTACGTTTCCGTCACGCATTAGTGCCTGTAGCAAATTTAGGTTCTAATTTTTCGTGGATCCTAATCTTAATTGGTATTTTCGCTCAATTAAGTGGATTGCTTCTACTAGGTATCATCTTTATGGCAGCAGCGGTACTATTCCAAGTGGTTACGCTACCAGTTGAGTTTAATGCATCTAATCGTGCCATGGACCAAGTAGTATCCATGGGAATTATCCGAAATGATGAAGAGAAAGAAACGAAAAAAGTATTAAACGCAGCAGCTTTAACATATGTTGCAGCAGCAGCCGTTGCGGTTTTAGAGTTAGTTCGTTTAGTGCTTATCTATACAGGAATGCAAAGCGAAGATTAAAAAAAGCCATGCTCGCATGGCTTTTTTCTGTTTCTTCTAACGCTCTATTGGTTTTTTGTTCTCATCTAGTGTAAAGCCTTCTCCTAACACATCATGGACAACACTTACAGAGACAAAGGAATGAGGGTCGACAGAGTTAATTATATTCTTTAGTCTTACTATTTCATTTCTCCCTACAACACAATAAAGTACTTCACGATCTTGCTTTGTATAGGAACCATGCGCCTTTAGTACTGTTACTCCACGTTCCATTTCATTCATAATCTTAGCAGCAATTTCCTCGTTTCTATCAGATATAATCATCGCCCCTCTAGCAGAATAGGCTCCCTCTTGCATGAAGTCGATAACCCGTGCTCCGATAAATACAGCAACTAATGTGTACATTGCTTCTTGATACGTTAAGTAGAATATTAAAGAAAGCGTAATTACAACAGCATCGAATATAAACATCGTTTTCCCCATACTCCATCCAACATACTTGTGGACAAGACGAGCGATTATATCAACACCACCTGTTGTACCTCCGAACCTAAAGATAATCCCAAGTCCGACTCCGATAAAAACTCCTGCAAACAATGCAGCAAGTGTTAAATCCTCTTTTAATGGCATGTCAATTTGGTAGCGTTGGAATATCCATAGAAACACAGATACGCTTACCGTTCCAATAATCGTATACAGGAAAACATTTCTACCAAGTAATTTCCATCCTATAAAGAATAAAGGGATGTTTAGTAGCAGGTTTACATATGAAGGATCCCAATTAAATAAAAAATATAATAGCAGTGTAATACCTGTAAAACCGCCCTCTGCTAAATTATTTTGCATATTGAAGTGAACGATGCCAAAAGAGAAAATTGCTGCTCCAATCAATATGAAAATAATATTCTTAATTTTAAGACCAAAAAACATAAGGTTATCCTCTTTCTATAAGATTTTTACTGATGTACGATCAGGGTTCCTATTTCAGCTTAGTTCTAGCATGTAAATTAATAATAATTTTTATAAGAACCTGTAACCCTAAAGCGATTTAATTATAAGGGATGCTTTATACATTATCAACCTATCAAGGGGGAATTAACCAATGATCATGTACAGAGTTTTTCTAAGAGGGTTATAATAAATATTATTTGTAAAAACTTCTCTATTTAGCTAACATGTAAAAAGGAATAGCGGTTTTTAATGGGTGAAATAATAAATATTTGCATGTAGTAGAAGAAAGAGGTGGACGCTTTGGAACAAGAGAAATCAATGAAACAACTTCAGAATGAAGTACATACATATATTAGCCAATTCAAGGAAGGGTATTTTAGCCCTCTGGCTCTTCTTGCGAGAATGACAGAAGAGTTAGGTGAGTTAGCACGTGAAGTGAACCATTATCATGGTGAAAAACCGAAAAAAGCATCAGAAGAAGAGAAAACGATAGAAGATGAATTAGGGGATATGCTGTTTGTCCTCATTTGTTTTGCGAATTCATTAAATATTGATCTTGAAACTGCTCACAATCGTGTGATGAACAAATTTAATACAAGAGATAAAGATCGGTGGACTAGAATAGATCATTTGGAGGAGTAATGTCGATGTCAAAAGTTAGAGTAGTAGTTGCTGGACCTAGAGGTAGAATGGGAAATGAAGCTGTAAATTTAGTAAAGAATACTGAAAATTATGAGTTAGTAGCTGTTTTAGATCATCGTCATGGAGGGAAGTTATTAAATGATATTGAGGGCTTTCATGGCTTTAGTTCTGTTCCGGTTTTTTCTAATATTGAGGACTGTTTTCAAAATGTTCAGGCTGACGTTCTAATAGACCTAACAATCCCTGAAGTCGGGATGCATCATACGAGAACTGCTCTACAATATGGAGTACGTCCTGTTGTAGGTACAACTGGCTTCACAAACGATGATTTACAAGAACTAGAAAATACTTGTAATGAAAAAGAACTAGGCTGTATCATTGCTCCAAATTTTGCATTGGGGGCAGTGTTGATGATGAAGTTCTCGCAAATGGCAGGGAAATACTTTAGAGATGTAGAAATTATTGAACTGCATCATGATCAAAAGTTAGATGCTCCATCGGGAACTGCAGTGAAAACAGCTGAAATGATCTCAGAGGTTAGAGAATCAAAGGTTCAGGGTCATCCAGCTGAGAAGGAAACGATGGCCGGAGCAAGGGGCGCTAACTTTGATGGGATGCACATTCATTCAGTGAGGCTGCCAGGGTTAATTGCTCACCAGCAAGTTATGTTTGGTTCAGAAGGACAGATGCTTACAATTCGCCATGATTCTTTCAATCGAGCATCCTTTATGTCAGGAGTTAAGTTAGCTGTAGATACCGTTATGAAAATTGATACGTTTGTTTACGGGTTAGAAAATATAATGGAATAGAAATGGGGATAAACCGTGAATATTGCCTTGATTGCTCATGACAAAAAAAAGGATGACCTAGTTCGCTTTACAATCGCGTATAAAGAAATTTTAGCCAATCATTCTTTATTTGCAACAGGTACAACAGGGCTTAGAATTATGGAAGCTACAGGCTTGCATATTCATAGATTCCAATCTGGTCCACTTGGAGGAGATCAAGAAATAGGTGCTAGGATTGCTAATAATGGCATGGATGTAGTGATTTTTTTCAGAGATCCTTTAACGGCACAACCACATGAACCAGATGTTTCAGCACTAATTCGTCTTTGCGATGTGTACTCGATTCCATTAGCGACAAATATGGGAACAGCTGAAATTTTAATAAAAGGACTTTCAAGAGGCGATTTGTCCTGGAGAGAAATCGTCGATACAAATAATGGTGAAGAAGATGAATAATACTAAATTACATATTCTTGCATTTGGTGCACATTCAGATGATGTAGAAATTGGCATGGGTGCTACTATTGCGAAATACAGCTCTCTGGGTAAGAGAGTTGGAATCTGCGACTTAACAAGGGCTGAACTTTCTTCAAATGGGACAGTTGAGATTCGAAAGTGTGAAGCTACAGATTCTGCAAACATATTGGGAACTTCAATTAGAGAAACACTAGGCCTTAGGGATAGGGGAATCTTTTTAAATGAAGAATCCATTAATCTAATCGCAAACGTTATTAGAAGATACCGTCCACAAGTTGTGTTTGCACCCTATCATGAAGATCGACACCCTGACCATGGCAACTGTGCACGATTAGTAGAAGAGGCTGTATTCTCAGCAGGTATACGTAGGTATGAAACAGCTGATCAACTACCTCCTCATAAAGTTAAAAATGTTTATTTTTATATGATCAATGGGTTTCATAAGCCAGACTTTGTAATAGATGTATCTGATTTTATGGATAAAAAAATTGCTAGTCTGAATGCTTATAAAAGTCAGTTTGTTAAAACAGAAGCTAGCTTTGAAACGCCATTAGTAAATGGGTATATTCCTACGGTTGAAGCCCGTGAAAAGCTTTTTGGTAAAGAAGTCGGTGTAGAATATGCTGAAGGATTTAAGGTGAAAGCACCGATTCTTCTAAATCGTGACCTATTAGGAGACGAATAATGAGTAAAAAACTTAAAATTGGTATAACTTGCTATCCTACTGTAGGTGGTTCTGGTGTAGTGGCAACCGAATTAGGAAAATTATTAGCTGAGAAGGGACACGAGATTCATTTTATCTCGTCTAGCCTGCCATTCCGTTTGAAGAAGATGTATCACAATATTTTTTATCATCAAGTGGAGGTAAATCAATATTCAGTTTTTCAATATCCTCCATATGACATTGCTCTTGCAAGTAAAATGGCAGAGGTAATCCAGAGAGAGGAATTGGATTTACTTCATGTTCATTACGCCATTCCACATGCTGTTTGTGCAATTTTGGCTAAACAAATGAGTGGGACAGATGTAAAAATAGTAACTACTTTACACGGCACAGATATTACTGTGTTAGGTTATGACCCTTCACTTAGTGATGCGATCCGTTTTGGTATTGAAAAATCGGATGTTGTTACTGCCGTATCAAATTCACTTATTTCGCAGACGTATGATCTACTAAAGCCAGATAAAAGACTAGATCCTGTATACAATTTTATTGACACAAGAGTCTATCAGAAATCGGACTCCTTACATCTAAAAGAGGTATATGGAATTAAAGATGAAGAAAAAGTTGTCATACATGTCTCTAATTTCAGAGCAGTCAAGCGTGTACCGGATGTTGTCAAAGCATTTGCTAAGATTGAACAAAAGGTGCCAGCAAAGCTCCTATTAGTTGGTGATGGACCAGAAATGAGTGTAGTTTGCAAGCTAGTAGGTGAATTAAATTTAAGAGGGAAAGTTCTTTTTTTAGGAAAACAGGACAACTTAGAGGAACTATATTCAATTAGTGATCTAAAGCTATTATTATCAGAAAAAGAAAGTTTTGGTCTAGTAGCCTTAGAGGCAATGGCTTGCGGCGTTCCTTGTATTGGTACAAATATAGGAGGAATTCCTGAAGTAATTCTAGACGGTGAAACAGGCTTCCTATGCGAAGTAGGAGATGTTTCAAGCATAGCCGATAAGGCCATTGAAATCCTATCTAACAAAACATTACATACCTATTTTTCTAGCAACTCCGTTCGACTGGTAAATGAAAAGTTCAATGCCGATATAATCGTGAAAGAGTACGAGGACCTTTACTTTAAAATTTTGAAGATTGGTGAAAAAGTATGATTCAAGCTTTTCAAGTGGCAGCTCCTATTTTAGCTAAAATTGAAGAGGCTGGCTTTGAAGCATATTTTGTTGGAGGTTCTGTTAGAGACTACTTGCTGAACAAAGACATTCATGATGTAGATATAGCAACATCGGCAACGCCACTTGAAATCAAAAGCATTTTTCCTAAAACGATTGATGTTGGTATAGAGCATGGTACTGTTGTTGTTTTATATGAAAACCAATCATATGAGATTACAACTTTTAGAAGTGAATCTGACTATGAAGATTTTAGGAGACCAGCAGAGGTTCAGTTTATTCGATCATTGATAGAAGATTTACAAAGAAGAGATTTTACGATTAATGCCATAGCTATGAATAGAAATGGGGACATTATCGATCCTTTCAATGGCAGAGACGCATTAGAAAGAAGAATGATCGCAACAGTTGGAATCGCAAAAGAACGATTTAATGAAGATGCCCTAAGAATGATGAGGGCCGTTCGATTTGTTAGTCAACTCTCATTTTCGATTGAGTCATCTACGTTCAGTGCTTTGTCTGACTATGGGGGCCTGCTAAGGGAAATAGCAATTGAAAGAATTTCCACCGAATTTGAGAAGCTTTTAAAAGGAACAAATAGAAAGCAAGCCTTACAAATTCTTCTTGAAACGGAAATTTATAAATACTTGCCTGGGTTTGATACTAAAAAAGACAAATTGCAAATGTTTGTTGATTTAAGTGATTCAAACCTTAAGGTTGAGGAATTATGGGTTTTACTTATCTATAAATTAAACCTGGCCAAAAAGGATATAGAGCCTTTTTTAAAAGCTTGGAAATTGTCGATGAAAACGATAAAGGGCATTGAGAAAATCTTCTCTTGGTTAGAGTACCGTATGAATCATGAATGGACTTTAGAAAGTATGTATTACGCAAAGATAGATAGTATCTTTAGTACAGAGAAGTTGTATAACGTCTTAACAGGTCAAGGAAATCCCAACAATTTAGACGACTTAAAACAAGAATATGAGTCGTTACCTATTAAAGAACGGAATGAAATGGACATAACCGGTACTGACTTAATGGAATGGTTTCAATTAGCGGGTGGCCCTTGGGTGAAGGAAAAATTAGAAAGTATTGAAAAAGCGATCATAATTGGAGAAATTGAAAATAGAAAAGAAACCATAAGGGAGTGGCTTATGAGGTGCAATCTGAGCTAAGAAAGAAATTACTTGATGCTTTTACGAATCATGATGATGACTATCTATCTGGGCAATACCTTGCAGATCTAATCGGGTGCTCAAGAACTGCCGTGTGGAAGCATGTTGAGGAGCTCCGAAAGGAAGGGTTTGAGCTAGAGGCAGTTAGAAGAAAGGGCTATCGAATTGTGAAAACTCCTGAAAATGTTACAGCAGATGATATTAGACTTGGGCTAAAAACTAAATTTATCGGCCAATCCATTCACTATAAAGAGAGCGTTGATTCCACTCAGAAAATTGCTCATCGGCTAGCATACGACGATGCTCCAGAAGGTACAGTAGTCATCGCTGAGGAACAGCTACTAGGAAGAGGTAGAATGGACAGAGCATGGCATTCACCCAAGTATTCGGGGATTTGGATGAGTATTATACTTAGACCTAATCTACCAATTCCTAAGGCACCTCAGCTCACTCTTTTGACAGCAGTTGCTGTAGTACAAGCGATCGAAGAAATCACATCTCTTTCACCTCAAATCAAATGGCCTAACGATATCCTGATGAATGGTAAAAAGGTTACTGGGATACTAACGGAGCTTCAAGCCGAAGCAGATCGTATTATTTCTATTATTATTGGTATTGGTATTAACGTAAATCAGAAGAGAGAAGAATACCCCGATGAACTAAAAGACATTGCAACTTCGCTTTCCATTGAGAGTGGAGAACAAATCAATCGATCAGTTCTTATTCGAGGAATTTTTAATCGTTTGGAACACTTATATGAGATTTATCTAGAAAATGGATTTTATCCAATTAAACTGCTTTGGGAAAGCTATGCAATTAGTATTGGAAAAACCATTACAGCAAGGACTTTAAATCATACAATTCGCGGGAAAGCTCTAGGTATTACAGAGGATGGAGTTTTGCAAATTGAAGATGAAGAGGGTAAAATTCATTCTGTGTATTCCGCGGATATCGATTTACAGTAATTAGTTATGGTGACAATCAAATTTTATAGTAACATGAGCTTTCATTTGATATAATTCAGGTGGGCAGTATCACTTATGGGGAACTGCACCAACAGATATTATTAACCAAATAACCAAAATTATCTGCCTAGATCCAATGGACCGGGACAGAGGGATGAAACAAAACATAGAATTTTCCAAGGAATCCTTCTGACGTTTAGGGATTCCTTTATTATTGTACAGAATTTCAGCGGTGATTATGTAAAAGGTTTACTATTTTTTATATAACACCTACAACCATGTTTTGTGTGTCTCCTCTTCCAAACTAAGGAGGAAAAAGCGATGAAGCAAACAACTGATTTTTTGAAAATGAAAAAGGAAAATGAAAAAGTAGTCATGCTTACCGCCTATGATTATCCTTCAGCAAAGCATGCTGAACAAGCTGGTGTAGACGTTATTCTCGTTGGAGATTCTTTGGGGATGGTCGTCTTAGGGTACGATTCAACAATTCCTGTAACAATGGATGACATGATACACCACACAAAAGCAGTTAGAAGAGGAGCACAGGACACATTTGTTGTTGTAGACATGCCGTTCATGAGTTATCATTTATCTGTTCGTGATACTCTTATAAATGGAGCTAAATTAATCCAGGAAACTGGTGCAAATGCTGTAAAGGTAGAGGGAGCGGATGACGTAATTGATCATATTAAAGCCCTCACAAAATCGGGTATACCAGTTGTTGCTCATTTAGGACTTACTCCACAATCAGTTGGTGTTTTAGGTGGCTACAAGGTGCAAGGCAAAAGTGCATCGGCTGCTAGAAAATTAATGGAGGACGCCAAAAAATGTGAGGAGGCAGGTGCATTCCTGCTTGTTTTAGAGTGTGTTCCAAAACAGCTTGCTAAAGAGGTTTCAAACGCCCTTAGTATACCTACCATCGGGATTGGAGCTGGCGTAGATGCTGATGGCCAGGTACTTGTATACCATGATTTACTAACATATGGAGTAGAACGGGTTCCTAAATTCGTTAAGCAATATACAAACCTTAACATAGAAGCTGAACAAGCGATAAAGTCATATGTATCTGAAGTAAAGAAGGGGACTTTCCCTGAAGATTCTCATAGCTTTACGATGAAAGAAGAGGAGCTGCAGGGACTTTATGGAGGAAAAGAATGAAAATCATTACTACAGTCTTAGAAATGCAAACCGAAATGCGAGAAAAAAAGAAGTCATTGAAATCAATTGGCTTTGTTCCAACAATGGGATTCCTTCATGAAGGTCACATTCGTTTACTAAGAAAGGCCAGAGCCGAGACTGACATAGTAGTTTTAAGTATCTTTGTAAATCCACTACAATTTGGACCAAATGAGGACCTAGATAAATACCCGCGGGATTTTGATAGAGACAAAGAAATTGCTTTACGAGAAGAAGTAGACTATCTATTCTTTCCGTCTAATACTGAAATGTATCCGAAATCCTCTTCTGTAAAAGTAGTGGTTCAAGAAAGAACAGAAGTATTATGTGGTAAATCCAGACCAGGTCATTTCGATGGGGTTGCAACCGTTCTGACAAAACTTTTTAATATTGTACTTCCGGATTCTGTTTATATGGGGATGAAAGATGCACAGCAAGTAGCTGTAGTAGATGGTCTTATTTCCGACTTTCATTTCCCTATCACCCTTGTACCCGTTGACACAGTCCGTGAAGAAGATGGTCTTGCTAAAAGTTCTAGAAATGTTAACCTTTCTCCATCTGAGCGGTCCGAAGCAACCGTTTTATTCGAAAGTTTAAACATGGCAGGATCATTAATCAATCGGGGAGAAAGAAGCCCTAAAGTTATCGTTTCTGAAATAGAGAAACTTATTTTATCCAAATCAAGAGGGAAGATTGATTATATAGAAGTACTATCTTATCCTGAATTGAAACAGATAGAGATATTAGAAGGCAAGATTATTATTGCTCTTGCTGTTAAGTTCGAACATGCGCGATTGATTGACAATATCGTCTTAAATACACATGAACTATCATAAGAGTTGGAGGGGATATTATGTTTCGTACAATGATGAATGGAAAAATTCACCGTGCCCGAGTTACAGAAGCAAATTTGAATTATGTTGGAAGTATTACAATTGATACGGATATTTTAGATGCTGTTGGAATGGTTGCAAATGAAAAAGTACAAATTGTGAATAACAATAATGGAGCAAGATTTGAAACGTATATTATTCCTGGGCAACGAGGCAGTGGAGTGATTTGTGTCAATGGTGCTGCTGCAAGACTTGTGCAGGAGGGTGATGTAGTTATCATTATTTCGTATGCTTTAGTGGGTGAGGAAAAGCTTCCTTCTCATCAACCAAAAGTAGCGATCATGAATGAAAATAACCAAATTGTTGAACTTCTACACCAAGAACCTGAGCGAACGGTAGTCCTATAACCCCCTAATATGGGGGTTTTTCGTTTAGTTTAGGTTCTTTTCCAAAACTTTGTTGCACTCAATACACTAAATAAATGTTGACTTTAAACTATAATTTGGTGCTGTCCCTTCATTTTGCGTCACGAATAGTTATAATATTTCATACCGGAAACAAGATTCGTTTAACAACTTATAAAAACGAAAGCTAACCTAGCTTATTATTATAGCTTCCCAAAAGAGTGTCAAAAATAATTAATACAAGATTGGGGAAATTGTAGAAAAAGACATTATAACTTTTTCTTTTCCCTATTTTATGATACCGTTTGAATGACTGAATGTTTGAGGTGTATAACATGACTACAAAATTCGTTGTGATTGATCTAGAAACAACCGGAAATTCTCCTAAAAAGGGAGATAAAATTATACAATTTGCAGCGGTCGTTATTGAAAACGGTAAAATTGTCGAGCAATTTTCTTCTTTAGTAAATCCACAGCAACCTATACCGCTTTTTATTGAAGAATTAACAGGACTGAATGATGAAATGGTAGAGGATGCACCCATTTTTTCAGAAATTGCACCGAACGTGCTTAAGATGTTAGATGGTGCGTATTTTGTTGCGCATAATGTGCTCTTTGACTTGACCTTTCTTCAAGAAGAACTCATTGAGTCAGGATACGAAGGCTTTTATGGCCCTGTCATTGATACGGTTGAATTAGCTAGAATTCTTTTTCCAACCGCTGATAGCTATAAATTAAATGATCTAGCTTTCATGCAAGGACTAGAGCATTCACGTCCGCATCAGGCTGATAGTGATGCCTATGTAACTGCTGAGTTATTACAATTGTTTATTTCTCGTTTACATACATTGCCTCAAGCTACTTTACGTCAGCTTCTTAAGCTTTCTGGAGGTTTAAAGAGTGATATTTCCTTATTATTAGATGAGTATGTTCTTGCAATGGAAAGAACGGTTGAAGAACTTCCAGCTCATTTAGAACTATATAGGGGGATTGCCTTAAGAAAACAAGATGAGTACGGAGTGACAACAGGGGATAGTGACACCGTCTATCCAGCTAGCCATGATTCAAAAGAGCAGCTTTTCAAAATGGTTTTTCCAACCTTTGAGAAACGCTTAGGGCAGTTTGACATGATGGATGCTGTTTATCATTCTTTTTTAGAAGATAAACATGCTGTTATTGAAGCTGGAACGGGTGTAGGGAAATCACTAGCCTATTTGTTACCTGGTGCTATTTTTTCAAGAGAAAACAATGAACCCATTATTATAAGTACTTTTACCATACAGCTTCAAGAACAACTTCTAGCAAATGACATTCCATTACTACAGAAGATGCTCCCTTTCCAGTTACGGACCGTATTATTAAAGGGGAGAAATCATTATATAAGCTTATCTAAGTTTGAACAAACGTTAAAGGATGATGAGGATAATTACGATACGAGTCTAACAAAAATGCAAATTCTCGTATGGTTAACTGAAACAAAAACGGGTGATATAGATGAACTAAATTTATCTAGCGGGGGTCTTCTTTATTGGAATAAAGTTAAGAATGATGAAGCCGTTATCCTTCAAAATAAATCCTGGATGCAATATGACTTCTATTTAAGAGCTAGGAAGGCTGCAGAGAAAGCAGATATCATTATCACGAATCATTCTCTTCTATTAGCTGACTTAGTTTCAGAGCACTCTATTCTTCCGAAAAATGATTACGTCATTATAGATGAAGGTCATCATTTTGAAAAAGCGGCTGGAAAGTACTTTGGCTACTCGTTAGATTACTTGTCTGTTCGATTATTATTAAGCAGATGCGGACTAATGGAACAGAAACAATTGCTATACCAGTTACAACAGCTTTTAGAGGAAATAAAGTGGAACCAAAATAATGAAGAGGTCTTGCATACGTTTGAGTTAAATCAACTCATTTCTGAATTGCAATTTGAAATGGATGAGCTTTTTAGAATGATTAGTTCATTTGTGAAAAAGAAGGCCAAAAGGTCGTATACAAACCGAATGAACTGTTCATTGCAAAATTATGAGGACACAAAAGAAGGAAAAGCTATATTTAATAGTGGTGAGAGATTCTCCTTTTTACTATATGATTTGATTTCTTATTTTGAAAAATGTTTGTCAGGTCTAGAATCTGAAAGTGAGCATTTTACCATAGAGCAAAGGAGAGTATTGACCGACATTTCTTCTCTCCAGTTGGATCTAAAAGGAACGAGAGAAAAAATCAAAAATGTACTGTTAAACCCGTCTAGTGATTATGTAACTTGGGTAGAAATGGATGCAAGGGCAGTGCAAAATGCAACTACGGTTTATGCACAACCGGTCGCCATTTCAGACCATCTATCTGAGCAATTTTTCCACAAAAAGAAGAGTGTGATCGTCACTTCTGCAACTCTTACGGTCAACAACTCCTTTGACTATATAATTAATGAGCTCGGATTGAATACTTTACCGCTAAACGTAGAGAGAATTAGTTCACCGTTTAACTATAAGGAACAAGTTCAGTTACTAGTTGCAAATGATCTTCCAGAGGTAAACGCTGTTCCCTTGGATGAATATGTGGCTGCGATATCAGAACACATTATTTCAATAGCTGAGGCGACGAGTGGAAGGATGCTTATTCTATTTACTTCCCATGAAATGCTCCGCAAAACTCATGATTTAATGAAGGAAAGTGGTCTTCTAGAGGATTATGTATTGATTGCTCAAGGCATTACTGCTGGAAGTAGAACAAGATTGACTAGAAATTTTCAACGTTTTGAAAAAGCCATTCTTTTAGGAACTAGTAGTTTCTGGGAGGGGGTAGACATTCCAGGAGAAGACCTTTCGTGTTTAATAATCGTTAGACTGCCGTTCTCAGCACCAGATGATCCACTTACAGAAGCGAAGTGTGCGCGTATTAAAGAAATTGGAGGGAACCCATTCTCTTCTCACTCCCTTCCTGAAGCCGTTATCAGATTTAAACAAGGTTTTGGAAGACTGATAAGATCGAGTAAGGATAGAGGGATTGTTGTTGTTTTTGATAAAAGAATCATATCGACGAGATATGGAAAGGCGTTCCTAGAATCCATTCCTGAAGTCCCTATACGAAGGAATAATATCAATGAAATGGTGGAATTAATAGAAGGCTGGTTGTAATAGAAGGAATAAGCGGGTGTTAGCCTATCTGGGCTAAGAAAAATCTACTTTTGAAAAATCAGCATGTTTTTTTGCGAATAACACACTCTATACTTTAGAAGTTATTGGAGGAATGCAGATGAAGGTGTTGTTCGCCATCCTTTTGGCGTTTACAAATTGGTATTATATTCCGTCTGAATCATCCGTTCCTGTTGAAGTTGAGAATATTGATTTGAACTTAAAGACGAACGAGTTAGCGATAACATTTTTATCATTATCAAGTGGAGAATCCACACTAATTCAGCATGAGAATGGTGAAAATATCTTAATAAATACTGGAAGCAGCGGAACGGAAATTGAATTAAAAAAACTACTCGAACTGTATAATGTAAAAAACATTTCAACTGTCATCTTAACTAAGGACGATCCTTACTTTAATGGGAATTTATCATGGGTCCTTCAAAATTACGATGTTAAACAGTTAATTGTTGGAGAGAGTACGAGTAATCATTTAAAAAGAAAAAAAGAAATTTTTGATGATGTTAGTGTTCATGTATGGAGTAATGGAACAAAACAGCAAATTCTTCCTGGATTGCATACAGAAGTATTATTTGAAGGGGCTCAAGTCCATGAGGGGATGGATTTATCTTTAAAATTTTTGAGACATCGGTTATTAATCCTTACATCAATGAGTGATCGAGCAAAAGCTCAATTGATGGAGAAGAATTTATCAGATGCAAATATTTTTAAAGTACCTCAATTTGCAATAGAGAATTCTTTGAGCCATGAAATGATAAAGCATATGGACCCCCAGATAGCGGTCATATTTTCAGGCGATAATATCAAACCAAGTTCTGATATATTTGAGCTTTTACATGATGAATGGATTGATTTGTATTATACAAAGAAGCACGGTACCATTACGATCAAATTCACCGATATTAATTATGAAGTGATTACGATCTCTCATGGGGAAGAATTTAAGTAGGAAATGAAGGATTATCATAAATAAGATGGGCTACCGCAGATACCATACAGCTTTTCACCGGATACACTGTCTCAAAAAGAACCGCGCATAAAGCGCGGTTAACAGTGTGTGTGTGGACCAGAATGATTTTTGGTTTAAAATATAACAATAAACGTCGATTTATTGAATGTAGCTGTTATAATAATGTTTGAATATGCGGTAACTGTTACGTAATCTTATTTTGTCCTTTTTTGATTAGCATATTAATAACAATTTTTGTCGAGGTTGAGGAGGAATAACCTAATGGAAAGTAAAATAGAAGTATTGTCTACCATAAAGATACAGCACAGTCCTGATTTATATAAGGTTGTAGATGCTTTAAATCGTACACTTAAAGAAAAAGACTTAATGTTTGGTCTTGCCCTTGATCAAGAAGACCAGAATAAAGCTGTTTTTACAATTTATCGTACATAGCGGTGTCAATGTGAAAAAATGGATTTTTATTGTTAGTATCGTAATTGTTATCTTGATAGGTATTATGGTAAACGTTTATTTAAACGCGGTAGAACCGATTAAAACGGCTAAAGAAAAGGCAGAGAACATAGCTATACAAGAAACTTCTCTTGTTACAATGACTGACTTTTCTTTGTACAACGGGTCTTATACATATTACGTTGTAAAGGGTTTAAATGAGGATAAAGAAGAGATTATCGTTTGGATTAATGAAGAGGAACGAACGTTTACCGAAAGAAAGGTTAGTGATGGTATTTCAAGGGAAGAGGCCATCCAGAGGTTATACGAGGAAAAGAGCCCTGAAAAGGTCATGAGAGTACAATTAGGCATGGAAAATGGGGTTCCATTGTGGGAAATTTATTATCGTACTGAAAAAAATTTAATAAATTATTATTATGTAGACTTTAAAACAGGGGAATGGTTAAGGGATATTCAAAACCTGTAAACCAAGATAAAAATGGAGGCATCGGAATGGAGATTAGATTAGCACAAAGAGTTCAAGCTTTAACACCTTCGTCAACTTTAGCAATAACTGCTAAAGCAAAGGAGTTAAAGTCAAAAGGCTATGATGTCATTGGTTTAGGTGCTGGGGAGCCAGACTTTAATACTCCTCAACATATTATAGATGCTGCGTCTGCTTCAATGAATGAAGGCCAAACGAAATACACACCTTCTGCAGGACTTCCTGCACTTATTAAAGAGATCATTACGAAATTCAAAAGTGACCAAGGAATTGACTATAGTCCTAACGAAGTGGTTGTACAAAATGGTGCTAAGCACGCTCTCTACACTCTTTTCCAAGTAATCCTTGATGAAGGGGACGAAGTCATTATTCCTACACCATACTGGGTTAGTTATCCTGAGCAAGTGAAATTAGCAGATGGTGTCCCTGTATTTGTAGAAGGGTCAGAAGAAAACGAATTTAAAATTACGCCAAAGCAATTGCTTGATGCTACTACAAATCGTACGAAAGCTGTCATTATTAATTCTCCGAGTAATCCAACGGGAATGCTATATAGTGAAGAAGAGCTTCTAGAATTAGGGAAGATTTGTCTAGAAAAAAACATCCTAATTGTTTCGGATGAAATTTATGAAAAACTTGTATATGGTGAACACAAACACGTTTCAATTGCCCAACTGTCACCGGAACTTAAAGAACAAACTATCATCATAAACGGGGTTTCTAAATCGCATTCCATGACAGGTTGGAGAATTGGTTATGCTGCTGGAAATCAATCCGTTATTGAAGCAATGACTAATTTATCCAGCCATAGTACTTCAAACCCTACGACTACTGCACAATTTGGGGCCATAGCAGCGTATGCGGGGTCTCAACAACCAGTAGACGAGATGCGAGAGGCTTTTGAAGAGAGACTAAATATTATCTACAATCAATTAATTGATATCCCTGGTTTCACTTGCGTTAAGCCACAAGGTGCTTTTTATCTATATCCTAATGTAAAAGAAGCTGCAAAGTTAACAGGCTATAAGGACGTAGACTCATTTGTTGAGGCATTATTGGAGGAAGCAATGGTTGCTGTAGTTCCTGGCTCTGGTTTCGGAACACCTGAAAACATTCGACTTTCATACGCAACTTCATTAGATTTATTGGAAAAAGCCATTAAACGCATGCATGACTTTGTTGAAAGTAAAATGAAAGCTTAAGAAATTATTAATAGGGTAACACGGCTTTGTTACCGTGATTTCTTTTTAAGACAGTCTTATATTAAAACAGAAGAAAGCGGAAGGACCACCATACTGTCTTTCCGCTTTTAGTTGAATGTCCTATTACTGAACGGTATAATAAATTGATGCTTTTCTTTCTTAGTATGATCGTAAGCAATATAAAATTTTATTGAATGAAGTACATATCTGAGCTTCGCTTAAAGTTTTTGGAGGGAACATAATAGTGATTAAAACAACCATTTCACAAGTATACAAATATGTAGATCAAGAAGTAAAAATAGGCGCGTGGATTGCAAATAAACGTTCTAGTGGTAAAATTGCTTTCTTACAATTACGTGATGGGACAGGCTTTATCCAAGGTGTTATCGTAAAAGCAGAAGTACCAGAAGAAACATTCCAACAAGCTAAATCTGTTACTCAAGAATCATCAGTGTATGTAACAGGAGTTGTACAAAAGGACGAGAGATCTCCTTTTGGTTATGAGTTACTTGTTAAAGAGGTAGAAGTCTTACATGCAGCAGTAGACTATCCAATTACTCCAAAGGAACACGGGACTGAATTCTTAATGGACAACCGCCATTTATGGTTACGTTCTCGCCGCCAACATGCTGTAATGAAAGTGCGTAACGAAATTATTAGAGCGACTTACGAATTTTTCAATGAACAAGGTTTTACAAAAGTAGACCCACCTATCCTAACGGGAAGTGCTCCAGAAGGAACTACGGAGTTATTTGCAACAAAATACTTTGATGAAGATGCATATCTTTCACAAAGTGGACAGCTATACATGGAAGCTGCTGCAATGGCTCTAGGAAAAGTATTCTCTTTTGGACCAACATTCCGTGCAGAAAAATCGAAAACTCGTCGACATTTAATTGAGTTCTGGATGATCGAGCCAGAGATGGCGTTTGTTGAATTTGAGGAAAACTTAGTTGTTCAGGAAGAATATGTATCGCATATTGTTCAATCTGTACTTAAAAACTGTGCTCTAGAGTTAAACACTCTAGGAAGAGATACAAGCAAATTAGAAAACATTAAGGCACCTTTCCCAAGAATTAGCTATGATGATGCAATTAAGTTTCTACATGAAAAAGGATTTGAAGATATCCAGTGGGGCGATGATTTCGGAGCTCCTCATGAAACAGCAATCGCAGAAGCTTATGACAAACCTGTTTTCATTACAAAGTACCCAACAACACTAAAGCCTTTTTACATGCAGCCAGATGCAGAAAGATCAGATGTAGTATTATGTGCCGACTTGATTGCTCCAGAAGGCTACGGTGAAATAATAGGTGGATCAGAACGTATTCATGACTTTGATCTATTAAAACAACGTTTAGAAGAACATGATCTGCCATTGGACGCTTATAAATGGTACCTAGAGTTACGTCAGTACGGTTCTGTACCTCATTCAGGATTTGGATTAGGTTTAGAAAGAACGGTAGCTTGGATCAGTGGTGTGGAGCATGTACGTGAATCTATTCCGTTCCCTCGTTTATTAAACAGACTATATCCTTAATATAGTAAAATGGATGCCCGAGTGTTTTATTTATAGTGCAATATAAAAAAGAGTTCGCTTTGAGCGGACTCTTTTTATGTTGAAAAAACCTTTACGCTTGAAAAAATTTCATGATAGAAACACCCCTCAAAACCTAACTAGTTAAAGTTGCTTCATGTTATACTTATATAGAGGTGTCCACTATGAAAGATAATATTTTACAATGGTTCCAAGAAGGCAATATAACTTTTCCAGGCGCCTTGTTGGCAAATTATAAAAAGATGAATATAGATGAAACGGAACTTGTACTATTGTTACAAGTACACTCATTTATTGAAAAAGGAAATGGTTTTCCAACTCCTAACGATATTTCCTCTAGAATGACAATATCTGTTCCTCAATGTAATGATATGCTTCGTAAGCTCATACAAAAAGGACTAATTGAAATCCAAGATGGCCATGGTGCTGATGGAATACGTTTCGAGAAATACTCTCTTATACCTCTTTGGAATAAGCTTATCGAAAATTTCTTATTAACCCTAAAGGGAAAAGATATGGAAAAGAAACAAAGGGAAGAATCAGATGTGTATTCTACTTTTGAACAAGAATTTGGAAGACCGCTCTCACCATTTGAGTGCGAAACGTTGGCCATGTGGATGGACGATGATCGACATGATCCAATCATTATAAAATCTGCTTTAAGAGAAGCAGTAGTATCGGGGAAATTAAATTTCAGATATATTGACCGAATTCTTTTTGAATGGAAGAAAAATGGCATAAAAACGATTGAACAAGCAAAAAGTTATGGTAGAAAATTTAGGCAATTTCAAACTCAACAACGTGTGAAAATTGATGAAGAAAAGACCCAAACGCCATCTGTTCCGTTTTACAATTGGTTAGATCATAAAAGTTAAGAATTCGAGAGGCGATGTTTCTCTCTTTTTTTTGTATAAAGTAATTAAAATGGGGTGAACACATGTTAAACAAAACTCAAATAAGACATTGCTTAGACCAGATGGGTGAGATGTTTCCAGATGCACATTGCGAATTAGTTCACTCTAATCCATTTGAATTGGTAATTGCAGTAGCCTTATCTGCTCAATGTACAGATGCATTAGTGAATAAAGTAACTAAAAACCTTTTTGAAAAATATAGAAAACCTGAAGACTATTTGAATGTTCCCATAGAGGAGCTTCAAAATGATATACGTTCAATCGGACTTTACCGAAATAAAGCCAAGAACATTCAAGCTCTTTGTCAAATGTTGCTTGATAAATATGATGGGATTGTCCCTAGAGATCGTGATGAATTGACAAACCTTCCTGGGGTTGGTAGAAAAACGGCTAATGTTGTGGTTTCTGTAGCTTATGGAATACCTGCGATAGCGGTAGATACTCACGTTGAAAGAGTAAGTAAGAGGCTAGCTTTTTGCCGATGGAAAGATTCAGTTTTAGAGGTGGAAAAAACCTTAATGAGGAAGGTTCCAGAAGAGGAGTGGTCTGTAACGCATCACCGTATGATTTTCTTCGGTAGATACCATTGTAAGGCACAGAACCCACAATGCCCTTCTTGTCCTCTTTTAGACCTTTGTAGAGAAGGGAAAAAGAGAATGAAGGGGAAGGAACTTGTAAATGAGGGGTAAGAGTAGCATAGAAGTTTCAGCCAAATTAAAACATTCGTTTTTATTTCCTGATGAGTATTTAGATTGGGCTAATGAAACTGAAAACAACTTTTACGTTGAAAGTCCACTTATTTATGAAGTCGCTTTTTATAATGGCATTAAGGCACTAAAGCCTTGGGAAACAATTGAATATATTCCAGTGGTACTAACAGAATGGAAAAAAGTAAAACTAGAAATCGAAAGTAAGTTTGAGAAAAGAGACGCTAAAGGAGCAACTTTACCAATGAGAGTTGGAATTGGGCTCTTTCTAGAACTGTTATTTTGGACGAATGGACAACCAGTAGAGTTAAACCCTATCATCCCCCTGGAGTCCTTGAAAATAAAGCCAGTGAACATTACAGAAAGATTTGCGTTTATCCTCGCTAGACCTAATCTTTTTCACTCCTATAAACAACTAGCAGAGCTAATGGTAGAAATGGAAAAACTGTACGTAAAATCAATCATCGTAAGGAAATGAACAAAAAGAGCGCTTAGCAAAATGCTAAGTCGCTCTTTTTGTTAATCATCAGAATCGGAATCCGATCCCCCGGAATTATCATCTCCAGAATTTCCTCCATCAGAGTTATCCCCTCCGGATTGGCCACCTTGACCAGAACCGTTGTTGTTTCCACCTTGGTTTCCGTTATTATTTCCTGATTGGTTGCCTTCACCTTCGCCATCCTGTTGATCATCTTCATCGTCTTGACCGTCGCCAGCACTATCATCTTCATCGTCATCCCCTAAGTTGAATGGGTCTGGTACCTCAATCATAGTGGTTGCTGGGTCACTCTTTTGTTCTTCACGGACTGCGATAACTTTAAACGAATAATACCCGCCAAATTCAGCTCTTAATCGCAACTCAGTGGATGGTGTAATCGTCAATGGTTGTTCAGCACCATCATTTAATGCAGCAAGAACCTCAAATTGAATATCTGAAGCTTCCTCACCATCTCCATCTAGTGCATATTCCCAAGTAAGGACAATTTCCCCTGTCTCTTCTTCGTATACCGCACTTAGATTGCTTGGTGTTTCTGGTTTATCGTATTTTTCAGATACTTCTGTTGGAGCATGCCCTTTCACAGCATATTCATTCGCTACTTGATCTTTAGGAGTAAATTCACTTGCAAGTTTGGCTGGAATCGTACCTTTTTCAATCTGAACTCTTTCTACGCTGCTTGGAACGGTAAAGTCTGGTGTTTCGACCCCTTGTGAAACATGAGCCATTAAATTCTTAAATATTGTTTGCGAAATTTTTTGTTCTTTACCGATTAGGTAGTTCTTAGTCTGGTTTTCATAACCGGTCCAGACAGCAGCAGTGTAATTCGTTGTATACCCTACGAACCATGAATCTGGAACTGCACCATTTGGTATTCCGTATTTATCTTTGTCTTCTTTAGAATAGTTTGTCGTTCCAGTTTTTCCGGCAACATCAAGTCCTGAAACATTTGCCATTGTACCGGTACCCCAATCAACAACACTTTTAAGCATGTCTGTAACCATAAAAGCCGTATAATCCTGCATAACAACTTCTGTCTCTGGCTTCATGTTTAATTTTGTGCCATCTCGAAGTTCAATTTCTATTACTGAATGGGGAGGTGTAAAGAACCCATTGTTACCAAAGGCACTATATGCTCCTGCCATTTCAAGTGAGGAGACACCTTTATCGGCTCCACCTAAGCCCCCAATAGAGTACGCTTCATGAATTTCCTTTAGTGGAATTCCTAGATTTATGGCAAAGTTTTTTGATTGATCTAGTCCTACCGCCTGCATAGCTTGGAGCGCTGGAATATTTCTCGATAATGCTAGAGCAGTTCTCATGCTCATTGGTCCCATATGTTTGTTATCCCAGTTATTAATCTTCTTACCGTTAGAGTACGTATAAGGCTTATCATCTAGAGCGTGGTACGTACCCCATTTTAGATGCTCAATAGCTGGACCATAATCTAATATTGGTTTAATGGTAGATCCGGGTTGTCGTTTCGAATCGGTTGCATAGTTAAACCCAAACGTCACGTCTTCTTGATCGCGTCCCCCACCTAATGCACGGATTTCACCCGTTTTAGTGTCTAGAAGGGTAATCCCAGCTTGGAACTTTTCATCTGGGAATTGGACAATTTCATTACTGTTTAACATATTTTCAACATAGCCTTGTGCATTAGGATCTAAAGTTGTATAGATTTTTAGCCCTTCAGAAAAGGGATCAAGATCCGGATATTTTTTATTGATTTCTTTAATCA
This sequence comes from Cytobacillus spartinae, assembly GCF_042865285.1. NCBI lineage: Bacteria > Bacillati > Bacillota > Bacilli > Caryophanales > Bacillaceae > Cytobacillus > Cytobacillus spartinae. Next base: position 182,106 of record NZ_JBIACK010000008.1, on the reverse strand, counting down.
CTTGGCCGATAAAGTCATCGTATGGGATTTCTCCGTTTTTACGATTTTTTTCTTCAACTAGACTTGCAGTTACATCAACGCTTTTTGCTTCATCCATTTCCTCTTGAGTGATGAATCCGTGGTGTTCCATTAAAGTGAGAACAATGTTTCGTCTTTTCTCAGCTTTTTCAGGGTTTTCAAACGGATCGTAATTTGCAGGGCTTTGTGGCATTCCAGCTAGTAAAGCAGCTTCGGCTAATGTTAATTCGTCTAGCTCCTTACCATAGTAAACCTTTGCAGCTGTAGCAACACCATGTCCACCGCTAGCCATCCAAATTTTATTCACATACATCTCAAAGATTTCTTGTTTCGTATATTTTCTTTCAAGTTGAAATGATAGCCAAGCCTCTTGAGCTTTACGAGACAAGGTTTTATCATGTGTTAAAAATGAATTCTTAACTACTTGTTGAGTGATGGTACTTGCACCTTCAGAGCCGAATCCATCTGTTACGTTAGCAATTACAGCTCCACCTAAACGAATAACATCAATTCCGTTGTGCTTATAAAATCTAGAATCTTCAACTGCTATAAATGCGTTTTCTACTAGTTTCGGGATATCTTCATATTCAACATAATCCCTGTTCGACGAGCCGACGGTTCCAATTTCCGTTATTAAGTTTTTGTCCATATCGTATAGTTCAGAAGAAATTGGGTCCTTCAACAATTTTTCATCTAATTTTGGTGTATCTTTTACCATAAACGCGAAAGTGATGACACCAGTAAGCAATCCAACAATCCCTAAAGCTATAAGAATTAAAAAGATCCTTTTAAAAAGTCCTTTTGAATTCCTTTTCCCTTTTTTCCCTTCTTTATTGGCAATCTGCTTACGGCGCTCCTCTCTAGATTGATATTTTTCTGCCATATATATGTCCTTCCTTTCTAACAAACCCAATATAAATTTAGAAAAATGAACTTTAAGAGTATATTAACAAATCATTTGTAACATACTAATTAAGTTGCTACGTTCATTTTTTAAAATCATCATGTAAGACTATAAAGGTAATCGATTATTTTAATATAGTCAATCCTCGGTTGATATCCTAGAGGGATATGATGACCATTTTGAATGATTTCCTCTTTTGTAATGGATTTTCTGCCACCACTATTCATTCTCTCCCAAAATTGGAGTAGATGTATAGCCTCGAGTAGATACACTTCTTCAACAGAAGAGAATCTTAGAATGACAAAACAAATTCCACCTTGGGCTACGACATGTGTCATATGTTTTATTTGGTGTTCATGGAAATTACTCAGAGGAAATGAAGTAGTAAACTTTGTTTCTTTTGCTTCAAAATCAATGTATTTTCCTTTGTAAACTCCATTATAATCGGTTGTTGATGCTTGTTTAAAATAAGCTTCCTTAATAACAGCGGCACTTCTCCTAGGATAATCAACGTTAACGATTTGCACAGGTGTTGGCTTCTTATGAATCACGGCTTTCCCACTTAACAAATAGTACTCGTTCGTTTCATTTAAGTCCTCTTCTAAGGTCATTCCTCGATTGCTATACGTAAAGTCTTTTTCTTTTTTATTTCTATTCTTCAGAACAGCTTGTTTCTGTTCCGGAACAAACTTTTTTCCGTTTGGATAATGGAAACTCATATGATAGACACCTCACAAACTAATACCTATCATACCAAATGTCGCCCGTTTTTGGTTGAATAAAAAGCACCAATTAACGAACTATAAAAATACAGTTGTAAATAGGAAGGGTGAGGCGTATTCACTCTTATCAAACGTTAACAAAACGAGAGTTTCATCTGATACATCAAATTAAAGAGCGTACTTCTACTGGAAATCTAGATAATATTTCTAGAACAGAAGCCTATTTTTCTTATTATAAACAACATCATGAAATTCCATGGGCATTTTTAGCTAGTATGGTATCTAGAAATGCAGGGTGGAATATGTGCGACTTGGAAGGTGCATGGTTCCCAAGAGTGATTGATCCAGAGCTGAGAAAGAGTTTATTTCTCACATATGAGAGAGCGAATTGGTTAATCTTCCAAGATGCTTTTCCTCAATTATTGCTCTATCATTATTCGACGAAAATAAATGAGCCAATGTTTCACTTATTAAAATTTTTTCATGTTTCATCCTTTATGGAAAAGGAGTGGAATAGATTTTGGCATCATAAAAATATAGAAAGACTGATGATTGCTCTTATTATAAATGAACAAAATGTCATCCAAAAGCCGGTCATAAAACATCCAATTTATCGGAAAAGAGTTTTTCACTCATTCTTGTTTTACGTACAAGATTGGTTTCATTTCAGTACAGTGTTATTTCCTACTTGTGAAGGAGAGCTTTACGGGGCAAGTGTCTATGGTTTTCAATCGATAGATAATAGGATAAACCTAGGTAAGAGGTTGGCTAGCATTTTATTTCATCCAAATTTGTACGCTTCCTTTTATGATTTCTCAAAAAGGACCGTTCATACTGGTTCCAGAAATGATTATGAGAGGTATCTACATACAAGGCACCAACGGACAACACCGTTTTTAAGAACGACTTATCCGGTTATCGATCATCATATACGCGAATTTGAAGACTGGTCTAAGAAAAGAAAGGTGGCTAAGAAGTGGTTTGCTGAACCCGTAAAACATAAGCACCCAATCCACATAAATGACTGGTTCGAAAAAAAGCAAAAACAGCTCCATTCTTCGATTTTACTTAAGGAAATTTTGACGTGACATAAAGATAAAAAAGCAAGGGCTATACCTTGCTTTTTTACTGTCAGTAAATTTACGTAGACGATCAATTGTACTTTGAATTAAGTAGAAGGACGGTCTGGGCCTTCAAGCTTTTTATCACCATACCCAGCTTTTTTTTCTTCTAAGTTTTTGGGTTGAACCTTGTTTTGTTTTTCTTTATTTCCCATCTTGCATAACACCTCCGATTTTAGTTTGTTCAAGCAAAGGAATTTGCATTCGATGATATTTCACCTGAACTGTATTCTTGTCGAAAATAATCCTTAAAAGTTGAAAAAATCTTCTTTCTTTGCCGAATCTCTTCTAGTTTTGTCAGGGGTGAAGGAACTAGTTTTTAAAGAGCGAATTTAGTGTTATCAGAAGAAACGTAAAGTATCTACAGTGCTAGTAAGCGAACCATTTTAGTGGATAAGAAAGAGGAGGACAATGAACATGGGACAATCACAAGCTCAAAAGGAAGAGATATTATCACTATTAACAGAAATCTATGATCAGCTAGAAGAGTTAGAAAGAGCCATTGATACAAACCTAAGTAAGGAAAGAAAAGAAATGGTAAATCATCAGTCAGAAAAATTGTCAAAGTGTGAGGTACAACTTAAAGAACTAGAAAATAATATGTATAACGTCGTCCCTTTCCATAAAGGAAAAACCAAAATGAATCTCCCGCAGAACAAAAAATTAAATCTAGAATTAGGTTTTTAATAGATAGTTGTTTGTTGAAAGCTAGGTGTCTTTCAAAAAAATGAGCGGTGTTATTTCTCCTTTCTAAACAATACATGATAAAATAATCTAAGTAGCTTTGATTCTTTCATTGCTGCTTTTTGTTTTGAATGGAAACAAGAATCCTTAAGAAGGTGAATATAGTAATGGATACTGTGAAATTAAACAACTTATCAGAAAAGCTCCTTTCATACATGGACTTTATTGAAGGGAGATATCAAGAAGCAAGAAAATCTCAAGAAAAAGGTGATTTTTATACAGAGGTCAAGCCTTTTGCTGATGAGGTAAAAGCTATAAATGATGCGTGGAAGGAAGAAGCAGCCTCTTGGGTAAGAGTTGAGCGACCAAAGCATATTCATTTTAAACAGATTGAGTCTGCTTATGATCAAATTGAAATGTTATCTGTTCAAGCTTTTTACCCAGAAACTAGTCGTACACGCTTCATTAATTATCTTCAATCCGTTAAATATATATTAAAGGTTATGGTGGATGAGCTAAAATTAAACCTTTAACGTGGTAAATTGTCCTGAAACGAATAAAAAAATAGACTGAAAACGAACTCGAGTATTCGAGTCTGTTCTCAGTCAAAGAAACTCACTCAAGGAGTTCCTTTTCATTTTAGTCATTAGTTCTCGATGAGGGAATTTTCTTTATACTCGTCTGGGATTGTAGCACCTTGAGATTCTAAGTCACGAACAAGCTTCCTATAATCACTAGTTGAAATTTCGTTGTAGATATAAGCTTTTTTCGCAAAGTCTAACAATTCATTTACACTTTCTGGTGAGTAGTTTTTAAGCTTAATAAATTTTTGATTTAGTTCGTGAACATTCATGCTAGTATCCTCCTCATCTTTTCTGAAAATAAAATTATGATATAAACATAAAAAGATATTATGTGTATACATCGTAACATGAAAAAATAATTATCCTCGTTTTTAAAAAATTGAAACTTCCGACAAGATTTACTCTTCTATGACAATATTCTTTTTCCATTTCTAACTTATGTTTAACTATTTCCCTCAGCATCCACTTCCTATTGAAACAGTAGCCCATCTCTCATTCACCTTTTAGGCGTTTCACTCATATTCTAAAGTAGTGAAATAGATGAAGGAGGAGGTCTGTCCATGTTTGGCCGAAGTAATAGAAAAGCCTATTTTACTCCCATACAATATCCGATCTATAACGACGGGTATGTACAACAAATAAAAAGTCATGGTCAGAATTACGTAAGACAATCGCCTTATTCAAATTATTCCTTTAATCAGCAGCAGGGAGCTCACCCATACTATTTTCAACAAAATCCTTACAATCAAATGCAACAAAGTAGCTTTCCTAACTCGAATATGCAAAATCACATGAACTATATGTATCCTCCATTTGGTGGGGGAAATCAGCCATTCCCTCAAGCTGGTGGAGAAATGAACGGGTATCCTCAGAATGGGATGAATTCATATTATCAACAGTATCAAGGAGGAAAAAAACATTCTCAGTCTGTACTACAAAACCCACTACAAGAGGAGGAGTCTTACTTTGGTGGGGGAAATACGTATTATGAGAACCAAATGCCCTATATGAATCCATACCCTAAAGCATCATTTATCCCAAGACCACCGTCAGGAATTCAATCGATCATGAATTCTTTTAAGGGTCAGGATGGTTCCTTGGATTTTAATAAAATGATGGACACTGCAGGAGCGATGATGAATGCAGTTAATCAAGTCTCAGGGATGGTGAAGGGGCTTGGAGGAATATTTAAGGTATAGGGTCCCCTATACCTTTTTGCATTTTATTAAGTTTGTGATTGTTCATTATGAATGAAGGGACCTTCAGAAGATGGCAGGTTATAACAATCTCTGTCAAAAAAATGGGATTGTTAAAACATCTGATTTTGCTCTTTTGTTGTAAACAAAGGCTCTTTTCGTAAACTTTGTTACTATTTAGGTACTTTAAACAGCTTTTAAACTGATTATGGTGCTGTTTTCTCTATTTTGGGAATAATAGGTGCCACCAAGCCGCATATAATTCGTGTTGAAGACCATATACGAATAGCAACAACTTATGCAAAAACAGCCTAAACAAAAAAGCAGGGAAGATCCTGCTAGATATTAATGGGATAAACTCTCATTAAAGGAGCGTTAGTCCGTGCTAATATTAATTCTTTTTCCTTTTTGTCTTGGAATACGAATTTTTAACAACCCATCCTGATAGGAGGCTTTTACTTTACTTTCATTGATAGGCTGTGAAAGACCAACAGATCTACTCATTTGTTGCATCGATTGCTTTCTTCGATAAACTCGATTCACATCATCTTCCTCAGTGACTATTTCATTGTTTTTTACGGTAATCGTCAAATAATTATCTAGTACATTGATATATATTTGCTCTTTTTTAATACCTGGAAGTTCAGCTGTCACCACAATTTCATTTTCTTGCTCAATAACATCAATCGGAAATGATGCAAAGGGAGTTCTGAAAAAATCATCGATACTTTGTAAAAAGCCTTTAACGGGCTTTTCATGAAAGAAATCATTCATAGATTTCATTAAATCCCCAAAAGGCTCATGTTTATTTCTCTTATTAGGACCACTTGGAAGATTTGAAGACATCCTATCCACTCCTCTCAACACAAAATCATTCACCATATTGTATGCAAAAATACATAGGCGGTTCATCATTGGCATTGGAAAGAACATAAGATAAGGGCTTTTAAATTTTGAACAAATTTTGACAACTCATAATAATGTGATTTGCATCACACTTAGAAGTTAGAAAGGAAGGTATGCTGTAACAGTAATAAAGATTTGAAAGAGGGGATATGAAATGTTTTGTTATCAATGTGAACAAACGCCAAGCGGGGGATGTAAAGTAATTGGTGTTTGTGGTAAAGATGAAACCATCGCTAGTTTACAAGATACAATTATTTTTGGTTTAAAAGGGATTGCAGCTTATCGTACACATGCAAACCAACTTGGCTATACAGATCCATTCGTTGATGCAACAACACATGAAGCATTATATATGACATTAACAAATTCAAATTTTAATGTACAAGAGCATATTGATATGGCAATGAAGGTTGGTCAATCAGCTGTTCGTATCATGGAAGTACTTGATGAAGCACATACGAAACTACTTGGAATTCCTCAACCAATCCGTGTATCTCAAAACAAGGTGGAAGGGAAGGCCATTATTGTAACGGGGCATAACCTTTTTGCACTAGAAGAGTTACTAAGACAAACAGAAGGTAAAGGAATTAATATCTATACTCACTCTGAGATGCTACCAGCTCACGGCTATCCAGCTTTGAAGAAGTATTCACACCTAAAAGGGAATATTGGAAAAGCTTGGTATGACCAACGTAGATTATTTGAAAAGTTTAATGGAGCTATTTTGGCGACAACAAACTGTGTAATGCCAATTAAAGGTACGTATGCTGATCGCATGTTCTCATATGAAGTAGCAGGATTAGAAAATGTTCAAAAAATTGTAAATGATGACTTTTCTCCATTAATTAATCGAGCATTAGAACTTCCAGAAGCGAATATTGAGTCAGACGAGACTTTATTAACAGGATTCCATCACGAAACTGTCCTTGGGTTAGCACCTGAAGTGATTGCAGCTGTCAAAGAAGGCAAAATCAAGCGTTTCTTCGTTATCGCAGGATGTGATGCACCGGGGAAAGGTGGAGATTACTATCGTGAGTTAGCTACGTCTTTACCACCAGAGACGGTTATCTTAACAACATCTTGTGGTAAATTCCGCTTTAACGATGTGGACTACGGGACAGTTCCTGGGACAGACATCCCACGTTATATTGACTTAGGACAATGTAATAACTCAGGATCAACTGTTAAAATCGCAATGGCACTTGCAGATGCATTCGAGTGTGAAATAAAAGATCTTCCTGTAAGCATTGTTCTTTCATGGTTTGAACAAAAGGCAGTAGCTATTTTACTTGGATTATTTAGCTTAGGAATCAAAGATATCCGTATTGGACCTAAGCCTCCAGAGTTTATCTCAGAAGGAGTTATGCAGGTTCTTCAAGAGACATTTAATTTAAAGCTGATTGGAACTGCACAAGAAGATATGGCTGATATGCTTGGCTTAACTAAAACCGAATAACAAAAAAGAAACCGTAGATGTTCATCTGCGGTTTCTTTATATGTGAAATCTAACAGAAGCGTATCCTTCTATAATAACTGCTCCAGCAGAACCTCAGGATTAAATGTCATATCCCCACTCCCGTCTACTTCAATCAGACCATCTTTTTTCATCTTAGTGAGGGTTCGACTAACCGTTTCTCTAGTAGTGCCAATCATATTTGCTAAATCTTTATTGGTAAATTCCCCTCGTAGCAATAATTGCCCATCGCTTAGCTCAATTCCATGCAATCTAGCGAGTCTAATAAGAAGTTTGATGATTTGTTCGTACGTATTATTAAGAACTTGAGCTTCTAGACGTTCCTGAAGGTCAACAATTTTTTCCCCTAACACTTTAAAAACCTTGATACAAAGCTCTGGGTTCTCCAAAAGAACTTTTTCGAATTGAAGAATCGGGACTGCGACAAGGCTTGCATTTTCAATTACCTCAGAGTACGCAGGATAACCTCCTTTTCTAAAGAAGCCTACGTGAGGAAACATTTCTCCTTGTTTTAATATAGCGACAATCTGCTCTTTCCCATTGATATCACTTTTATATACTTTAATTTTACCGTGGTGAATAAAGTAAACATTTTCAATGGGCTCGTCTTGCATAAATACATGACTACCTTTTTTATAGTCCCTTGAAATGGAGATTTCCACGATTTTGTCCATCTCAGAGGGACTCAAGTTTTTAAATAAGGAAAACTCTGATAGTACTCGTTTAATTTCATCTATTTTCATCGTACACCTCTAGCTCTATTTACTATATTTATTCTATCAAAAAAAGCCGTTTATAACGGCTTTCCATGAAAAAATTAAATATATTGTACTTTTTTCTTGAAAAAGTTTTGTAACCCTTGTGCAAATAGATTGAAGGTAAAAATAGCATAAGTCATAGCAAGAGCAGAATAGAATGGGATCCAGATCGGGCCCCTAACATCTTCGAATGCCTCCATCAACATCATCGGCCAAGAAATTGATTCGTTTATAACCTTATACATTCCGCTTTCAAGTTGGATTAACTCTTGTAGAATATAAATTCCGATAAAGCCAAGTTGGCCCAATAAAAACATAACTCTTCCTAAGTCAGAAATCATATACACTAGTATTTTTCCATACAGAAAGGGCAAATAATAAGTTCGGAATAATGTAAATGAAGAGGATCCAGAACTAATTCCACCTTTTATATACTCTTTTGACGATATTTCATCAAACTCAAGTTTAATCATATCTGCAGCCCTTGCTACTTCCACTAAAGCGATGATCATAACTAGATAATGTGGCCTAAAATCATTAAATAGAATCGGTGGAAGGGTTGCAATTAGAATGACAATGATGATGGTTGGAATATAAGAGAACAGCCCATTCATCCAATTTAAAAAATGATGAGTTCCTAGTATTTTTTTATGAGCAAAATAAGATAAAGGAATGGCAAATAGGTAGCGAATGACCGTAATTAATACAACCATAAGCAAGGTTTCTTTTGCCCCCAGAATGAGTAGACTTAACAAGTCACGTCCCGTTTTGTCTGTTCCTAACAAAAACTCATCAGATGGAGGATAAGGGGGGATTATTGGCTTTCTGTTTTCATCTAGTACATACGTAATGGTCTCTAATTCGCGATCAACAATGGGAGTATAAGGCCCAATAAAAGTGATAAATAACAAAAGTATTAATAAAATTGAACCTACACAAAAGAGATAGTGCTTTTTTAAAAAATTCAACATTTTTTTCATCTCATTTCTTTTGGAACTAAAATGGCTTTAATACTTTGAGAAATTATGATGGTTGCAAACATAATAAACAAAAACGGTAGCATAAACGCCAAGGCTCTTACCTCATCATTGTTTAATATACTATTTAGTAATTGTATACCTGCCCCATTAAAACCAGAGAGTTTCTCTATAATCGGTAAACTAGATAAGATATAAAGCATGACTAGCTGTGCTTGATTTAAGATCGTTGGCCAGCAGTTCCAAAGCATATGTACCAATGCTTTCACATTACCAAGTCCTTTTGCATACGCAGTCCTTAAGTACTCCTGCCCTGTTTCATTTTCCAATGAAGCTGCTGTAAATCTTGTCATGTGAATAAATGGGAAAAGCAGTAATGATAATAATGGGATAATGAAGCTATACCAATTTTCATGTCCATATAAATTAAAATGCGGCAGACCAGCATGGATAAGTTTTATTAATAAGAACTGAATGGCAATGTAGAGAAAGAAATCTGGGATAGACGAGAAAAGCCATGATACAAATGCACTAAACTTCCCTCTTTTTCTATTACGGTAGTAAAATTGCAAAATACCAACGAATGTTCCAAGAATCATGCTTATTAAAAATGCAGGAATAATTATCTTTAAACTGCGACCTAAAAATGTATTAACTTCCTCAGAGATGGGGACACCGGTCCTAGATATTCCAAACCCTTTTTCCTCTTGAAAATATGTAATGAATTGTTCAATTCGTTCCTTATACACTTCTATCCCAAAGGGGTACTCTACATCTATTTCAAAGGCGTCTATCACATGAATTTCCTGTTCTCTAGGTAAGAGTAGGATGAGCATGAAACCTAATAAGATAAGCAGAAAAATCAATGTGCTCCTAACTAATTGCTTTACCATTTCTATCCTCCAATGTAATTGTTTAAATTTTTGAACAATATTGAAATTTTATTGTTACAAATGTTTTAGATTGTGTCAAATTTTCCCTTTTATAACTAGATAATGAGATTGATAGTTTTATATTTAATTAGACGATAACCATTTACATTTTTGTTCAAAAAAAATTACCATAAAAAAATAAAGTTAATATCTTTTTTTGCGAACGTTTATTCGATATGATAGAAATATCGAGAGGTGACAGGAAAAATGAAAGTGAAAAAGTCTCTACAGGATTTTTTACAAGGGCTGAAAATAGAAAATACTTTTAAAGAAAATGTTGTTCATTGGAAGACAATAGAGGAGAGAGAAGCTAAAACGGCTGATTTGCCTTCTAATATTCATCCACAATTAAGGGATGCGTTACAAAAAAGGGGAATTAATCAGCTATATACTCACCAAAAATCAGCTTACGAGGCGGTTCAAAGTAAAAAGAGTATCGTTGCAGTTACACCTACCGCTTCAGGAAAAACCATGTGTTATAATCTGCCCGTTCTTCAAACGATTGTTCAACAGCCTCAAGCGCGAGCATTATACATTTTTCCTACAAAAGCGTTGGCTCAAGACCAGAAAAGTGAAATAAATGAGATCATTCAAGAATCGAATTTGGATATAAATAGCTATACATATGATGGAGACACACCAGCAAATATCCGTGAGAAGGTGCGTAGAGCAGGGCATGTTGTGATTACAAATCCTGACATGCTTCATTCAGCCATTCTCCCCCACCACACGAAATGGGTTTCCCTCTTTGAAAACTTAAAATATGTGGTCATTGATGAGTTACATATTTATAGAGGGGTGTTTGGAAGCCATGTAGCGAACGTGGTTCGTAGGTTGAAAAGAATCTGTCGTTTTTATGGAAGTGACCCCATTTTTATTTGCACATCTGCTACGATTGCTAATCCGTTAGAATTAGCGGAAAATTTGACGGGAGCAAAGATGGAGTTAATTGACAACAACGGGGCTCCAAGTGGAAGAAAACATTTTCTATTTTACAACCCTCCAATCGTCAACAAGCCATTAAATATAAGAAGAAGTGCAACTTTAGAGGCTAGAAAACTTGCTGGAGAGTTATTAAAAAATAGGATTCAAACAATCGTTTTTGCAAGAAGTAGAGTAAGAGTAGAAATCCTTCTTACATACTTACAAGAACTTGTAAAACACCAATTAGGTCCTAAAGCCATCAGAGGCTATAGAGGAGGGTATTTACCTACCGAGCGTAGAAAAATCGAGCAAGGTTTGCGAAATGGAGAAATTTACGGAGTAGTAAGTACAAATGCATTAGAGCTAGGTGTGGACATTGGGCAATTACAGGTTTGTATTATGACTGGCTATCCTGGATCCATTTCAAGCTCTTGGCAGCAAGCTGGAAGAGCAGGTAGAAGGCATGGGGAGTCTTTGGTTGTCATGGTGGCAAGCTCAAGCCCGTTGGATCAATACATCGTTCAGCATCCAGAGTATTTTTTTACAAGAAATCCAGAAACAGCTCGAATTAATGCAGACAACCTCATCATTTTAATTGACCATATTAAATGTGCTGCATACGAGTTACCTTTTAAAAAAGGAGAGCAGTTTGGATCATTAGAGACAGAAGATGTTCTAGAATATTTAGTGGAAGAAAGAGTTCTTTATCAAAATGGTGAAAAGTGGTACTGGATGAATGACTCATTTCCTGCTACGAACATTAGCCTACGGTCAGCTTCACAAGAGAATGTTGTAATTATTGACCAATCGGATATTGCCAATGTAAAAGTCATCGGAGAAATGGATCGCTTTTCAGCCATGACCTTATTGCATGAGGAAGCGATTTATTTGCATCAAGGGGCACAGTTCCAGGTAGAAAAACTAGACTGGGAAGAAAAGAAGGCTTTTGTAAGAGAAGTGGATGTAGATTACTTCACGGATGCTAATCTTGCGGTAGAATTAAAGGTTTTAGAAATAGATAAGAATCGCTCAATCAGTTCGACAGAGATTGGCTATGGGGATGTAAGTGTCTTAGCGAAAGCAACGATTTTTAAAAAAATAAAATTTGAAACCCACGAGAATATTGGATCTGGACCTATCCATTTACCTGAAGAAGAGCTTCACACAAGTGCTGCGTGGATTTCAATTGATGAGGAAGCATCTAATTTCACGAAGGAACGATTAGAAAAGGGGCTTATAGGAACAGCACATGTTTTAAAGCATATTGCTCCACTGTTTGTGATGAGTGACCCACAGGATATTCACGTCGTTCCACAAGTGAAGGCTGTTCATAATGAAAAGCCAACTATTTTCTTCTATGACAGGTACCCTGGTGGAATAGGCTTAAGTGAGAAAATCTACGATGGGATTGAGACCGTGTTACAAGATGCTGTAGGAATGATAGAGCGATGTCAATGTGAGCAAGGATGTCCATCCTGCATCGGTACAGATGTTTCGACTGAATCTGGTAAAAGCGATGTTTTGAAAATCTTACGGAAGTTTTCATCTAGTATGGCAGGGTAGGTGTAAGATATTGTCACTGAAAAACAAACTAAATCGTTTAAAACCGCATCTCTCATTATCATCGTCAAATTTAACAGTCAATATGGAGAAAAATTTAGATAACACTGGGTTAAAAGAGGACATTCCATATCTTATCGAGTGGAAAAAGGACTATGTTTCTCCTTTTTATTTTGATGGTGAATATTGTTTAGTGAGGGAAGTTCGTTACCCATTAACACATACGTATGGAAAATACCGATTTTCTGATTTTATCAGAGCGGTAGAGGCATGGAATCATTCATCTATTTCACATCCATTATCTTCGAAGGGATTTAAAGCAGAGGACTTGTTTTTTTTCGATACAGAGACAACCGGTCTTGGTGGGGGAGCAGGAAATACCATATTTCTATTAGGACATGCTAGTGTAAAAGGTGACCAAATTGTTCTGAAACAGCATTTATTACCCAAACCAGGTGGAGAGATTCCTTTATACCAAAGTTTTTTGGAGAATGTAAATTATACAACTTTGGTCACTTACAATGGGAAAGCATTTGATTGGCCCCAGGTCAAAACTAGGCACACCTTAATTAGAGACCATGTACCCAACCTGCCTTCCTTCGGTCATTTTGATCTATTTCATGCAGCAAGAAGACTTTGGAAGCACAAGTTAGAACGGATGAAACTTTCTATAGTTGAAAAAGAAGTGTTGAATATCGAGAGGAAAGATGATGTCCCAGGATTTTTGGCTCCGATGATCTATTTTGATTTTGTAGAGCGACAAAATCCTGAGGGAATTATGGGGATTTTAAGACATAATGAAATGGACATTTTATCATTGATCACTTTGTATACCCATCTTTCCTTTCAACTCTTGAATGCTGATCAAAACCAAAGTGTGAAAGAAAGATATGAAGTTGGGAGGTGGTATGCCCATCTTGGAGAGAATCAGACTGCTATGGATGTTTTTTCGCAAATCTCTCATGGGGATGAACAAGATGCTGTACAAGCGAAGTTAGCTCTTTCCATGGAATATAAAAAACAAAAGGAATGGAAGGAAGCGGTCGAGTTATGGACAGAGGTTTCTAATAATGGGATAGCCTTATTTGCTTTTGATGCCTGTATCGAATTAGCAAAAGTGTATGAACATAAGGAGAAACAACTAGATAGAGCTCATTTTTATTGCCAAAAAGCAAAGGCATTACTCGCGACAGAATTGGAACATCTGCGACATAAATATGAAAATGAGATTGATAAAAGACTGCTTAGAATAAGAAGAAAATTAAATTAGTATATACAGTAAATTTTGTACTAAAAACACCATAAAAATCCACTATTTCCTAGTTGAATGTGTATCTTTTAACATGTAAAATGTAGGTTGTTATAAATGATATTTAGGTTATAGTGGAGCTGGTTCTTTATGTATAAAGCGATTTTATTCTTATTTTTTCTTGTGATTTGTTTAACAGCATTCTTATTTTCAAACTTAAAAGGCAACTTTTACGCTTTTATGTTTTAAATATAGAAAATTGGCTTATCCAACTAGTCTATTTATGATGAAAACCCATAAAATTAGGTATTTTAATTAGTACAAGATAGTCTCCTTAATCATAGGCTGTTAATGTAAAAACAATAACACAACTATGAAAGGAGATTTTTTATTATGCATCATCACTGCAAACCTAATAATGTACTTCCTGCTGTTGTACACCCAACGAAGTGCTGTGTAAATCATACGTTTACTAATAATGTGGTTCCACACATCCACCCACAGCATACGACAACTGTAAATCATATTAACTTCGAGCATCAACACTTCTTCCCTCAAACACAATCTGTTGTGAATGAGGTAACACACACTCAAGCGGTTGCTCCACCAGCACCAGTAGCTCCTGTTGCTCCAGCACCAGGGCCTGGATTTGGCGGACCTGGATTCGGCGCACCAGGATTCGGTGGACCTGGATTTGGCGGACCTGGTTTCGGTGCACCAGGATTTCGTAAAAAGTAGTAACGATAGTTGATAAGGGCTACCTAGGAAAGTCAGTAGAAGCTGACTTTCCTGGAAGCCTTTTTCTTTAAATATATAAATTTAACGATTTCTATAAACTAAACTACTCAGTGTTTAATGTGAGTAGTTTTTATGTTTTAATAAAAACATAAAACCAATTGAAAAGGGGCCTAAAAAGGTTGGCTAAAGTAGCAGCAGTATCCGGTTATAAGCCTTTTGAGTTAGGGATATTTCAACAAAATCATCCTAGTGTGACATACATAAAAATGGCCATAAAAAAACAACTAGAAGCACTATTAGATGAAGGCCTTGAATGGGTTATGATTAGTGGACAGTTAGGTTCTGAACTTTGGGCAGCAGAAGTTGTATTTGAATTACAAGAAGAGGGCTATGATTATTTACAGTTAGCTTTGATTACCCCCTTTTTAAATCAAGAGGAAAATTGGAAAGAGCCCAATAAAGAATGGTACGAATCGATTATTATGCAAGCTGATTTTGTTGATTCGATTACGAAAAAACCATACGAAAGCCCTGCCCAGTTTCGATTGAAAAATCAATTTTTTATTGAAAAAAGTGATGCTCTTGTTCTTTTGTATGATACGGAAAAGGAAGGAAGTCCAAAGTTTCTGTACGAAACTGCATTGCAATATCAGAGTAAGAAGGAATATGAGATTAGGATGATTACCTTTTACGATTTGCAAGTAGCTGTTGAAGAGGATCAATTAAAAAATCAGGATTTTTAATAAAATGTTTAACACATGAGAGTTAGTCCAGTTCTTTCACACATTTTGTCCTAGTGAGGTATTCCCTTAGAAAGCTTAGAACGTTTATGTTTTGTGTCTGAACATGATATCAAACTCAATTAACTAAAATGATTTTCCCATATTTGTTAATTACGTTCACGTTTTAGTTAATTTTCTGCTAAATTAACTTGAAACTAATAAAGATAAATTGACAAAGGTACATATTTTTGAAAAAATAAAAGATAACGATTGGTGAAATACTGAGGTGAGTTGCATGCTTGATAAAGTTAACCTAACAGCTAAAGATGTTCTAGAAAAAGAATTTAAAACTGCAATGCGTGGATACAAACAAGAAGATGTTGATAAATTTTTAGATCTTATTATTAAAGACTATGAAATATTTCATCAAGAACTTGAGGATCTTCAACAAGAAAACTTGCGGTTAAAAAAGCAGCTGGATGATTCTTCGAGACGTCCATCTACGGCACAACAAACTGCTGGTACGACTAATTTTGATATTTTAAAACGACTGTCAAATTTAGAAAAACACGTTTTTGGAAGTAAGTTGTACGATTAACAGTATTTATCCTTTTTTCTTGTTATTAACCATTGCTAATACATGAGCTATTACATATAATAATATATGTATCGTTAATAGCGTTCGGGTAATCGCTGTGACTCTTAACGAGTTGCAGAGGAAAGTCCATGCTCGCACGAGCTGAGATGCTCGTAGTGTTCGTGCCTAGCCAATTCATAAGCTAGGGCAGCTCGGCAATTAGCTGGGTTGACGGCAGGGAAAATGCCTAAGTCCTTTTTAGGATATGGCATGAATACCTTTAAAGTGCCACAGTGACGGAGCCTACTCAGAAATGTGTAGGGTGGAACGAGGTAAACCCCACGAGCGAGAAACCCAAATAATGGTAGGGGCACTTTCTCTAAGGAACTGAACGAGGAGAAGGACAGATTTAATATCTGTAGATAGATGATTACCACCGGAGTACGAGACGATGAGTCGTTTGTAGTACGAAGGCACAAAACATGGCTTACAGAACGTTATTAATGAATGTTTGAGTGTTTATAAAAGCTCTCCTTGAGGAGAGCTTTTCTTATATACATATAACTTGGATGAAATTTACAGTGTTCTAGTAGTGAAACGTATATATCTGGCCTAACTTTATACATCCTGGGGGTTTTTTATGTGTACAACCGGCGGCTAATTGGGAATGTTGACGAGGAGAAATCTTTATCAGAAATAGTCTTCAAGCATATGCAAGAGGGAATTCTTGTATTAGACGAAAATATGAGAATCTTATCGCTAAATCCTTGGGCTCAAAAAGTGTTAGAGTATGATGAAGAAGAAATCCTTGGTGAAAACTTTAGCCATTTGTTTTTTGATCAAAGAGAATTGGACTCGCTATTAAGTCATCTTAAAAGAGATGGAAAATGGAAGGGCGAAGTCTTAAAGAGACGTAAGAGCGGGGAAGTTTATCCTGAATGGATCAATATACGTACAGTATTGGATTCTGAAGGTGGTCTTTCTAATTACGTTGTCGTTTTTCGAGATATTACCAAACAAAAAAATTCACAAAAAGAGATAAGGTTAGCAGCGAAGGTTTTGGAAAATACTAGTGAAGGAGTTCTTGTTACTGACGGGAGAGGAAAGATTCTATCCGTGAATCCAGCATTCGAGATTGTAACAGGATATAGTCAAGAAGAGGTTATTGGCCAAAATCCTAGCATTCTTCAATCAGGTATCCATGATCAAGATTTCTATAGTAGTATGTGGGGAACGATTGAGAAAAATGGTAATTGGAAAGGGGAAATATGGAATAAACGTAAAAATGGAGAAATTTTCCCTGAATGGTTAACCATAAGCTCAATCAAAGATGAACATAATAAGGTTACTAATTATGTAGCCGTTTTTTCAGATATTACAGATAGAAAACATGCAGAGGAACAATTAAGAAGACTTGCTCATTACGACTCACTAACAGGAGTTGCAAATAGATATTCGCTAAATAAGAGACTAGAAAGCTTAATATCCACTGCAGCAAGATACAACCAGCAATTAGCTGTTCTATTTTTGGATTTAGACCGATTTAAACACATTAACGATACATTAGGTCATAATTATGGTGATTTACTTTTAAAATTAGTTTCCACACGATTGAAGAATTTAATTAAAAATAAAGATATGATTGCTAGACTTGGTGGAGATGAATTTGTCATTGTTCTACCTAATCTTAAGCATCCAAAAGAAGCCATACACATAGCTGAAAGCATCATACAGGCCCTTACACAACCTTTTCAATTGCACCATCAGGAAGTATATATATCTACTAGTATAGGCATTAGTCTCTTTCCACTTGATGGATTTTCCATGGAGTCTTTACTCCGAAATGCCGACAAAGCCATGTATCAGGCGAAATCGCGAGGAAGAAATCAGTTTGAACTTTATCATACTGATATGCATAGAAACGAGACAAAACAAATGCGTATGGAGAATTTTCTTCGAAAAGCATTAGAAAAAGATGAATTCTTTCTTGTATACCATCCTCAAGTAGATACAAAAACAAATAAAATCGTTGGTGTAGAGGCTCTTATTCGTTGGAAACAAGAAGAATTGGGCATCGTATCCCCTGCAGACTTTATTCCCTTAGCCGAGGAAACAGGCTTAATTATCCCGATTAGTGAGTGGGTTCTTAAACAGGCATGTGAAGACCTTAAAAAAATTCATTTAAATGGGTATCCTAATATTAGAATGTCTGTTAATATTTCTGCTCTGCATTTTAACCAAGAAGGTTTCATAAAGTCTATTCATTCAGTAATTCACCATACAAATGTGAACCCGCATTTTATGGAGTTGGAGTTAACTGAAAGCATGATTATGCCAAATGCGACAGAGACCATTGATAAACTTGTTAAATTAAAACAGATTGGTCTCAAACTTTCTGTTGATGATTTTGGGACGGGATATTCATCATTAAGTTACTTAAATCGTTTTCCAATTGATACATTAAAAATAGATAAAGGCTTTATCAAGAAGCTTTGTGATTATAAAGAAGATTTTTCTATTGTACAAGCTATTATTACTATGGCACATCGATTACATCTTCATGTTGTTGCCGAAGGAGTAGAAAATAAGAAGCAGTTTGACTTCTTAAAGGAAGAGAATTGCGACTTAATCCAAGGCTTTTATATAACCAAACCATTAACGTTCCCTGACTTAATTGACTTTCTTGAGAGTTGGGATTACGAATTATTCTTTTAAGGGTGAAAAAATGTCAAAATACAACTTAATTGCAACATCCGCCATGGGTCTTGAAGCGATTGTAGCGAAAGAAGTACGTGACTTAGGCTATGAGTGTGAAGTTGAAAACGGGCGTATCAGTTTTGTCGGAGATGAAAATGCCATTGTGAGGAGCAACCTTTGGTTAAGGACGGCTGACAGAATTAAAATTAAAGTGGGTGAGTTTAAAGCAACCACTTTTGATGAATTGTTTGAAAAGACAAAAGCTCTTCCATGGGAACGATTTTTGCCTGAAAATGCTCAGTTCCCGGTGTCTGGAAAATCTGTTAAATCAAAACTTTTTAGCGTATCGGATTGCCAGGCTATTGTTAAAAAGGCGATTGTTGATCGACTAAAAACTCATTATAAAAAGAGTGGATGGTTAGAAGAAAATGGTCCTGTTTTTAAAATAGAGGTATCTCTTCAAAAAGATATCGCTTTTTTAACCATAGATACAAGTGGAGTTGGTTTACATAAACGTGGTTATAGAGTGGATCAAGGTGAAGCCCCTCTTAAGGAAACGCTGGCGGCAGCACTAGTTCTGTTAACGAATTGGACACCCGATCGACCATTTTTAGATCCGTTTTGTGGCTCTGGAACAATTCCAATTGAAGCAGCTCTAATTGGCCAAAATATCGCACCCGGCTTTAACCGGGAGTTTATATCAGAGCACTGGGGCTTGATTCCCGAAAAAGTTTGGGAAGATGCTAGAAATGAAGTAGAAGACTTGGCAAATTATGATCAGCCATTAGATATTACAGGAACGGATATTGATCATAGAATGGTTAAAATCGCTCAGGAGAATGCTTTTGAAGCGGGATTAGCTGATCTCATTTCCTTTAAGCAAATGCAAGTGAGAGATTTCACGACGACCAAAGAGTACGGTGTAGTAGTTGGGAACCCTCCGTATGGTGAACGCCTGGGTGATAAGCCTGCTGTTGAGCATATGTATAGAGAAATGGGAAAAGCGTTCTTACCATATGAAACATGGTCAGTTTACATGCTTACCTCAAATGAAAACTTTGAAGAATGTTACGGTAAACCTGCGACAAAAAAGAGAAAATTATTTAATGGATTTATTAAGACAGATTACTATCAGTACTGGGGTAAGAGACCCCCTAGAAAACAGTAAATTTGTTCGGAATAAAACTCCTTTATACTGAATAAAATACCCTTATTAAATACAAGGAGAAGGAGGGGTGACAATGAAAGGTTCGAACATTGATTTTAATAGAATTTCACAAGCAATCAATTACTCAATTGAGGTGTTAAAAGGAGAAGAATCTCCATCGTCCTCTTCAGCACTAGATCAGCTAATAAATGCTCAAGATGAGTTAAACCAAGCGTTGTCATTTTCTTTATCCTCAAACCTTAAATAACGGGGTGCTGGCTCAAAAACCTTCTAGAGTCAGCTCTTTTTTTTGAATAAAATAATTTATGGAATTGAATTTAAGTTAGAATTTCGGAGGAAACATCATGCAAAATAGAATGCCGTTCACACTTTCCAAGACAGAATCTTTTTTTGAAAAATTAGGAGAGTGGATTGGAGATGTATTTTACGATATATTACCTGAGGCTGGCTTCGAGCTCAGAGATGAGCAAATATATATGGCCTTTCAGCTTGAAAAAGCATTTAAAGAGAAAAAGGTCATATTTGCTGAGGCTGGTGTAGGAACTGGAAAAACCATTGTTTATCTTCTATACGCAATTTGTTATGCGCGTTATACGAATAGACCAGCAATCATTGCTTGTGCTGATGAAACGTTAATCGAGCAATTAGTAAAAAAAGAGGGAGATATTGCTAAGCTCGAGAAAGCTTTAAATTTGAATGTAGATGTCCGTTTAGCGAAGTCACGTGATCAATATTTGTGCTTAAATAAATTGGATAAATCGGTTATTAAAGACGAGACCTTTAATCAAATTTTTGATGAACTGCCGGAATTTGTTCATAGCGGTGCGTCTATGCAGTCTTTTGATCGGTATGGTGATCGAAAGGAGTATCCAACTCTAACGAATGAGCAATGGGGACATGTTGGCTGGGATCCGCTACAGGACTGTTTTACATGTGACAAGAGGCATCGTTGTGGACAAACTTTACATAGAGAATATTATCGAAATGCAAAGGATCTAATCATCTGTTCTCATGACTTTTACATGGAACATATTTGGACAAAGGAATCACGCAAAAGAGAAGGACAACTACCGCTATTACCTGAAGGTTCAAGCGTCGTTTTTGATGAAGGTCATCTTTTAGAGTATGCTAGCCAAAAGGCTTTAACCTATAGATTAGCGGAAAATACTCTTGAAACGCTCCTTACAAATCTGTTAGAAAATGAGGTCAGGGAAAAAACTCTAAATATTATTGATGAAGCAATCCTGGAAAATGAACGTTTCTTTGATGCATTAGCAAGTGATTCTCTAAAAACAGCTGGTTCTGATAAACAAATGATTACGAAAACCCCTAACGTTATTAAGCATGGGAAGAGATTACACTACCTCTTATCATCCCTAGAAGAAGAACTCGTATTTGAAAGCGAAATGTATACGATAAATGAGTACAATTTGAAGATTGTGGAAGAGTATTTAGAACAGATTACCTTTTCATTGTCGTTATTTTTAAAAGAGTTAAAGGGGATCATTTGGTTTGAGGAGACTGATGGAGAAGGAACATTAGTTATTATGCCAAGAATGGTTGAAGATATTATGCGTGAAGAAGTGTTTTCACAACAAAAGCCTTTTATATTCTCTTCTGCGACCCTATCAAACAATAAGTCATTTGATTATATTGCAACAAGTCTAGGAATTGATGAGTATTTATCATTTACCGTTGCCTCTCCTTTTGATTATGAGGAAAATATGACAATTCAGATGCCTTCATTCCATGAAGGTGATTTAGATGAAAAGATGGAATATACGTTTAAACAATTGAAGGAAGCTGGCGGTAGAGGTCTCGTTTTATTTACGAACGAAAAGGATCTAAATCACTTTAAAACCTATACCAACTCACAAGTAGATTTTCCGATGTTTTTTGAGGGAGATGCTGAGATAAGTACGTTAGTATCCAAGTTTCAAAATGAGGAAAAATCTGTATTATGCTCTACCCATTTATGGGAGGGACTCGATATACCAGGGCGCTCGTTAGAAAATGTGTTCATATTCTCATTACCTTTTCCACCACAAGATCCGGTTTTCACTGCAAAAAGAGAAGGTGCGGAGAATCCATTTGAAGAGGTTGATCTACCATATATGTTGCTTCGTTTAAGACAAGGTGTAGGGAGACTCATTCGAAGTCAAGATGATAAAGGAATTGTACACATTCTAGTTAATAAACAAGAATATCCTCATGTCATTGAACTCGTTAAATCTGTGCTACCAACGAATATTCAATAATTACCAAAGCCCCTGACTTTCCTAATGGTAAAGTCAGGGGCTTTCAAATGATATAAAATTTCCGTCTGTTATTCCTCGTTGCCCTCACTACAAGTGAAACATAGTAATTGCTCACCAGCCACAACACCGTCAAAAAAGCCTTCTAAACAGTACAGCTCCTTCTTGCAAATAAAACAGTGACCGACAAATTCTTTCATCGTTTTCACCCCTTCATTGATTTGTGTGGTTTAACGACTTTGTAAATGTGTATTTACGAATTAGGTAACTGATAAAGAGCGTATTTATGAGTAAGGCAGCACCACCTATTACAAAACCTTCATTATAATCTACTGAAAGAAGTCCAGTGATGGAAGAACCAGCTACTACTCCTAAAGAGAAAAAGGCATAAAATAATCCAAATACTTTCCCTCTTGCCGCTTTCGAGCTATTTTTAATCATCAGTGTAGTTAGTGAAGGGAATAAAATAGCAAAACCTATTCCATAACAAGTCATAACTATAAAGAGTAATTCCAACTTAGATGTGAAGCTTAAGCCAGTAAGTGATATAGCAATAATGACCAATCCTACAACTAACATTTTTGTGTGACTGTACCGGTCAAAAATTCTATTTGTCGGAAGCATGAAAATCATTATGGCTACAATCCCGAATGTACTAAGTAGCAAGCCACTAAAATGACTCCCGTATCCAAGGTCTTCAACTTTCAATGGGAGCATATAGGCTAAAACTCCCTGTGCAAACATTAACGAAAAAGCTCCGACATAGCCCACAAACAATACGGGTGTTTTGATCAACTTGATTGCTTCAGCTAAATGAAGAGACTCGTCTCCTGAATCGGAAGTGGGCGTTCTTGTTAAGTACACACTAACTAGTAAAGCCATTAGAACCATCGTAATAGAAATTGGGATGAAAACGAAATTTATACCAAAGCTACTTGCAACGATCCCACCAAATGCAGGACCAAGAATCGCTGAAATCCCAACAGCTGCTCCCGATAAGGCCATTGATTTACCTTGCTGATCACTTTTACTAATAAAAGAAAGTAATGTGAATGCTGCTGGGACTAAAAAACCAGCACTTAAACCATGGAAGAATCTAACGACTAATAGTTGACCAGGTGTAGAGACAAACACATAAAAACTAACAATTAATCCAGTAATAGAAAGACCTATCACTAACACCGTTTTTGGACCTATTTTATCAATAAAATAACCTGATAGCATGTTACCAATCATGTTTGATAACGAGTACATGCCTATTATTGAACCAATTAAAACGTGTGTGGCACCAAGAGACTGAGCAAACGGACTCATAATTGGTAACTGTGAAAACATATCAATGAATGAAACAATAACAATTAAATAGATTAATTTTTTCATCAACTAAATCTTCCTTTTGGTTCTACTTTAAACACCATATAACAAGTATAAAGGATACCATGTGATCAGGGACATGGGGTGGGAAAATTTCAACTATTATATGAATTATTATAAGTCATTACTTAATATTATTTTACTAGGGATATAAGATTCCCATTTATTATTTATCAGAAAAGTATGATAAAATGATATAGTATTTTGGCTAAATGGGGGTAATCACAGTGAATGAAGCAATTAAACAAGCTGAAAAAGAATTTTTAGAATATGTAAAAAAGATGGGTGCCTATAATGAAGCACTATCCATTATGTTTTGGGATTTAAGAACGGGAGCTCCTAAGCAGGGTGTTGAGCAACGCTCAGAGGTCATTGGAATGCTTTCCTCTGAAGTGTTTAAAATGTCTACATCAGAAGAGATGGCAGCATACATAGCAAACTTAACAACTGCAGAGGCAAAATCGGAACTATCCGAAATCACTCTAAAAACAGTAGAAGAATGTAAGAAAGAGTATGATAGAAATAAGAAAATTCCGGCCGATGAATATAAGGACTATGTTATTCTTCAATCCAAGGCCGAAAGTATTTGGGAAGAAGCAAAAGATAAATCTGATTTTGAATTATTTCGTCCATACTTAGAAAAACTCGTTGAGACAAATAAACGTTTCCTTGAGTATTGGGGATATGAAGGAAATAAATATAATACATTACTAGATATGTATGAACCAGGAGTAACCGTTGAGGTGTTAGACAAAGTTTTTGGTGAGCTTCGCGAAAAAATTGTTCCTCTTGTGCAAGCCATATCAGAATCGCCTAACAAGCCAGAAACAGCGTTTTTATTTGAGAACTTTTCAAAAGATAAGCAACGTGCATTTAGCCTTGAAATCTTAAAACAAATGGGCTATAACTTTGATGCAGGTCGATTGGATGAGACGGTACATCCTTTTGCAATTGGTATTAATCCTGGAGATGTACGTGTTACTACCAACTATGATGAAAATGACTTCCGCACAGCAGTGTTCGGTACGATCCATGAGGGTGGTCATGCCCTATATGAGCAAAATATTTCAAGTGAGTTAATCGGTACTCCTCTTTGTTCTGGAACATCAATGGGGATTCATGAATCGCAGTCGCTGTTCTTTGAAAATTTTGTTGGTCGTAATTATTCTTTCTGGAAGAAGAACTATGCCCTTTTAAAGGAATATGCTAGCGGTCAGTTTGATCATGTGGCATTAGAGGATTTCTATCGAGCTATCAATGAATCGAAGCCTTCCTTAATTCGAATTGAAGCTGATGAATTAACTTATCCGCTACATGTCATTATTCGATATGAAATTGAAAAAGGCTTGTTTAACGACGAAATAGAAGTAAAAGATCTTCCTCAAGTTTGGAACAAGAAGTATGAAGAGTATTTAGGTGTAATACCACCAAATGATGCTAAGGGTGTCCTACAAGATGTACACTGGTCTGGTGGCAGCTTTGGATACTTCCCATCATACGCGCTAGGCTATATGTATGCTGCACAATTAAAAAATGCTTTACTAAAAGAGATTCCAAACTATGATGAATTATTAGAATCAGGAAATATTGACCCAATTAAAGAATGGTTCACGAAAAATGTTCATCAATACGGAAAAATGAAAAAACCACTAGAGATCCTTACTGATGTTACAGGTGAGGGGTTAAATGCAAAGTATCTAGTAGAATATTTATACGAAAAGTACGGGAAGGTCTATCAGCTAAACTTATAAGAAAGCTCAAGCTCCTTGCTAGGCGCTGGAGCTTGACACCAGTTTAGCTTGAAAAAGTTATACTGTATTTCCTAATAAAAACAAAAGGATGACGTCTTGTCATCCTTTTTGAGCGTGGTGATGTAATGAAAAAACTACTTCCATATTTCATGATTGCCTTTGGAGCGTCACTGTGGGGAGGAATAGCTCTCTTTGTAAGGGGATTAAAGGAGCTGGGTCTGACGGAGATGGAAATTGTAGCCGTTCGAGTAACCTTTGCCTCTATGTTTCTACTTGTTATTGGAGTCGCAAGATATAGACATTTATTTAAAATTCAGTTAAGTAAGTTGCCCTTATTTTTAGGAACGGGAATTTTAAGTATTGCTTTTTTTAACTGGTGCTACTTTACAACAATCAATTTGATGAATATTTCTTTAGCGGTTGTATTGTTGTACACTTCACCAGCATTTGTCGCAGTTCTATCATTTATATTTTTGAAAGAATCCTTACACGTAAAAAAAGTAATAGCAGTGATTGGAACAATTATTGGCTGTATTCTTGTAACTGGATTACAAACAAACACTTCATCATCCATAACGCTAATCGGCTTACTTATAGGACTCGGATCGGGGCTTGGTTACGCACTATATAGTATTTTTGGGAAGGTAGCACTAAGGCATTATGCGCCTTTTACTGTAACCCTGTATACCTTTTTAGTTGCCATGATTACGCTGTTGCCTTTATCGGGAGTTTGGAATAAAGGGGAGCTTTTTCTTAATCCTAAGGTGTTATTATATGGGGCAGGTTTAGGGTTAATTCCAACGGTAATCGCCTACTTTGCATATACATGGGGATTGGAGAAAACAGAGAGTAGTAAGGCAGCAGTTATTGCAACTGTAGAGCCAATTGTTGCAACGTTAATGGGGTTGATTTTGTATGACGAACATTTGACAATTATTCAACTGGCCGGATCGACATTTATTATCCTTTCCGTTGTCATCATTAATCTTCCTGGACGAAGAAGGAAGTTACTCCCTAAAATAGTGGATAAATAATTAAAAAAGCTCCGATATATCGGAGCTTTTATAGTGCTTATCTTACCAGAGTTTAAATCCTTTAGATCCAACTGGAGCATTTTGTAACATATCAATAAACGGTATTGTATATGCGAATAGGATTAAAACTACTGTAATACCAAGCCATAGTTTCCAGTTCTCGAAAACCATTGGAGTTTTTTCTACAGGCTCATCACATTCACCCACTGGGAATTCTTCTTCCCCTTTAGGAGCAAAGAATGCAAGGTTTACGAAAATGATAATTACTAGGATGATGCCGATGAAAAGGATTGAACCACCAACTGCTTGTGCAATTTGGTAAGGAATCCATTCAGAAGCTTGTGCAGCTCCGCCGTATTCAGAGAAAGAAGAACGACGTGGCGCTCCAAGAAGTCCTGCAGCATGCATAGCACCAGACATAAATGTCATACCGATTGCCCAAGTCATAGCTTGGATAATGGCTAATTTATTCATTGCTTTTGTTAGTTTTCTTCCAGTGATGTGTGGAACTAACCAATAAGTAATACCAAAGAATGTTAATACAACTGATGTAGCTAAAGTTAAATGGAAGTGTCCAGTTACCCAAATTGTATTATGAACAACTTGGTTCATTTGGTGGGACGCGTTAACCATACCACCAGCACCTGCAGGGATAAATGCTAACATACCAATGAATGGTACAACGAATCTAGCATCTCCCCAAGGAAGTTTCTTTAACCATCCAAAAAGACCTGTTGCTCCTTTAGAGCGGCCAAATGTTTCGAATGTAGCAAATAGTGAGAATGCAGTCATTAATGATGGAATAACTACTAAGAAAGTTAAGATTACTTGTAAGAACTTCCAAGCTGGATCAATACCAGGTTCCATTAACTGATGGTGGAAACCAACAGGAATGGAGAATAGTAAGAATAAAATAAATGACATACGTGCAAGAGAATCTGAGAATACTTTTCCACCGATTACTTTTGGAATAACAACATACCAACACATATAAGCAGGTAATAACCAGAAATAAACTAGTGGATGTCCAAAATACCAGAATAGAGTTCTACTAATTGTTACATCAACTCTTTCCACAAGTCCTAAAGACCAAGGAAGAAGCTGTAAAAGAACAGTAGCAGCCACACCGATTGTTGCAACAATCCAAAGCATTGTATTTACAACAACCATGAATGTTAAAAGTGGACTCGGTTTACCAGGGTTTGTTCTTTTCCATTTCGTATAAGCTGAAAGCATTGCCCCGCCAGCTAACCAGCTACCTACAACGACTAAAGTTAAGCCAATATAAAAAATTGGGTGTGCTTGTAAAGGTGCATAGAATGTAAATAGAACAGAAGCTTCATTAAGTAAAATCATTACAGCTGCCATTGCAGTACCAATCGTCATGACCCAGAAGCCAATCCAACCAACTTGACGAGCACCATTAGAAAGTGCCCCTACCGTACGGCTTACAGCTGCAAATTGGAAACCTAGAATGAAGAAAGTAGTAAGTACAAGACCTAAAAGTACACCATGAACCGTTAAAACTTGATAATATCCAATACCAAAAGGTAATTCCCATTTTCCTGAACGAACTAATACTTGTAATAAACCAGCAAGTCCGCCTAATGCTAAAGCAATGAATGCCACATAAAAGTGGGCCATTGCCAATTTACCATCACGGCGGTCAACTTTTTGGTTAGCTGTTATTGAGCTAATCATTATTCAACCACCCTTATTTTAGAAGTCATCATGTGGTGACCAGTACCACAATACTCGTTACATAAAATTAAGTATTCTCCAGCTTTATCAAATGTTGTTACTATTTCATTGATATAACCTGGTGTTAGCATCATGTTGATATTTGTACCAGCTACTTGGAATCCGTGGATAACATCTTTTGTAGTAGCGATTACTTTTACTTTTGCTCCAAGTGGAACTTCAACATCACCTGGTGTGTAAGCGAAAGCTTGTGCAACAAATACTAATTCGTAATCCCAATCTTTACCTTCAACTTTCTTTAGACCTGGCTGATCAAACGGAGCTGTTGTATCAACTTTTTCAGGGTTGACAGTTGCCAAACAGCTTGGCGGTTGATTCCCTACGTAGAATGCACTAACTCCTAAAACTGTAAGGAAAACAATCAGTGCACCAATTCCGAAGGTAAGCCAGATTTTTTCAAACTTATGGATATGCATGGCTTTAAAATCCCCTTTCTATCTTTTAGAAACGTTCTAAGAATAAGAAGTAAACGCTCACCCATGTTATTACTAGGATAAATCCTAATAAGAAAACGGAAGCTAACGTCCCCTTTAACGAAGAGCTATCCTCAATTTCAGTTTTTGTTTTATTACTGAGTTCCGTTTTCGCCACAACACTCACTCCCTTCGCCGATTTAGAAATATAAATGATTACATTCCCATAATACAAAACAAAATGGAAGATTCCATTAGGTTTCAGACACTTCACAAATTGTTCATTTATTATGTATTTACTATGATAGTAGTGAAAAATTGATGTGGCAGTGATTTATGTCACAAGTATCATGGTGAAAATGTGAAGAATTTGTGAAGGAGGTAAAAGTATCATTGTGTTTACTCTTGAATGTCTTGAACGAGGATGGTTGCATTGAGCATGTTTTATAGGAGGATAGTCTTGTAGCTTAGACTTTTATGGTTGAAAAAACAGGTATTTAGATACGTTTTTTTATGTGTAGGATGGTCAGTGATAAAAGTTGTTGAGAATAATTTTTTATAAAGAACTAATTAATTGCACAGAAAAAAACCGCATAGATCACTAGGCGGTTGTCTATTCCCTTTTCTTTTAAGGGTGTTTATATTTTGGTATGCTATGTTGGGTCTATGCGTCGTATGCATTGGTGAACAAACCTGACCCGTTACAAGAAGGACAATCATATAACCCATCGTAAGGAACCAATTCTATTGCATGGGGGTAAAGTTGAAAACCTTTACCATAGCAATCTGGGCATCTGTTTTCTAACTCCATTTTAGAAATATGGTTTTCATACCTAGACGAAATCCACTCGTTAAAAGCATCAATTAATCCCAATTATTTCACCTCTTTACTAAACTGTTTTGTTCATTTGTTGTTTTTGACTTATCTTATATGGTCTCTAAACAAAAGACTGAACTGTTTGCTTTTTATGGTTGGAGAGTATTTCCTAACGTATCAACATAAAATGTGAAATGTGCGCATAGCCAACTTTCTAAGTTAGAATAGTCATTTACTATTAATCTTTGTAATAACTTGATTTTTATTCATAGAATTTGGATCGAAAAAACGTAAGGTAATACGATTCAAAGTAATGTAGAAGCAAAAGTTATCATATTATATTCTAATCGTACCTTTTAAGGTTAATATTTTTTGATAAATCCATTAATCACACCAAATGATTAAATTCCTCTATATCAGCGGGGAGTAGACACAAAATTAAATTAGGAGTAATAAAATAATAAAACGGAGATGTAGGAAACGAGAGGGATATATATGGAAAAGTATTATTGTGATCACTGCAGGCTTATTTATAATGAAGAAGTTTTATGTAAGGCTTGTGGCTGTGACGTCTCAAAGAAAATTTGGATTGAAGTTCAAAATCAACAGGATTACAATTCTTCAATTACACCGGACTAATCCGGTGTTTTTGTTTAAGTTTGAGTGAAATTTTAGATTAGTTTAAATAGTCAGTCCTTTATTCTTTCTTTTTTTCGTTTCATTTGTTATTTTGAAATAGCATACATACTTATAAAGGGTGATTAATCATGTATTTACCTTCGTTTAGAGTAGATAATCAAATTGCTCTTGTAACAGGAGCTGGTCGTGGAATAGGACGGGCACTTGCTGTAGGGCTGGCGGAAGCAGGGGCCGATGTGGCACTCCTATCAAGAACGAAAGAAGATTTAGAAGAAACTGCTCGCTTAGTTGAAAAGCAAGGAAGAAAAGCTTTAGTGCTACCGACAGATGTAACGAATCGCGAAGATGTAAAAAGAAGTGTGGAAGCTGTTGTAAAAGAATGGGGTAATATTCATATTCTTGTAAATAATGCAGGGATGAATATTCGATCAAAAGCTTTAGAGGTAACAGACGAAGAATGGCAAACCATTATGGACACAAACCTTAAGTCTGCATTTATGATGTCTCAAGAAGTAGGGAAAGTCATGAAGGAAAAGGAGACAAAAGGTAGAATTATTTCTATTTCTTCAGTTGCTGGGCATGTTGCGTTAAGAACGGGTGTAGCTTATGCTGCTACTAAAGCGGCAATGATCCAAATGACAAAGGTGTTGGCACTGGAGTGGGGCCAATACAATATTAATGTAAATTCAATCGGCCCATGGTATTTTAAAACACCATTAACTGAGAAGCTTTTAGCGGACGAAAAATATGTTTCAGATATATTAGCGGTTACTCCACTAAATAGAGTAGGTGAGTTGCCAGAACTTGTTGGTCCTGTTGTGTTCTTGTCATCAGAAGCTGGAAGTTATGTAAGCGGCCAAACGCTGTTTGTAGATGGTGGCATGACTATTCATGGATTTTAAATCTTAAAATAAAAAAATGACACTTTTGGGTGTCATTTTTTTATTTTAATTCTACCATTAGAATGACTTCTAAAATGCCAGCATTTTGGATATGTATCGGTAAGCGAAACGCTTTTTCAAAGCCATATACCTTTGTTTGACCAACAAATACTGTCGGAGGAGTTATATCCATCTCAAAGCCTTTTTGGGCAATAGTAGTAGATAAATTTCCGGCAATCATATTACCGAGTTCCCCTGCGAATGATTCTAGCATATCTCCCTCTAGCACCATTCCAAACATGCCCTCTCCGATTTTACCGAAGATTTCTTCTGTCCCGTCAATAATAATACGACCTCTTACATCTCCGGTCATTCCAATTAATACACCAACAGAATGTTGTGTAAAAGGCTGTGTAAACAAAGATGGCTTGTCTACTGCTACTTCAAACGGGAGCACTGCTTTTACTGCGTCAATAGTCCCGTTTAAGATGTCGGTAACACTCTTAGTTAAAGTCACAAAACATTCCCCCAACATATAAACTAACACTAATATTATCATATATTCTAGAATTAATGAGTAAAGTTTTTTGAAAAATTTTAAATATTTTTAGTTAAAATTATGATAAAAGGATTAGTTAATAAGATACAGAGAGGGAATAGCAAACGAAAAATGGAAAAGATTAAATAATGAAGCCCACTTAAAAACAGATTATAATAAAGGAGCACAGCAACTCCTTCAAGACGTCTACTTCCTCGTAATACGGGGAAGTTTTTTTTTATTTCTAACGAACTATTCCCCTCCTTAAAAATCGTATGTTTTGCCATTTACTTGGGAAAAGTAACCTTACTGTTTTAAATGAAGGAGAGGTTCTATGCCATCGATAGTTTCAGTTGCTGAAGCAATTCCCCCTCACACAATTGACCAACACACCGTAATGGACTTTTCAAGAGAACTATTTTCTGAATCATTTAAGGACATTGAAAGACTGCTTGGCGCCTTTCATAATGGACAAATTAAAAAACGTAGTTTTGTAAAAGGGATTGAATGGTTTAAAACAGATAAGTCCTTCGAGGAAAAGAATAATGCTTACATAGAAAGTGCAGTAGAACTGGGAGCTATAGCAATAGAAAAATGTTTACATAATCAAGAGTTTCTATTAAGAAATATAGACTACACAGAGATTGATGCCATTTTTATGATTTCGAGTACAGGAATTGCAACACCTAGTATTGAAGCACGTATTATGAATCTGCTTCCTTTTTCAGAGTACACAAAAAGAATTCCTCTTTGGGGGTTAGGCTGTGCGGGTGGTGCATCTGGTTTATCCCGTGCGTACGAGTTCTGCCTTGCATATCCATCTGCCAAGGTTCTAGTCCTATCTATTGAACTATGTAGCTTAACATTCCAACGCAATGACCGCTCAAAAAGTAACCTTATAGGAACGTCTCTTTTTGCTGATGGCGTGGCGTGTGCATTATTGATAGGGGATGAGGTGGATCGGGAATCGATACAAAGGCTTTCTTCAATACCGAAAATTACTGCAACTCAATCAACAACAATGAAAAATTCATTAGACGTCATGGGTTGGGAGATTAGAAATGAAGGACTTTATGTTGTTTTTTCTAAGGATATTCCAAGCATAATAGAAAATTGGCTAAAACCAAATGTAACGAGATTCTTAGATGAGAATCATCATGATTTAAATGATATAAAACATTTTGTTGCCCACCCCGGAGGGAAGAAAGTATTGGACGCATATGTGAACTCTTTAAGTTTGCCTCCAACAATGATTGAAGTTTCCTCGGAAGTACTTGAAGAGTATGGAAATATGTCTTCTGCAACCATTCTTTATGTGTTGAAAAGATTTATGGATAAGGGGATTAAGGGCGACATTGGACTAGCGACCGCCTTAGGTCCAGGTTTTAGTTCTGAATTACTCTTATTAAGGTGGGAATAAAATGATCTTTATAGTATTTATCTCGTTTATTATCACTCAAAGACTATTTGAACTTGTCATAGCCAAAAGAAATGAGAAGTGGATGAAACAGCAAGGAGCCAAGGAATTTGGGCGAAGCCACTATTTGGTTATGGTAAGTATACATACGTTATTTTTCTTATTTTATATTTGGGAAGTTCTAACTTTCGAAAAACAACTCTCATTCACATGGCCAATATTACTTCCTGTTTTTCTTTTAACTCAATTGGGTCGGATTTGGGCAATCACTTCACTAGGAAGATATTGGAACACAAAAATCATTGTCCTACCCAATGCCAAAATAATTAAAAAGGGGCCCTATCAATTTTTAAAACATCCTAATTATGTAATTGTGACAATCGAGTTTATTATTTTGCCCTTGTTATTCCAAGCCTATATAACAGCTTGTTTGTTTACATTTTTAAATATGCTCATACTTTCCATTAGAATCCCTGCCGAAGAAAAGGCTTTAAAAGAGCTAACCGAATATGAAAGTGCCTTCCTAGACCTTAAAAGGTTTGTTCCTAATTTTGTGAAAAAAGTGTGAAAATTCCCTCTTCCTATTGAAAATGATTATCGTTCGTGATAAAATCCTAATTGAAGTTGAAAATTATTCTCACTATCAATGATAAGGATGGTGTTACATATGGTTTCTTTGTTCATAATCACTACAATCGGAATTTACGCTGCTGTTATGAAACACGTTTTAAATCATGTTGGCCAACCGCAATCAACCCATACAAGATAAATCCAAGCCAGGCGATTATGCCTGGTTTTTTTAGATTTACTGGAAAAAAGAAACCTCGTTTCTAAACCTTTACCCATCTATCCTAATTCTCATATAATTTTGATATAATAAAGCAATCTAGAAAGCATTTTCAAACGTTACCTTAAGGATCTCAGTTTGAAAAAAAATGATACGAACATACAAGGGGATTTTAGAACATGGTTCAAACGGTCAATCAACAGGAAAAAACAGAGTTACTTAACCAAATTGCTGGGTTGTACACTTTGTTTAAAGAAAACAATGATATTCAAACAGCTGAAAAAGCAAAGCAGTTAGCTATAAAACTACATGACGAGGAATTCTCAATTGGATTTTGTGGTCATTTTTCAGCGGGAAAATCAAGCATGATTAATAAGATCATCGGTGAAAACCTTTTACCTTCAAGTCCAATTCCAACAAGTGCAAATTTAGTAAAAGTTAAAAGTGGAGAGGAATACGCGAAGGTTTTCTTTAAAGAACGAAATCCGATTCTTTATCCGGCTCCATACAACTACGAAAAAGTTAAATCGTATTGTAAAGATGGAGACCTTATTCAGTCGATTGAGATTAGCCATAATACGAATAAGTTACCAAAAGAAGCGGCCATTTTGGATACACCAGGCATTGACTCAACGGATGATGCTCACAGAATTGCGACGGAATCTGCCCTTCATTTAGCAGATTTAGTTTTTTATGTGATGGATTATAATCATGTCCAATCAGAGCTTAATTTCCTATTTACAAAGGAGTTAACGACAGTTGGCAAGGATGTTTATTTAATTATTAATCAAATTGATAAACACCGTGACGAAGAGTTAAGCTTCGAGCATTTTACAGCGACTGTGAAAGATTCTTTTGCTTCATGGGGGGTTAAACCAGCAAAGATATTTTATACTTCTCTAAAGGAAGAAAACCACCCATTCAACCAATTTCATGAACTTCAGCAGTTCATACATGCGAAAATTGAGTCAAGAGATACGATTCTTCCATCATCTATCTACCATTCTTTAAAAAAGTTAATGGAGGAACATTCTCTAACGTTAAAACAGGAACAAACCGAACGCCTTAATAGATATGAAGAGATATTGAATCCTATAGCTGAAGAGGAACAGCAAGAACTTCCAACTAGACTTAAAGAAGTTCATGGAAAGTTACAGCTAATATCTGAAAAAGTTAATCAAAAAGATATAGACTTTTCTAATGAATTAGATGAGGTTTTAAAAAATGCTTATTTAATGCCATTTCAAACAAGGGATTTAGCGGAAAAATACTTGCACTCTCAGCAGCCAGATTTTAAAGTTGGTCTCTTTTTTTCAAAGCAAAAAACTGAGCAAGAGAGAAGTGAGCGAGAGGAAAGCTTCTTCAAAGATCTCCAGGAAAAAGTTCGCGCTCAACTTGATTGGCATCTAAAAGAACTTTTGATTAACACTTTTAAACAAGAGGATATTCAAAATCCGGATTTGCTTGCAAAAGCACAATCCCTGGCTGTGCCTATTACAAAAGCGATGCTAAAGGACACCATTAAACCAGGAGCACGACCTACAGGGGATTATGTATTAAATTATACAAATGACGTTGCTGAAGCTATTAAAAAAGTTTCTAGAAATAAGGTTAATGAAATTAAGGAACTTTACCTACAAATTTTAAAAGATAAAGCGGATAAACAGGCAAAAGAATTGGCAGAAGATAAGGAACTTCTTGAGCAATACGTTGATGCATGGGAGAAAAAGCAAGCTATCTTTGAAAGTCAAATGGCAGTAGAAATTAAAATGGAACAGATTATTTCAGGGCATGCTGACGTTTCTATGTCAAAGGATGCATTAGAGCAATTAGTGACTGACGATAAAAAGGTTGAAGTGGTGCATAATTTAGAATCTGAGCAGGTTGAAAAGGTTACAAAAGAAAACGGACATAAACCTAACATTCAGGTGGAAGAGGAAAAGGAACAAAACAATGTCGAGAATATTCATGATTTAGTGAACAAGCTTACCTTCACGGCAAATCAACTGAAACCCATTCCAGGATTTAAGAAAATTACGAATGACTTGTTGCAAAAGGCAGAACGTCTTGGAAACAGAGGATTCACGGTTGCTTTATTTGGAGCCTTTAGTGCTGGGAAGTCATCATTTGCTAATGCATTAATTGGACACAAGCTATTACCCGTTTCGCCAAACCCTACAACAGCTGCTATTAACAAAATTATGCCAATAGATGACGAGAATCCTCATGGTTCAGTAAAAGTAAAGCTGAAACCATCAAACGTCCTTCTAGAAGATGTTACTCGTTCTTTAGAGGTATTTGGTTCTGTTCCGACTGACTTTGATGAAGCACTTAAGCAAATCAAACACGTTATGGAGAATAGTACGGACTTTGATGCTTATGAGAAAACTCATTA
The DNA here is from genome assembly GCF_042865285.1 of Cytobacillus spartinae. NCBI lineage: Bacteria > Bacillati > Bacillota > Bacilli > Caryophanales > Bacillaceae > Cytobacillus > Cytobacillus spartinae. Next base: position 146,133 of record NZ_JBIACK010000008.1, on the reverse strand, counting down.
CGCTTTTCTACAAGCATTTTACAAAGGATTTGAACCTTTCAGAGACCAACTTGGAGAAATTTTAGTAACAGATTTAACAGAGTTTAGTGATTTTGTTGCGAAAGAAGAGAAATCATGTCTAGTTGAAACAATCGAGGTGTTTTTTGATTGTGAGCTTACGCGCAAAGGGATCACACTTGTTGATACTCCGGGAGCTGATTCTATAAATGCCCGCCATACCGGTGTTGCATTTGAGTATATAAAAAATTCTGATGCGATTCTTTTTGTGACGTATTACAATCATGCTTTTTCAAAAGCTGATCGTGAGTTCCTCATTCAACTTGGCCGTGTAAAAGATGCGTTTGAATTAGATAAAATGTTTTTTATTGTGAACGCCATTGACCTAGCCAATAATGATGAGGAAATGAATGACGTTTTAGATTATGTAGAAGACCAGTTAATTAAATTCGGTATTCGCAGACCAAGTTTATTCCCAGTATCGAGTCTTAGAGCAATTGAGGAAAAGCTTGAACTTACATCTAATCGTGAATCAGGAATTCATCGCTTCGAAAATCAATTTTATTCATTTATAGAAAATGATTTAACTGAAATTGCAGTAAATGCAGCAAAATTTGAATGGCAACGTGCGGTAGAACTATTAAGAAATTACATTGTTTCATCACAAGAAGACAAAGGCTTAAAGGAAAAGAGAAAGCTTGATTTAGAGAATGAACAGAAGAAAATCACAGCGTTTATTCAAAATGAATCTCCAGATTTACTTATTCAAAGGCTAAATCAAGAGTCCGATGAATTAACTTATTATATTAAACAAAGGGTGTTTCTGCGTTTCTCTGATTTCTTCAAAGAATCCTTTAATCCATCCGTGTTAAAGGATGACGGTCGAAATCTGAAGAAAGCCCTTCAGCACGCATTAGATGACTTATTATCAAGCTTTGGGTTTGACTTTTCGCAAGAACTAAGAGCAACAACATTGAGACTGGAAACCTTCATCAGTAAGCTAATTAGTCAAAAGTGGGAAGCCACGACGAAGGAACTACATGAGTTTAATGGTGATTTGTCCTTTAGTAAGTTTGAAAGTCAAGCAATTGAGGGGTTAGATTTTAACTCTCCATTTGAGGACGTAAACAAAGATACCTTTAAGAAATCAATGTCTTATTTTAAGAATCCAAAGTCCTTTTTCGAAAATAATGAAAAAAGATTGATGATGGAAGAATTGGAAAGAGTTCTACAAGACCCAGCCCAGGATTATTTACTAAAAGAGAATGAAAAATTAAAAGGCTATTATGATGAACAGCTTAAAAGGCAGTTCGAGTTGCTTCTTAGCCATCTTCTTGAGGAAGTTAATGATTATTACGAGGGTATGTTCGCTGCATTAAGTAATCATGTCTCAATTGAACAGCTCCAACAGTTAGAGGAGAAAATATTACATTCTTAAGGATCGAAGTTATGGAAAAATGGATTAAGGAAATCGAAAGCAAAGAAAATATTGAGATTTTATTTGCCTGTGAAGGAGGAAGTCATGCATGGGGGACTTCCTCTTCCATTTCTGACTATGATATTAGGTTTATTTTCAAGCATAAGAGCGTGAAAAGTTATGTTTCCTTAACAAAACAGGCTGAAACGATTGAATTATCCACTCCATATGACATACAAGGCTGGGACATCTTGAAAGCATTTCATTTAGTAAAGAAATCTAACCCGAGTCTATATGAGTGGGTTTTCTCACCTATTGTATACAGGGATAAGGATGGGTTTTCAACAGAATTAAAAAAGGTCATTCTAGAAAGCTACTCGTCCTTAACACTTGTGATGCATTACCTTCATGTCATGTCTAAAAACTTAAATGAAGTAAAGCGCAAAGTGACATTTCAACTACATACTCAAAAACAGTTAATCCATGCAGTAAGATCCTACCTTATTTGCAGTATAATTATTAATGACCAATCTATTACTAAGGGACCTTATCAATTAGGCAAAAGTACGGACAAACATACTTTGGAAAGATATCTAGAATTTTACCAACCTCTCGTAGAAGCTAAGGTGACAGATACAGTTATCCCACTTGCACTAGTTGAGGACATTGTTCATACCCTTGAGATGGAAAAAGAAACATTAGTAGGAAAGGCAAAAAAACTACCCACTGGCAAAGACTGTACTCCTGTATTAAATCGTTGGATATGGGATTTACTGAATGTTTAAGGAGGGGCCATGGAAAATCCTTTTCATGCATGTGCAAGCTGTATACATTTTCGATCTGAAAAAGGGTTGGAAGGCATGAAATACGTATGCAGCCGTCTACAGTATGAGACAAAACCAGATTATAAGTTTAATTGTTGGACACCTAAGGAACATGTAAAGAAGTTGATGGAAAAGAGAATGGGGGATAAGTAAATGAGCACTTTTATTCAAAAAGAGATACTACAAGAGCTTATGTCTAATGAAGAAGTTCGAATGGTTGATTGTAGGTTTCAGCTAGGCAAGCCTGATGAAGGTAAAAGTCAATATTTACTTGGACATATTCCAGGTGCAGTTTATTTCCACCTCGAAGAAGATTTATCGGCAATAGTTGAAAAGCATGGTGGCAGACATCCACTACCGGATATAGAGCAATTCAAGAGTTTGCTAGAGGAAGCTGGTATTTCTAACGACACAAAAGTAGTCGCATACGATAATGGTGAAGGAGCTTTTGCAGCCCGCTTATGGTGGCTTCTAACGTACATAGGTCATGAAAAAGTCTACATCTTAAATGGTGGTTTTAAAGATTGGCAACATGTTGGTCTACCTGTAACCCAATCAATTCCTAACTATAAAAGGGGATCTTATACCGTAAACATTCAACAGCATATGCTTGCGGAACACGAGGAAGTAAGAGAAGCCGTATCAGCTAAAACCCACGTTTTAATTGATTCGAGGGAAGAAAAGAGATACCTAGGAATAGAAGAGCCAATTGACAAAAAAGCAGGGCATATTCCTGGAGCTATTAATAAGGTCTGGACCAAGAGTTTTGAGGATGGAAAATTTAAAACACCAGCTGATCAAGAGAAGAGATTTGAAGACATTGAAAAAACACAGTCGATTATTGTGTACTGTGGCTCCGGTATAACGGCAACCCCTAATTTTATCGCCCTTAAAGAAGCAGGATACATGAATGTTAAGTTATACGGTGGGAGCTTCAGTGATTGGATATCTTATGATGATAATGAAATTAACAGTATAAATAAATAAAAATTAAAGTAAAAATATCCCTTTTGAATAAAAAAGGGATATTTTTACTTTTAGAAATAGAGTATAATTTAACAGAATATATAAAAAACAGCGGGGTCAAGAGAAGAGAGAATACCTCGGAGGCTGTTATGTCAAAGAAAAGGGGTTATGTTTGATGATTTCACAAGGGTATACCGTTTCAAAGAAGACAAAAACAGATTGGCATCAAATGCTTATACCGGCTGCATTTATTTTGATTTTAGGGTCAACATTTATTTCTTTGTTTTTTATCGTGCCAGTTCAAAGTGTACTCTATCATCCAGAAGGTGATTGGTTTTTCGAGCCTCCTAAAATTGTCTACTACACGTCTATTGCCTCACAAGTATTAATAGGGATCATTATGATTATCTACGCACTCCTTCTTGGAAAAGGTAAGAATAGTAGTTTGATAAAAATGATAGTGAGTCTCTCAATTCTTGTATCTTTTATAGTCGGTCTTTTGTGTTTTGATTACTATCATTATGCGACTAAAGAAGGCATTCATGTAAATCCATTGTTTTCATTAGATGAAAAGCTTTATGCGTGGAATGATATTGAACATGTTAAGGAGACATTTAGAGTAAAGAATGGGGTTATGAGTAGCGGAACATTGATTTTTACCTTTAAAGGTGGAGAACAGTATACCTTGATGTTAAATAATAATGTTTTAAAGGCAAAAAGAGCCATGATCTTTGAGGTTGAAAATCGAGGAATTGAAATTGAGAGAGACATTCCAGAAGGTTATTAATATGGAAAAAGGTGGTTTTCCTTACGCTTTAAGGACATGGTATAATAGCTAGAATGCTAAAAGGAGGGACACCACTTTGGAACAACCGAACAAATCATCATTAATGTTAGTAGATGGAATGGCTTTACTATTTCGAGCCTTTTATGCAACTGCCGTAAGCGGACAATTTATGATTAACTCAAAAGGAGTCCCTACAAATGGGATTCATGGATTTGTAAAGCATTTTTTAACGGCAATTACCAAATTCAATCCTACCCATGTAGCTGTCTGTTGGGATATGGGAAGCAAAACGTTTAGAACGGAAATGTTTCAAGACTATAAAGCAAATCGATCTGAACCACCAGTTGAATTAATGCCTCAGTTTGACCTAGTAAAAGAGTTAGTTGAAGCTTTTGATGTACCAAACATTGGGCTTGCTGGATTTGAAGCAGACGACTGCATTGGTACTATCGCAAAAAATTGTGATGACCATTTATCAGTGAGCATCTTAACAGGTGACCGAGACATTTTACAACTTTTAGACCATAGAATTTCTGTTATCCTATTACAAAAAGGTTATGGCAACTATTTAGTTCATACTAAGGAATCTTTCTACGAAGAAAAAGGGATTCATCCTGAACAAATGATTGACTTAAAGGCCTTAATGGGCGATCCGAGTGACAACTACCCTGGCGTAAAGGGAATTGGTGAGAAAACTGCATTAAAGCTACTTCAGAGCTATAACAATGTCGATGGGATATTAGCAAACTTGCACCAGATTTCTAAAGCTCAGAAAACAAAAATTGAGCAGGATCTAGAGATGCTTCATTTAAGTAGGAAGCTTGCGGAAATAAAATGTGATGTTCCAATTGATTATGTACTTGAAGATGCTATCTATCAGATTAACCGAGATAAGGTCCTTACCAAGTTTGATGAGTTCGAGTTTCGTGGATTACATCGCTTAGTAGATCAACAAAAGGAATACGCTTAAGGTTCGAAAAGGGCTGTCCAGAAGTTCAGTAGTCACTGATTTCTGGTAGCCCTTTTTCTTATATTTATATGACACTTTACCTGTGTATGGTTAGATTTTCGTATTACTCTTCTTCGCTCTGTTTTCTAATTCACTTTTTGGACTTTTAGTTAATTCTGCGTCTTGGCCATAGCCCTGAGGATTAACACCACCAGCTTTTGTGCCTCTATTTTTCGCTTTATTGTTTCTTCCAGCCATCTACCAAACACCTCCTTTAAAACCCTCTTCGATAAGTATTTCTATCATTGGATGAACTATTCGTGTATTGATTTAACTTTATTGTTACCACAAAGAATATTCTCACTCATTCTACTTCAAAATAATCTAGAGGTGAGAATATGAATAAAGGTGTTTACGTAGCGTTACTTAGTATAGGTTTAGCACAGGGACTTAAGATTCCTATTCATTACTATAAGAAAAAAGAATGGCGGCCTGAGTTGTTTTTTCAGACAGGTGGAATGCCTAGTTCACATTCAGCAGGTGTTTCTTCTTTAACTACGTTTATTGCATTGAGAAGAGGAGTACCAACGATAGACTTTGCATTATCACTTGTATATGGGTTAATTGTTATGTACGATGCCCAAGGTATTAGAAGGCAAACTGGGGAACTCACATTGAAGGTAAATGATCTAGATGATTTAATGGATAAGGTCCAACATGAAGAAACAGTTAAGTTTGAAGAGAAATCCCCAGATAAGTTAAAGGAAATGCTAGGACATCAGCCGGAAGAAGTATTAGGAGGTGCGCTCCTAGGTATTCTTACAGGAACTTTAGGTCATGTTTTAACAAAAAAAGATAGAAAAATGTCGAAATTCAAGGTAAAATTTAGGGGGTAAATGGTCATTGTATAGGGAGAGGAATTGGGGATAAATTGTGTACTGAGGATTATATTTTATTATTAAAAAGTAAAGGCTTCCAACTTCGTGAAGATGCGATCGGCTTCATTCGCTTTGGCAAGCAATATACGAATGCATCAGATGAACTCGCAAACACGGCAATTGAATTAACATTAAAGGCACAAAAGTCCTTTGATGGGAGCTTTTATGTGTCATTACTTGAAATGTTAATTTCCAATAAAATTCACACTAGGCACGAAGCAATAACGTTTGTCAAAAATCAAAAAATTTTAGCCATATAACTTTTCACAAATAAAAGGCGTGTAGATTCACACGCCTTTTTGGCTTTTTTAAACTGCTTCTTTTCTTCCCTTTATTTTATTTAATACATTCTTTTTGGTAGGTAGTTCTGCAAAAATCATCCCGATGAAAATAAATAAGCATCCAATCAACGCACTTGAGGAAAGACGCTCGTCTGCCCAAATATAAGCAGTGGCTGCTGCGAATACAGGTTCCATAGCAAAAATAAGTGCTACCCTTGTAGGGGTTGTATACTTTTGAAAATTAGTCTGAGCAAAAAATGCGATCGCAGTCGCAAAAACGGATGTTATGAGTAACGCAATAAAAACCTCACTACTGAGTAATACGGATGGCTGAAAGGCTAGCTTCCAGTCTTCAAACATGAACGAAAAAAGAGTCGAAGCAATAGCTACTGTAGTAATTTGAATAACTGTTAGCAATAACGTAGGATATTGACTGCTATATTTTCCTGTGAAAATAATGTGAAGAGCAAATCCTATGGCACATATAAAAACAAAAGCGTCCCCACGATTTAGGGATGAAATATCGGTCATGGTAAGCAAATATAGTCCAATCGTTGCAATTAAAACCCCTATTACTGCATTTCTACTTGGTCGCTGTTTTAATAAAAGAATTGCAAACAGTGGGACCATAATGACGCTTAAACCTGTTATAAACCCAGCCTTTGAAGAGGTTGTATATAATAAACCTACTGTTTGAAACGCATATCCAATAAATAGCCATGTACCAATTAGAACACCTGAAACGAGAAGCTTTTTATTAAACTGTTGTAGCTGTCTTCGCTCAAAAATAAGTAGCCAAGCACCTAAAATGAGAGCTGCTATAAAAAATCGCACACCATTAAAAGAAAACGGAGGTAGTAATGAAATGGCATTTTGAACAAGAACAAAAGTTGCACCCCAAATTAGCGCAACGAGTAGTAAGCTTACATCTGCAAAAAGTGACTTATTCATTTATGTAATTAACAACCCTTCTATATATTTTTACGAATAGCTGCCCTCGATAACTCATCGGCAGTTTTATTCTCTGAGCTAGGTATCCATTTTAGAAAAAACAGATCGAATTCTTTCGTAAGTTGTAAAGCTTCTTCTAAAAGTGGAGCAAATAATTTGTTTTTTACATATTCCTTCTCAACGGCTCTGTTAACCAACTGTGAGTCAGTTCGAAAGGATACTACTTTATATTCATTGTCTATGCAGATTTTTAAAGCCTTAACAAAGGCATGGTATTCTGCTTCATGATTGCTCATTGTTCCTAATGGAATTGAATATCGTTCAACGTCACCGTGTCCTTTAATAAATATGCCTGCACCACTTGGTCCAGGATTTCCGGCGCTTGCCCCATCAAAATAAACTTCAATCAATCTTATTTCCTCCATATATAAAAAAAGAGTTAGGGATGATAAACTTAAAAAATGCTAGGTATTTTCAATATTCTTTTTGAGATAGACATAGTATAAACAATATATACTCACGTGTTAAGTGTAAAATGTTTGGAATGCATGAAACGATTCATTTTAAATTGCTCGTTCAAAGTGAATACATTTTAATTGAACTCAAGAAAAAATATACCAATAGTTCTGATTATCAATAACGCGATAGGTAAAAATAACAAATGTGAAATTAAAAAGTACAAACACTATATATTTTTTAAAATTTGATTCTTTTTAGAAAGGGCTGTACTTAATGAAATATAGAATAGAATGGAAATATAAATTAAAAGGAAATGATCCTGTATTATTCACATCCGATTGGCTTGATTCTGAAGTTGCGCTATTAATGGGTGATGACCTTGAACGACTAGGTAAAGCCATTGACATTACATACTACGATGAAATGGAAACTTCTTGGACTCCAAAAGAAGTGAAGAAGCTTACAGAGGAAATAGAAACCGAACCTCATGATGTCCTTTTATATTTTGATGGTGGATTTAACCTAGAAACAAACGAAGCTGGTTTAGGTGCAGTTATTTATTTTAAGCAAGGGAAGAAGAAATACCGCTTACGAGCGAATGAGTTAATTCGAGAAATGGAAACAAATAGTGAAGCTGAATATGCAGCACTTTATTATGCTTTAGGGTTGTTAGAGGAACTAGGTGTTCACCATCTTCCGTGTGATATTAAAGGAGATTCACAAGGAGTGTTAAAACAATTAGAGGGTGAGTGGCCGTGCTATGAAGATTCTTTAAACAGGTGGCTGTATCGGATTGAAGATAAAATAAAGGCTCTTGGAATAGAACCGAGATATACTTCTATTAGCCGAAAAGAGAATAAAGAAGCTGATAAATTAGCTACTCAAGCGCTTGAGGGTAAAGCGATTAATAGTAAAATGCAAATCATCTAGTTGTGTTGAAAGGGTGAGGCGGATGAACCGAAGACAAATATTACAAGAAGTCGAGGAACTTATGACAAGCTACTGTAAGGGTTGCTTCCTACATAAGCTTCATAAGGATGAAAAAGGGAGAAGGTACGCTCATCGATTTTGTATCAACAAATGTACAGTCGGTGAAAAGATAAAAAATTACGGTGAGAAATTGACTTAATTATTTGAAGAAATAAATAAAGGCTGGCATATATGCCAGCCTAGAACTTTTATAGGGTTATATTATAATTTTACAACGTTAGAAGCTTGAGGACCGCGGTTTCCTTCAACTATTTCAAAAGATACCTCTTGGCCTTCTTCTAGTGATTTGAAACCTTCACCTTGAATAGCAGTGAAGTGAACAAACACATCTTCTCCACCTTCAACTTCGATAAACCCGAAACCTTTTTCATTGTTGAACCATTTTACTTTACCGTTTTGCATATTACTATTTCCTCCTAAGCCTTTCAAGACACATGTTCGTGTCCAACATAATATTACCATCAAACTGAATATAAATAACCATATTAACACAATAGCGGAAATATATTCTGTTAAATGATGCTTATAATATACACGATTTTTGCATTTTCAGTCAAGAATAAACATGTCGTTTTTATTAAAAAGTTTAAAAATTACAAAAACTTTAATAAACTCGTAATAAAAAATATACTTTTTTGATTTCCTATAATTTGTTATGATTTAACATAAATATACATTTTTGGTAAAGCGGGTGAGGAAATGAATAAATATAGCTCAACATCCAGAAATCAAGCGACTCCTTTGACCATCCCCGAAATTGATCATCTTCTAGCAAATATAAAAACCAAAAAAGAACATGGTACTCTACCCCAGAAAGTAGGTCAACCTACAGCAAGTCTTTCTATTAAAGAGATTACCAAAAAAGTAGACGATGCCTCTAAGCAAATGGAGGAAATGTTTCAACATATTAAAGACAAGGGGAAGATTCCTCTATCAGAAATTAAGGAAGATATTCTACCAACCATCAAACAGGCTGCCGAAATTCCACACCTGTACCACCTTTTTTACGAGTTAAATTCTAAAGATGAATATACATATAGACACACAATTTGTGTTGGTATTATTGCTACCCTTATAGGAAAATGGCTAAAGTTACATCCTAACGACTTAACAAATCTTACTCTAGGAGCTACACTTCATGACATTGGTAAGACCAAAATTCCAACTGAAATACTAAATAAGCCTGGAAAATTAACAAAAGAAGAGTATTCCGAAATGAAGCTACATACCGTTTATGGGTATGAATTATTAAAAGGAATACAAACCATTAATGAAAGAGTGGCATTAGTCGCCTTACAACACCATGAACGAGAGGATGGAAGAGGTTACCCATTCGGTTTAAAGAGTCATCAAATTGATGCCTTCTCAAAGATTGTATCAATTGCCGATGTGTTTCATGCTATGTCGTCTTCAAGGGTATACCACCAGGCATCACCTTTCTATTTAGTTATGAAACAGATGCAAGAAGATGCTTTCGGGAAATTTGATCCCAATATTATGTTGATATTCCTTTATAAACTAATGGACAGCCTTACAGGGAAAAAAGTACAGCTAACCGATGGCTCTTTTGGTACCATCCTAATGATTCACCCCTATGATCCACTTCGTTCGTTAGTGAAAGTGAATGATCAACTGATTGATTTAAGATATAACAGGGAGCTACAAATTACACAAATTCTAGAAGAAGAAGATTAATGGCTTAAGTTCTTATTTTTGTTGGATTCCCCCATGATAAGGGATTTAGAGTAATGATCACAATCAATGTTATGAAAAAAAGCTTAATCATAAAACAAAAACTTCCTCATATCCTTTATTAAGGATTTTGTTGCCTAAGGCTCTTTTCGTAAACTTTGTTGTTATTTAAATACTTAAAACTGCTTTTAAAGGGATTATGGTGCTGTTTTCTTTATTTTGAGAGGAAAAGATGCCACGAAGTAGCATAGAATCCGTGTTGGAGACCATATACGATTAGCAATAATCAATTAGAAAACAGCGTTGCCTAAAAATAGAGATGTAACATTTTTCGTTTGTAAAATGTGTTATAAGTCTACTGATAAAGGGTGAGGAAATGTACCGATTTTCAATAGATAAAGAGGATTGGATTCTAAGGTTCTCCCCCAACATTCAAATCGAGCAAAATGTAAAGCAGTCTATTGTTGCATCCATCGTACAAATGGGCAAGGATTTACCTTCCTTCAGCCACGGAGAATCGTTTCTCGTGTTTAATGAAGAGCTAGGAGCTCTTATTTTTAACATTGAAAAAATACCCTCCATGATCCTAACCTTGTCAAGTATCATCTCCAAAGATAGGTGGTACTCACAAAACAAACTTATAATAAAGAAGTATCGATAAAAGGTCTCGAGAGTTTTTCTCGAGACCTTTTATCGATTAGATATAGATAGTTTGTAACATTATTAGTTTCTTTAGATTCAGGGTAAGCTTCGATTAAGGACAAACTGGAATTAGATCGAGGGGGAAATGTCTTTCATAGCAATGATGAAAGACAAAAAGGGAAAAGATTGATATGAAAATGTCTTTTATAAAAGCGATGAAAGACAAAAGTGAATAAGATTGAGAGGGAAGTGTCCTTCATAGCGATGATGAAAGACAAACAGGTAAAAGATGGAGGAGGAATTGTCCTTCATAGCAATGATGAAAGACAAAATGTAAAAAGATTAGGAAGGAACTGTCCTTCAAAACAATGATAAAGGAGAAAACCAAAAATGTAGAAAGCCAGTAATTATTTCACCATAAACTTTCCATATTTAGGCTACAAAATAATCTAATTTATGCTCTATAATTATGTTAGACAAAACCACAGTTGTAAGGAGGCCCTTGTATATGAATATTAGAATTGAAGCATTAAAAAAGGGAGATGAGGATCAGCTATTTGCTTTTGAATGTGAGAATAGGGAATTCTTTGAATCTATGGTTCCTGGTCGAGGAGAGGAATACTATGAATTCACACATTTCTCTAAAGTGCTAGATGCGTTATTAAAAGAACAACAGGAAGGTACTGACTATTACTACTTAATTAAGAATGACATTAATCAGATTGTCGGTAGAATGAACCTTGTAAATATTAATAGTGAGGAGCTAAGTGCTCAAGTTGGCTACCGCATTGGAGAAAAGTTTTTAGGACAAGGGATAGCCTCTAAAGCGTTAAACCTTCTTATAAATGAAGGGACACAGAAAAAAGTACATACATTCCATGCCAAAACCACGAGTAATAATATCCCGTCACAAAAGGTTTTGGAAAAAAATAAGTTTGTTCTTTCTCAAATAGAAAAAGATGCTATTTCCTTAAATGGTGAGAAAGCAGATTTTTTTCATTATCATTTAAAAAATTAACCTTTACTAGAAACATTACTTTTGAGTAAAATGAGAATCTATAGAAAAAGTAGTAAGGAGCAATGATATGAAACTTGTTATTGCAGAAAAGCCTGACCAAGGAATAACACTTGCTTCTGTCTTTAAAACAAAGAAAAATCAAGGGTTTGTTGAAATATTACCGAATGAAGTTTTTCCTGATGGAGCCTTTGTAACTTGGGCAGTTGGACACCTCTGTCAATTAGTTTCCCCTGAAAAATATGAACCTCAATGGAAAAAGTGGTCTCTTCAAACTTTACCTATCATTCCCTCACAATTTCAATATGAGGTAACAAAAGATAAATGGAAGCAATTTGGAGTTATAAAAAAGTTAGTAAATCATCCACAAATCACAGAAGTCATTCATGCAGGAGATGCTGGTCGAGAAGGTGAATTAATTGTTCGAAATATTCTCCGATTAACAAAGTGTGATAAACCAATGAAGAGATTGTGGATTTCTTCTTTGACTCCAAAAGCAATTAAGGAAGGGTTTCTATCACTTTTGTCAGAAGGAGATACACGTAACCTTTACTTTGAAGCTTACACGAGAGCATGTTCTGACTGGATTGTAGGGATGAACGCTTCAAGATTATACAGTCTTCTTTTGCAACAAAAAGGGTTTTCAGATGTTTTTTCAGTTGGTAGGGTTCAAACCCCGACGCTAGCTTTAATTGTTAAAAGAGAGCGAGAGATTAATGAGTTTGTATCCGAGCCTTTTTGGGAGGTACAAGCGCATTTCAATATCGATGGTAAGAAGTATACAGGTAAATGGGAGAAAGATGGAGAAACACGAATTGATCAGAAAGAATTAGCAGAGAAAATTGCTGCTTTTTGCAAAGATAAAACTGCTGAAGTAACAAATGTGCAAGCGGAGAAAAAAGAGTATCTCCCACCATTTCTATATAATTTATCTGCCTTACAGGCTGAAGCGAACCGACGTTTTAAGTTTCCGCCGAAAAAGACATTGGATGTTCTTCAAGGGCTATATCAAAAAGGAAATGTTTCATACCCACGTTCTGATTCTCGCCATGTTACACAAGGGGAGGCGGAAACATTTCCTGAAATCTTAAATAAGCTTTCTGCTCTAGATGCGTACCGTGATCTATTTCCATTGCCTTATTCCTCTTTGCTAAACAATAAACGATATGTAAATGATAAAAAGGTAACGGATCACTATGCGATTATTCCAACTGAACAAGTACCAAATATAGACAAGCTGTCAGCAGACGAGCAAAAGCTGTATGATTTAATTGTAAAAAGCTTAATTGCTGCCCATTACGATAAATCAATCACTGAATATACAACCGTAACCACAATGGTAGATGGCCGAGCAGCCTTTTTATCTAAAGGGAAGGTTCAGTTAGAAGAAGGTTGGAAAAAGGTTATCCCTTCCTATGAAAAAGATAAAGACCCAACTTTGCCTATTTTACAAAAAAATGAGGTTGGTAAAGTAGCTAAAGTAGAAGTTAAAGAAAGTAAGACACAGCCACCCAAACGGTACACGGAAGGTCAATTAATTACTTTAATGAAGACCGCCGGTAAGCATATAGAAGATAAAGAACTTGAAAAGGTTTTAATGAAAACAGAGGGGTTGGGTACAGAAGCTACTAGGGCTGGAATTATTACCATGCTTAAAGACCGGAACTATATTGATATTAAAAAGAATCTAGTGTATGCAACCCCGAAAGCGAACATATTAATAGAAGCAATTGGTGAGGAAATTCTTGCTTCCCCTGAAATGACTGCTAAGTGGGAGCAACGTTTAAAGGGGATCTCTGAAGGTACGGCGTCTCCAAAACAATTTATGGAGCAAACCAATAAAATGGTGAGTCACCTTGTTTCTGTGACAGTCAAAAACGCCGAACAATGGAATTTCTCCGAGGATGACACGGAAAACTTTTTGCCGGGGAAGCAAAAAAAGGCAAGAACAGTGAAACTAGGACCGTGTAAAAAGTGCGATGGATATGTGATTGATAAGGGGAGCTTTTACGGTTGCTCTCAATATAGTAAAAATAATTGTAACTTTACAATCTCTAAGAAGATGCTCGGAAAATCGTTAACACAAAAGCATGTTAAAAGTATCCTTACAGAAGGAACTACGGATCTTATCGAGGGTTTCCAAAGCAAAGATAAGACGTTTGCTGCTAAACTCTCATGGGACGACAAAGAAAATAAAATAAAATTTTCCTTTGCAAATAAAGAACCTGTCCAATAACTGCTATTTATTACCTTGTCTCCCTTTTTCATCTATAGTAAACTTTTAATAAAGCGCTTTTATACGGGAAAGTCTATCCCATTGAACAGTATGGGATTTCCGAATAAGGTTAACCAAATAGGAAAACAGCCTATATAAACAATGGTTGTTGCAATGGAGGATACCGGATGCCAACACCAAGTATGGAAGACTATATTGAACAAATATATATGCTGATTGAACAAAAAGGCTATGCAAGAGTATCAGATATCGCAGAGGCTCTTTCTGTTCATCCCTCCTCTGTAACAAAAATGGTTCAGAAGTTGGATAAGGATGAATACCTTGTTTATGAAAAATATAGAGGGCTTATTTTAACATCTAAAGGAAAAAAAATCGGAAAAAGGCTAGTGTATCGACATGAGCTATTAGAGCAAATTCTCCGATTAATAGGTGTTAAAGAGGAAAACATTTATGAGGACGTCGAAGGAATTGAGCACCATTTAAGTTGGGATGCCATTGACCGGATTGGTGACTTAGTTCAATTCTTTGAAGAAGATGAACAACGGGTAGAAGCTTTGAGGGAAGTTCAGCGAAAGAATGAAGAACAATGAATGAAAGCACCTGATTTTGTCGGGTGCTTTTCCTTTTGGCTCTTTTAAGCGTGGTTGTTAATTTTCACTTCAATTAAACTTGTTGTTATATAGAGCGTTAAAATAAATATATGTTGGTTGATTTTAATACATAGTTGGGAAATCATCAAAATTGTCAGCTGTCGCTGGAGTTAGATAAGGTGTACCTTCTGGTTCTTCTACCACGATCCCGCTAATGACTCCGGTTTCCACTTCTTCAATTGCTTTTCGGTAAGAAATGATTCTACCAGATGAAGTTTTAAAGCTAATAATATCGCCAAAATGATTTCGATGAACGGCTACGATTTGTTCACTTTCCATAATAGCCTCCAAATATTCTAAGTATTGATGTTCAGTATCTCTCAGTATTCCACTTTTTTAGCAAATATAAACGCAGGGATTAGAAGACTTTTATAGAAATACATATCATAATGGCCATTTAGATATGTAAGGAACCTGTAGAAGGGAATACGAAAATCATCTTTTTAATTTAGGCCTCATAAAATGAAGACGTAAGAGGGGAAATGGATGGGTAATTTTAATTGGGCAGAAGAGTCTAGTAGATTATGGGACGAAAAATCGAATTTTTGGAATTCAAGAAGCCAGGAAATGTGGGAGAATGGAAGTAGAAAAGAGATAATCCCATTTTTCCAAAAGTTTGTCGATGAACAAGCTATGGTATGTGATTTAGGATGTGGCGATGGCTATGGATCATTAAAGTTAGCCCAAAGTGGGTATGCTGTAACAGGTGTCGATTTTTCAGAAGAAATGGTACATAAAGCAACACTTCTAAACTCTGAGAATAATTCTAAATTTATTAAAGGAGATATGGCTGAACTTCCATTCTCTGAAAATCAGTTTGATGCAGCCATGGCGATTAACTCATTGGAATGGACAGAACATCCATTGAAGGTATTAAAAGAAATACAAAGAATTGTAAACCCTGGAGGCAAAGCATGCATCGGAATTTTAGGTCCAACTGCTGCACCTAGAGTAAATAGCTATCGTCGACTATACGGGGAACAGGTTGTCTGCAATACCATGATGCCTTGGGAGTTTGAGCAGTTAGCTACAGAAAATCATTGGAGAAAAATATCTGAGTTTGGTGTATATAAACGTGAAAGTGAGCAACTCCCAACAGGGTCGTTGTCATCGTCAATCAGACAGGCAATTTCTTTTATGTGGGTGTTTATGTTAGAAAATATAAAAGAATAAAAAGGGTGATGAAATTGAGCCGATATTCTATTCAAGAATTCGTAAATCAAACAAAACAGCAAGACAAAGGAGAAGGGCTTTTTGAGTTAGAAACTCCCCGTATGCTTGAAATCAATTTGAATGGACAGGTATGGGCAAAAGCAGGTGCGATGGTATCATACCGTGGTCAAATTAAGTTTGAGCGGGAAGGAATCCTAGAACATGGCCTGGGCAAGATGTTCAAGAAGGCATTAACTGGCGAAGGAACATCTTTAATGAAAGCTAACGGATCTGGTAAGCTTTATTTAGCTGATCAAGGAAAGAAAATTTCTATTCTAGAGTTACAGGGCGAGTCCATCTTTGTAAATGGGAACGATTTATTGGCGTTTGAACCTTCAATTAACTGGGACATTAAACTTATGAGAAGAGTGGCCGGAATGATGGCAGGTGGATTATTCAATGTTCGATTAGAGGGAAATGGAATGATTGCCATCACCTCACACTATGAACCACTAACATTACTTGTTACTCCACAGAATCCTGTTTATACAGATCCAAATGCAACAGTGGCCTGGTCAGGTACATTAGAGCCTGAATTTGTAACCGATGTATCACTTAAAACTTTTCTAGGAAGAGGAAGCGGAGAGTCCATCCAAATGAAATTCTCCGGTGATGGATTTGTCGTTGTGCAGCCTTTCGAAGAAGTGTACTATACTCAACAAGGTTAGAAATAACAAAGCCCTAGCGTAAATGCTAGGGCTTAAAACCTGTTTCGCTACTCCCATTCATAAGGTGTTTCTTGGTATACGTAGTAGTTTAACCAGTTTGAAAATAATAAGTGTGCATGCGAACGCCATCGATTCATGGGCTGTTTCGAGGGATCATTGTTTGGAAAATAATTCTCGGGTATATGAATATGTAAGCCTTTTTCCGTATCCCTATGGTATTCATCAGCTAAAGTGCCAGCCTCATACTCTAAATGTCCCGTAATCATAATTTGCTTTCCTTCATGGGAGCTTATGATAAAGGGACCTGCTATTTCAGAATGTGATAATAATTTTAACGAATTACAAGCTTGAATTTCTTCTTTTAAAACGTCCGTGTATCGTGAATGAGGAGCTATAAAAAGGTCATCGAATCCTTGCAAAAGTTTTTCTGTCCTGTCATTAACGGTATGTTCAAAAACACCAGAGCACTTACGAGTTAGTTCATATTTGCCTATTCCAAAATGATAATATAATGCTGCTTGTGCCCCCCAGCAAATATGAAGAGTGGAAGTGACATTTGTTTTTGTCCACTCCATGATTTCGGTAAGTTCCTCCCAATAATCGACTTGTTCAAAGGTAAGCAGCTCAATAGGGGCCCCTGTAATAATCATTCCATCAAATTTCCGGTGCTTGATATCTGAAAAAGTAGTGTAGAACTGTTCTAGATGGAGCTGGCTAGTATTTTTTGACACATGAGTAACCGTTTGAAGAAAGGAAATGTTCACTTGTAATGGAGTGTTACCTAGCAATCTTAGTAATTGTGCCTCTGTTTTTTCCTTTTCTGGCATTAAGTTCAGTATCAAGATGTTAAGTGGACGAATATCTTGAGTGTTTGCACGATCCTCATCCATGATAAAAATATTTTCAGATTCTAGAATTTCACGTGCTGGAAGAAGCTTGGGAATTTTAATAGGCAAATGACCACCACCTTGTTAGAATTTTCAATTATTTCTATTATATAGGCGAGGTTCTAATGTATCAATGATAAAGTAGAGGTATGCTCACATGATCAAAAGAAGTCATACTTATATCTTATGTTAAGTGGTACAATATAGAAGGAATTCCAAAAGATGATTCAATGGTCTTAAATTGATTTAAATTTTCTTAAGGTGGGGTATTAATGAGTGTAAATATCAATGTAAAGTCAGATATCGAAATTGCTCAGGATGCAACGATAAAGCCCATTATAGAAGTGGCGGAAAAAATCGGTTTAACAAACGATGATTTAGAATTGTATGGTAAATATAAAGCTAAATTGTCTTCTGAAACGTTAAAAAAGTTAGAAACAGAAAAAAGTGGAAAAGTGATTCTGGTTACAGCCATTAATCCTACCCCAGCTGGAGAAGGAAAATCTACGGTAACAGTTGGACTAGGGGATGCATTACATCAATTAGGAAAAAAAGTAATGATTGCCATGCGTGAGCCTTCTCTTGGGCCAACGATGGGTATTAAAGGTGGAGCAACTGGAGGAGGATATGCACAAGTGCTTCCAATGGAGGATATAAACCTTCATTTTACAGGTGACTTGCACGCCATTACAACAGCTAATAATGCTTTAGCAGCCTTAATTGATAACCATCTACAACAAGGAAACGAATTAAACATTGATCAAAGAAGAATCGTATGGAAACGAGCAGTAGATCTAAATGACCGTGCGCTAAGAAAAGTAATCATCGGGTTGGGTGGTCCTATCCAAGGCGTACCTAGAGAAGATGGATTTGATATCACCGTTGCATCCGAAATCATGGCCGTCCTATGTCTTGCAAATGATTTGAAGGACTTAAAATTAAGACTATCTAGAATGGTAGTAGCTTACAATTTTAAAAAGGAACCGGTAACGGTCGGTGATTTAGGTGTAGAAGGAGCACTAGCCCTTTTATTAAAAGATGCAGTTAAACCGAATCTTGTACAAACCATTGAACATACGCCTGCACTCATTCATGGCGGACCTTTTGCCAATATCGCTCATGGATGCAACAGTGTCATTGCAACGAAAACAGCTTCGAAACTTGCGGATTACGTTATCACTGAAGCTGGATTTGGAGCTGACTTGGGGGCAGAAAAGTTCTTACATATTAAAGGAAGAAGCGCTGGAATTAAACCAGAGGCTGTCGTTATTGTTGCGACAATCCGTGCATTAAAAATGCATGGTGGAGTACCTAAAACAGAACTTGGTCAAGAAAATAGTAACGCCTTAACAGCTGGTTTCACTAACTTAAAGAAGCATGTAGAAACGATTAAAAGCTTTGGATTACCGCTTATAGTGGCAATTAATAAGTTTGTAGCAGATACCGATTTAGAAGTTGAAACACTCCTAAGCTTATGCGAAAAAGAAGAAATTCCAGTTGCACTAACAGAAGTTTGGGAAAAGGGCGGTAAAGGCGGATTAGCACTAGCAGAAAAAGTTTTAAATGAAATAGAAAACAATCAGATGGATTTTAATCCGCTGTATGATTTATCAGATTCTATTGAAAATAAAATTCGTACAGTTGTTCAGAATGTTTATGGAGGGAAAGATGTTGAGTTCTCTTCAAAGGCTCAAAAACAACTGAAGGATTTTGAATCTTTTGGCTGGGGAAGCCTTCCAGTATGTATGGCTAAAACACAATACTCCTTATCAGACGATCCATCAAAACTCGGTAGGCCAACTGATTTTGTTGTCCACGTTAGAGAGTTAAAGCCTTCTATCGGAGCTGGTTTTATTGTTGCATTAACAGGTGACGTCATGACGATGCCAGGACTACCAAAGTCACCTGCTGCATTAAAAATGGATGTAGATGAAGAAGGAAATGCAATTGGGTTATTTTAGTCTGAAATAGTGAGAAAAGTGGTGGGGATGAAGCCTTCACCACTTGTTTTTTGAATATGCGGAGATTGGAGGTGAGTGGATGTTTGATCCAACTGCTTTTGAAAATATGAGAGTCGTAATGGAAGGTGCTCTCTATGATCAGGACTTGAACGGAGAGATACGCATTATTGATCGCAATGATCTCATTAATACGGCAAAAATGTCTAGAGCTTATGAGATAACATTATCGCTCCCAGAGGGAAGTGACAAAAATACATGCACGTTTCTTATGGAGGCAAAGCTTGAAAATCTTGCTGCAGAGCTTTTGCCCCCGGTCCACTCTGAAGCTCTTTCAGGATGTCATGTGTCTATTACGTTCAATATTTCTCACCAAGCTATTGAAGGAATTCAACACACAATTAATGAAATTATTAAAGAAGTTTGGGGAGAAGAGAGACAGTTTGAACAGAAGATCGTAGTGGACCCTTTTTCCCAAAATGATTTAGTAACGACAGAAGTAAAGGTACAATTCAACCGTTTAGTATATGAGGACCATATAGATGACCTTGTTCATATGGTCGAATATATGATTCTCACTTTACAGAGGTTGAAAAATATCTAAAACCATTAATTCGCTTTTTATACAGAAAAGATTTATATTCATGCTAGGAGGTGTTCATGTGACTGTTTATCAATATGAAGCAAAAATGATTGATGGTAAAACAATCTCTCTTCAAAGTTTTGAAGGAAAGGTCCTACTTATCGTTAATACGGCAAGTAAATGTGGATTTACTCCACAATTTAAAGATTTACAAGACCTCTATGAAAGATACAACAATAAAGGTCTTGAAATTCTAGGGTTTCCATGTAATCAATTTATGAACCAAGAGCCTGGAAATGAGGAAGATATTCAATCCTTTTGTGAGTTAAATTATGGTGTTACTTTTCCCATGTTTGCAAAGATTGATGTAAATGGAAAAGATGCGCATCCTCTATTCAAACACTTAACCGAAGCCTCGCCAGGTTTGTTAGGAAGCAAGGCAGTTAAGTGGAATTTTACTAAATTTCTCGTTGATCAAGATGGCAATGCAGTAGAACGATTTGCGCCAAATGTTAATCCCAAGGATATCGCTAAACACATAGAAAAATTATTAGGATGATGGCCTTTCCAGTTAGTGGGAAGGTTTTTTTGTTGAAAAAAGAGTACGTGTGGTTTGATAATTCAGAATTATCTTTACATAAGTAAATGTCCGATTTACGATAGTGTATAGGGTCTGGAAAAACATTCCTTACCTTATTTAAATTCTGCTGCTCTTTCTATTTTAAACTCTTATATGGCTATTCACCATCATAGAATTAGAGAGGGCCAACTTAAAGGAGGAGTTCATATTGATTCAAAAACAAGCATTTGAGGGATTTCAAAAAGAAAGACAAGAAGGAACCTAGTTTAGGAGGAACGAGTGATGAAATCAATTGTAAGTAACATTCAAATAACGGAGTACAATGAAAAGCTTGCAAAGGGAATTGCGAAAATGTGGAACATGAGCCGTGATAGTTGGGGCGGCGATACAAGAATGACAACGGAGGAACAAACGAAGGAGAAGGAGGCCAATTCTGGCAATCTTGCATTGTTCCTAGCTTTAGATGGAGAAGAAGTGGTTGGGTACTGCTCACTTGCCCAATATAAAGAAGATATAGGCTCCCTGTATATCCCATTATTAAATGTACGACCTGATTACCATGGGAAGAAAATTGGTAAAATGCTTACACTTAAAGCATTGGAAAGAACGATTGAACTAGGTTGGCCACGACTTGATTTGTACACCTGGCCTGGAAATACGAAAGCAGTTCCTCTATACAAGAAATGTGGATTCTTTTGGGAGGATCGAGATGATACAACACACTTAATGAATTTTATTCCAACTGTGCTAAATACACCATTGTTAAAACCTCTTTTTACTCAAATGGATTGGTACGAAGCAAGTGTTCGAGAAATTGATGTGAAACCAGATGGGATAAAGGAAAATAATTTTACCTTCTATGAGTATGAGTGGAAGAATGAAGATGTTTTTGCGAAAGTTCAATTCGAGCGCACTGGTAGAGGAATGTGCTATCTAAACACAACTGATGTTGAAATAGAACTGAAGCTATCCGACCACGAATGTATAGAAGGGCAAACTGAAACGTTTGAATTGCTCATAAACAATAAAACCGGTAAACCGATATCTGTAAAAGCTAAGAATAATCATCA
The DNA here is from genome assembly GCF_042865285.1 of Cytobacillus spartinae. NCBI lineage: Bacteria > Bacillati > Bacillota > Bacilli > Caryophanales > Bacillaceae > Cytobacillus > Cytobacillus spartinae. The sequence goes on along the minus strand of NZ_JBIACK010000008.1, from coordinate 124,381 downwards.
TGAAAGAGTTAAATGTAATTTAGATATTGAATGTCTTGTGGAAACATCTCAAGTCATAAAGGGAGATTTGGTTGTTTTAACTGGGGATGAGCCAAGTCAGTGGAAAACACATCCTTACCTGTCTATTACAGTGACAATAGATGGAAAGGAAAGTGAATTTAGACTAGGTATATCTCCTAAAAAGCCAGCAACCATTGAGGCGAAATATCACAGCAATCTTTGCTATTTAAACAAGGAAACTGCCTTTGAAATCGAAATTCAAAATAGTATGAAGGAAGCAGCGCTTTTTTCAATTACTTTTCCTGCATGTGAGCAGGTTGAGTTAAAAGATAGAACGCTAGAAGTCTTATTAAATGAGCACGAGCGGAAAACTCTATCTATCCCTGTAACGGTAAAGAAACATGGATTTTACCATCCAGAACTTTCCGTAATTGCTAAGAATCAAGAAGGAAAACAAATCTCCTTTGAAGCGGATATAGCCATTCCTTTTAAAGGACTTGGGCAAAAATTTGGAGGGCAAACAAAAGAGTTCTATCAAATTTTTAACGGGCTAAGCCAGGTAAACATAAGGAAACGTGATTTATTAACGTTTGCTGGTCGAAATCAGGAGATCAACCAACCATTTGTTTTCTTAACACCTAGAATAGGAAAGCCTTTTTCGACCGAATTTACAAAGGCTAAGCCAAAAGAGTTTAATTGGGAAACGAGTGAGGAGTGCATAACGCTCAAACTTCAGTTCAATCCTGATGATTTTAAAGGTGTGACTTTTACCTTTTATACCTCTTTATATGGAGAGGGAATCGTGAAACGATGGGCAACCATTAAGAATAACGAATCAGAAATTAGAGATTTATATGTTTCCCAATCTATGTATCATGAGATGTCTAAAACTTACTATCCTTTAGACAATGAAATTGTCTACTTCGCGGAACAGAAAGAGCTGGAATACGGGGATATTAAGCCAGAACAAATAACGGAGAACTGGTATTTCTCTGAACATGATGGTCAACCTATAGGAGTCGCATGGTCTCCTAAATCAAAGGTTAGACCGGAGAACTGGCAATGCCATATTGAAAATCATTTAGGAAAGATAAATGAAGGAGAAGAAAAATCATCAGAACCTATTTTCCTATCTATTGGTGCTTTTCAAACATGGGAAGAGTTTAGGGCATTTGCGAAGGAAAATACTTCAGCCATAAGATCTGAGACAGTAACAGAAAAGACTTTCCTCTTACGGAATGGTAGAGTCATATCTTCAGAGAAGGAAGTAGAAATAACATTAAAATCCTTTAGAAGCAATTACTTGGCAGGACAATTAGATGTGGAATTAAATGACAATCCGGTATATTCCACAACGATTGATATGGAAGAAGAAACATTTATTCACGAGTTAAATATAAAGAATATTGATAAACAGCCTGTTTCCATTTTGAAGGGAGCCTTTAAGGAGCAGAGTATTACAAGCGAATTAAAGGAAATGCTTCTGTGTCCTTCGGATCAAAAAATCGTGAAAAGCACGGATAACGAAGAGAGTATAGAGATCTTATCCATTAACAATGGATGTATGGATGTAAAAGTAGCACCTAACTTCTATCCAGGAATTTATTCGTTATCGGTTAAAGGAAAAGAGTGGCTAGACACGGAGTTTCCTAACTTAGTTGCTAAGGGTTGGTGGAATCCTTGGGCTGGCGGAATGAAGACCGTTCCGTCTGAGTTAAATACTTTCTCATTATTAAAAGAAGAGAGTACGGCTCAATTTGTAGAGATGACAGATGAACATCAAAATATATGGACAGGAATAGAAGTCAAGACAAGTGTAACTAATCACACGAAGTATAAAGGCTTTTCATTCGCTCAATATTATTTGGTTCTTCCTGGTGTGCCCGTTTTAGCAACCTTTGTTAAGGTTATGGATTCAGGTGGTAAGAACTTACATTCAGTAAAGTGGGATACAGATTTATTTGTTGGAGCTAAAAACCTGACTGATTTTTCCCTTCAGACTAGTGATTCTTCCATCTTTAAAACATATCAGGCAGGAATGGAAGAACACGGACTAGAATATAGAATAGGGAACTATGTCTCTTCAGAGAATAGTAAGGATAAAATGTATATAGTGGAAAGTTTGGATTGTTTGCGGAACGGAGCTTACATGAACAAAGTTGCGTTTGAATTTGTCATGTCTCAAAAAGCTGTTCCAGATTCAAATGATCGAGTCAGCACGAAGCCAGTATTCCTACTGTTTGATGAACGGGTTCTTTCAAGTGATTTATTAAAACAGCTGAGAACGATTCACTTTTAGATTCAGCACTATAATCATAGAGGCATTCAAGGAGAGACGAATGAAAATCATTGATGCACATTTACACTACTCAGACATTAAATCTTTTCATGAAACGGCAAATACCATTTCTTTTGTAGATTACTCTTATAAGGGGATTATCAAAGAGTATGAAGAGGCAAATGTTGTACTCGGAATTGCAATGGGATTAACAGAAACAAACGGGATGGGATTTCCTGACAACAATGCCGAAACCCCAATGGGATTAGACTTAGAGGCTATGGTACCCGAAAATATCGTGTATTGTGCGGGTATCAATCCCTACAATCTAGATGCTGAGGCCTTTGAAAGACTTGAGAAGGAGGTTCAGAAGCCGAATGTTGTGGGTATTAAAATCTACCTCGGATACTATCCATTTTATGCCTATGATGAAGTATACGAGCCGGTTTATAAACTGGCTGAAAAATGGGGACTACCGGTCGTTTTCCATACTGGTGATACTTACTCCGAAAGAGGACTGTTAAAGTATTCTCATCCAATGGCAATTGATGAAGTGGCCGTTAAACATAGAAAAGTTAATTTTATGATGGCACACTTTGGTGACCCGTGGACATTGACTGGTGCCGAGATTGTATACAAAAATTCAAATGTATATGCTGATTTATCTGGTCTCATTGTTGGAACAGAGAGAGAATTATTGAAGCGGAGTCAAGGGCGGTTTTTAGACCATTTACGTCATGCTATAGAGTTTTCTGATGCATATGACAAACTTATCTTTGGAACAGATTGGCCATTGATTCCCGTAGGACCATACATTGAGTTTATTAAGGACTTGATTCCTAGTGAATTCCATGAAGATGTTTTTTACAATAATGCACTAAAGATTTTTCCTAAAATAAGACCACTTTTAAGATCGTAAATCATTTGTTATTAGGCATGGCTATGTTTTTATAAAAATATAGCCATGTTTTTATACTCTTTTAATATACATAGATAAAAAGGGGGAAAAGCATTTGAAGAAAGTAGCTTGGGTTACCGATAGTACTGCATCTTTAGATGAAGATTTAAAGAATCATCCGGATCTTTATACCATTCCGATGTCAATTCTACTAGATGATGAGCAATTTTTAGATAATGTTGATTTAACTCCAGAACAACTGTTTCAACGATTAAAGACTCTAAAAACCCCACCTAAAACATCACAACCGTCTGTTGGAGAATTTAAACAGTTATACGACAAACTAGCGGAAGATTATGAGATGATTTGTTCTATTTTAATATCTTCCAAATTAAGTGGAACCGTTTCATCGAGTGAGCAAGCCTCACAACTAGTTGATATCCCTGTAACAACGATAGATTCAAAGATACTATCCTATCCACTTTCTGTTCAAATTAAAAAAGGAATGGAATGGGTTACAGAGGGGTGTAGTTTGGAGACCGTTAAGGATCGAATTGAGAGATTAAGAGAAACGCATGAAACATACGTAATTGTAGGTAGTCTTGATCAGCTTCATAGAAGTGGTAGGATGTCAGGTCTTCAATTTTTCCTAGGTAGCATGCTTAACATAAAGCCAATTATTTCAATTCGAGATGGTGCACTTGAAGCGAAGGAAAAAATCAGAAGTGAGAAAAAAGCAAAAGATAAAATGATTGAATATTTACAGCACTCCTACGAAAAGTATAAATTTGAGGATGCGTATCTTTTATATGGGCTTCATATAAGTCAGGCAACCGAATGGATGGAAGAGTTAAAAGAGATTTTTCCTAATATCAATTTTTCTTGCTACCCACTGGGAGCAGCGGTAGGGGTTCATGCAGGTGAAAACACGATTGGTATTAGCTGGTATAATGGATTAAACGAAAAGTGCTAAGTGTAGCACTTTTTTGTTTTGTTGGAGTAGACAGGGCCGTTAAAATGAAAAAGAGACTGCTGAGTATTGATTGCCGATAAAGTAAAAAAAGTGGCCGGTATATTTAGAATCTTGCCGATAAAAGAGAAAAGTTGCTGAAATAATTTATTCCTCGCCGATATTTGATCAAAACTCGCCGATATGAGGCTTAGCAGACTTCCACGGCAGGAAAAAGAGCGATTTACCCCTGAACATGTTAAAATAAGAGTCGTATATGGAAGAGGGTGGACAAGATCGGAAATATCATTGAGGTAACAGAAGCATTTGTGAAACAATCATTAGAAGAAGATTCAACAGGTCATGATTGGTTTCATATTGAACGGGTTCGACGTAACGCGTTAACAATTAGTGAGAATGAACAAAAGGGAAACTCTTTTATTATAGAAATGGCATCTCTTCTACATGATATTCCAGACGAGAAGCTAAATGAGTCGGCAGAGGCAGGGAAAGAGAAGCTTCAAAGCTTTTTAAATACTCTTCCGTTAAAAGAAAGTGAAAAAGAGCATATTACAGAAATTATATTTTCAATATCCTTTAAGGGTGGAAATGGACAAACGTTAGCTTCCGTCGAAGCTGAAGTCGTGCAGGATGCTGATCGATTAGATGCAATTGGAGCCATCGGAATCGCAAGAGCGTTTGCATATGGTGGTAAAAAAGGAAATCCGATCTATCATCCAGATTTTGAAGTGCGAGAAAATATGACGTTGGAAGAATATAGAGGAGGGAAGTCGTCCTCTATCCATCACTTTTATGAAAAGCTTTTAAAACTAAAAGATCAATTAAATACACATACAGCAAAGAAAATGGCAGATAAGCGGCATGATTTTATGGAACTATTTTTAAAAGAATTTTACAATGACTGGAATGGAAAAGATGAAAACAATCTCGATTGAAAATGTCACAAAAACATATGGTGAAAAGACTTTATTTAACGATCTCTCATTTGCAATCTCCGAGAAGGAACGTGTTGGATTAATAGGTGTCAACGGTACAGGCAAATCATCTCTATTAAAAATTGTAGCAGGAGTTGACTTACCAGATTCAGGAGAACTAACAGCTCCAAAAGACTATAAAATAGCTTATTCTGCTCAAAATCCAGATTTAAATCCTGAATTAACCGTTTTAGAACAAGTATTTGAAGGAGATGCTCCAATCTTAAAGGTTATGCGAGATTATGAACGTGTTCTTCTTCAATTAAACGATTCACCGAATGACACTGGATTGCATGATAAGCTATTTGAGTTGCAAAAGAAAATGGATGCGATGAATGGATGGGATGCAAGTACTAATGCAAAGACCATCCTATCAAAGTTAGGAATTGAAGATTATAACAAGTTAGTTGGAAGTCTGTCTGGTGGACAGAAGAAACGTGTTGCACTCGCGCAAGTATTAATCCAAGAGCCAGATCTGCTTATTTTGGACGAGCCTACCAATCATTTGGATTATGAATCGGTTAAGTGGTTGGAAGAGTACCTAGGGCGTTATCGTGGCGCACTTTTACTGGTAACGCATGATCGTTATTTCCTTGACAGAGTTACTAATCGAATTTTTGAATTAGATGGCGGAAATTTATATAGCTATAAGGGAAATTATGCTGCATTTCTTGAAGCGAAAGCCATTCGTGAAGAAAACGAAGCAGCAACTCTTGATAAACAGAGAAATCTTTATAGACGTGAGCTTGAGTGGATTCGTCGTGGCGCAAAGGCTAGGACAACCAAGCAAAAAGCCCGTATTCAAAGATTTGATAAACTAGATGATCAAATTTCTAGCGTCAAAACGACGGAGAAGTTGGATATGTCTTTGAGTGGAAGCAGACTTGGTAAGCAGGTTTTCGAACTTAAGGATGCTTGCAAGTCATATGGCTCACAACCCATTCTAGACCACTTTAATCTACTGGTTAAGCCTGGTGACAGACTAGGGGTAATTGGGAAAAATGGAACTGGAAAATCCACTCTTCTAAATGTCTTAACAGGTAAAATTCCGTTAGATTCAGGAGAGCTCGTCATTGGTCAAACGGTAAAAGTAGCATACTATACGCAAGAAACAGAAGATATGGATGAAAATAAACGAATGATTGAGTACCTAAAGGAAACAGCTGAAATGGTTAGCACATCAGATGGGAAAACGATTTCCGTTGCACAAATGTTAGAGCGTTTTCTGTTTCCTTCTTTTACACATGGTACGCCGATTCGTAAACTATCCGGTGGTGAAAAACGTCGCCTCTATTTATTAAAAATACTTCTAACGGAGCCCAATGTGTTAATTCTAGATGAGCCTACGAATGACCTAGATACACAGACACTAACGGTTTTAGAAGATTATTTGGAGGAGTTCCCTGGAGTCGTTATTACGGTTTCACATGATCGTTACTTCTTAGATAAGGTTGCTGAGCAATTACTGATCTTAAAGGGTAATGGGGACATAGAGTCTTATTATGGAAATTATACCGAGTTTCTAGAAACTCAAACAGAGAAACCAGCAGCAAAACCAATTGCGGACGAGCCTCAAAAAGAAATCGAGCAAGAGAAACCAAAAAAGAAAAAAATGTCCTACAAAGAAAAACTAGAATGGGAATCGATTGACGACGACATCGCAAAGGTAGAATCCCGATTAGAAGAAATAGCTGTGGAAATGACGAAAACAGGTAGTAACTTTGAAAAGGCTCATGAGCTTATGAAAGAAGAAACGGACTTAAACGAAAAGTTAGAGTATTTAATCGAGAGATGGAGTTACCTGTCTGAAATAGCTGAAAGCTAATCGGTAAGCATGGTTTGTGATGTGCATAGTAAGTTATGTTAAAATCTTAATAATGATTAAACATAAAAATTACTCCAATGACAGAAGGTGAACCAATGAAGATTAAATCAATAGAACCTACTCCCAGTCCGAACACAATGAAAATTAATTTGAACGAAGAGCTTCCAATGGGGTCCAGTAATAACTATAAAAAGGAAACAGCTGAAGGTGCTCCTAAAGTGATTCAAGATATTCTCCAAGTTGAAGGCATTAAAGGTGTATACCATGTTGCAGACTTTTTAGCAGTTGAGAGAAATGCAAAATACGACTGGAAAGATCTTTTACCACAGGTCCGATTAGCGTTTGGAGAAGAAGCGGGTAACCAAGGATCAAGTGAAACAGAACTAAATGAACATTTTGGTGAAATCAAAGTACTTGTACAAATGTACAAAGGGATTCCAATGCAAGTGAAATTAACTGATGGATCTGAAGAAAAGCGCTTTGGTCTGCCTGATGCGTTTGTAAAAGCGGTTGGAGAAGTCCAAGATCCAAGTGACAACATCGTTGTTGCAAGAAAATGGAAAGAGCATGGCGTCCGATATGGTGATTTTGAACAAGTTGGAAATGATGTAGTAGAGGAATTGCTTGCTGCTTATCCGGAGGAGAGAATAAATGATTTAATTGCTCAAGCTAAAAGCCCAGATCAGTCAGCAGTGGCCAAGCAAGCACGTCAAAAGATGAAAGTGACAATTGAGGATTTAAATGACCCTGATTGGAGAAAGCGATATCAGCTTTTAGAACAAATGGAGGACCCAACAGTTGAAGACCTCCCATTACTCGATCAGGCACTTCAAGACGAAAAGGCCTCAATTAGAAGACTGGCAACGGTGTACCTTGGGATGATCGAAGATAAGCAAGTTCTACCCTATCTTTATAAAGCTTTAAAAGATAAAACGGTAACAGTGAGACGAACTGCAGGTGATTGCTTATCAGACCTAGGGTTTGAAGAAGCAATGGATGAAATGATGGCAGCTTTGAAAGATGATAGTAAGCTTGTTCGATGGAGAGCAGCTATGTTTTTATATGAGGTTGGAGATGAGCGAGCACTTTCTGCATTAAAGGCTGCAGAAGATGATCCAGAATTTGAAGTAAGCATGCAAATTCGACTCGCTATTGAGAGAATTGAGCACGGTGAGGAAGCAAAAGGCTCTGTTTGGAAACAGATGACGGAAGCAAGGAAACAATAAGTACATGAAAAAACTAATCCATAAAACTGGATTAGTTTTTTATTTTGAATTGCAATGGTTTGTCGTTAGTGGTTATGGCTCTAAAGGAATAACCCATTTCACTTAGTTTTGTAATGATAGTAGGCAAAGCTTTTACGGTAATCTCTGTATCATGGAGCAAGATAACAGGAACAATATCCTTCTCTTTTAAATCTGATACTTGTTTAATGACGGTATTCACGAGTTGGTCAGGAGACTGATTCTTGGGACCCCAATCCATACTATCTACATTCCAATCCCACATGATATAACCTGCACCATCTAAATTTGTTTTTTGCTTAAGTGTTAAGTGAGGAAAACTCCCGAATGGCACACGAATAAGGGATATCTTTTCACCGACTACTGTCTGAATGGCTTCGTTACATAAATCCATTTCGTTAACAGGAGCAACATCGTTTGCATAGAATTGATCTACTTTATGTGTGACCCCATGACATGCTAACGAGTGGCTACCGTTTTTTACGGATCTAACAATCTCAGGAAATTTATTAATATTTCCTTGAAGCATAAAAAAGGTAGATTTTATTCCATTTTGATTAAGAATGTCTAGAATCGGTTCTGTATGTCTAGTTGGTCCATCATCAAAGGTTAAATACAAATGCGGGTCGGTACTTTTAAACTCATGAATTTCTTTATATGTAATATTAATAATTTTAGTAGAATGCGTTCGTATTTTAGATTCTTCTACTGCTGATTCTATAGTCTTAGCTTCAGCTTTTTCTTCTATTAATAAAACATCCTGTAAAAAAGTAGAAGATAGAAAAATGATAAAAGTTAAGCTAACGAGTGTGAGGAATAGAGTATATCGTTTTGTGCCAATCATTCTTAGGTCTTACTCCCCTTCATATTCTTGTGTTGGTTTTATAGGAATATAATAGGATTTATAATGCTTTCCTTGTGTTTTTTAAATAAATATTTCTATTATCTTAGTACTATATCATCATATGACAAAACTTTACAGAATTATAGGGAAAATTGTCACATATTGAAAAAGAATTTTATAGAAAGAAATTTCAAAAAAATATTTTTTGTGAAAATTATTGAAATTTTCGCACAAAACCTCTATATTGAAAAGAAATCAATTCTGGAGGGATTTAAAGTGACAAAGGATTTAAGGATAAAAAGCCAAGTATTTAGCGATGAAAAAAGAGCGCCTAACCGTGCGATGCTAAGAGCTGTTGGTTTTACAGATGAGGATTTTTTGAAGCCTCAAGTTGGAATTGCAAGTACATGGAGCGAAGTCACTCCTTGTAATATACATATTAATGAGTTAGCAGTAAGGGCAAAACAAGGTGCGAAGGAAGCTGGAGCTGCACCATTAATTTTTAATACGATTACGGTATCGGATGGGATTTCCATGGGAACAGAGGGCATGAGGTATTCTCTTCCGAGTCGTGATTTAATTGCTGACTCGATTGAAACGGTAGTAGGCGGAGAAAGTCTTGATGGATTTGTAGCCATTGGTGGTTGTGACAAAAATATGCCAGGATGTATGATGGCGATTGCTAGAATGAATCTTCCTTCCGTGTTTGTATACGGAGGTACGATTAAACCAGGTAAATTAGAAGGAAAAGATCTAGATATCGTTTCGGTTTTTGAAGGTGTTGGACAGTACAATAGTGGTGCGATTGATAGTCAGGAGTTAACCAAAATCGAGTGTCATGCATGTCCAGGCGCAGGTTCATGTGGTGGAATGTATACTGCAAACACAATGGCTAGTGCAATTGAAGCACTTGGTATGAGCCTTCCAGGTAGCTCCTCAAACCCTGCTGAAACAGATGAGAAACGTAATGATTGTTTTGATGCTGGTCAAGCGGTTTACCACTTGCTAGAGAAGAATATTCGTCCACGAGATATCCTAACTAAGGAAGCTTTTGAAAATGCAATTACGGTGGTAATGGCTCTAGGTGGATCAACAAATGCAATTCTGCATTTAATGGCCATTGCCCATTCGGCAGATGTTGACTTAAGTCTTGAAGACTTTAATAAACTTCAAAAGAAGGTTCCACACATTGCTGATTTAAAGCCAAGTGGAAAGTATGTCATGCAGGACTTACACGACGTTGGTGGGGTAACAGCTGTGATGAAGCTATTACTTAAAGAAGGATATTTACATGGAGATTGTTTAACGGTAACAGGTAAAACTCTTGCTGAAAATTTAGCTGAAGCAGAGGATTTAAAAGAGGGCCAAAAAGTGATCCTTCCATTAGATCAGCCACTACGTGCAAATGGACCATTAGTGGTTTTAAAAGGAAACCTAGCTCCAGAAGGCGCTGTTGCTAAAGTTTCTGGTTTAAAGGTTACCAGGATAACCGGCCCAGCAAAGGTTTTTGATGATGAAGAATCTGCTACAAAAGCTATTTTAGCCGATGAAATTGTAGAGGGGGATGTAGTTGTCATTCGCTATGAAGGGCCAAAAGGTGGTCCTGGAATGCCAGAAATGCTTTCTATTACAGGGATTCTAGTAGGTAAGGGTCTAGGAGATACTGTCGCACTGTTGACAGATGGCCGCTTCTCTGGAGGCTCACATGGATTCGTAATCGGACATATTGCCCCAGAAGCTCAGGTCGGTGGACCAATTGCTTTAATTCAAAACGGTGACATCGTTACGATAAATAGTGAAGAACAAATTTTGAATGTTGAAGTATCCGATGAAGAATTTGAAGAAAGAAGAAAGAGTTGGACCCCACCTCCACTACTTGAAAGAGGCTACTTAGCCAAATACTCAAGACTAGTGTCGTCAGCATCAAAAGGGGCAGTTACGGATTATTTTGAGGAGTAATTGGTGTGTGATTTTGGTTGGGGAAACCGTATGAGTTTAATCAACTAACCTACGAATTATAAAAATATGCAGGGTGTCGGTCGGGATGGGTAGGCTGACACCCTGATTTTTGTTATTTTGAGTTTTGGAGGTGTCAAAGGAGGTTTTTCAAACCGTGATTCCTGTGATTTGGGGTTTTGGCGGTGTCAAAGAAGGTTTTTGAAACCATGATTCCTGTGATTTTGGATTTTGGCGGTGTCAAAGGAGGTTTTTGAAACCGTGATTCCTGTGATTTTAGGTTTTGGAGGCGTCAAAGGAGGTTTTTGAAACCACGATTCCTGTAACTTTGGGTTTTGATGGTGTCAAAGAAGGTTTCTGACACCATGATTTACTGGAATAAGAAGATATCGTGTCAACAGGGATCCCACCCACCCATCATATATACATTAAGTTATCCAATTTTTAAAAATCTAATCCGAACCCGAAAATACTGATTAAAACCAATCCGGTCTTCCTCGCACTAAAATTGCATAAGATATAGTATTTATAGTATGCTTACATTGCAAAATAGTTTTGGGAGGGATCGCTATGTCTATGGCATATGAAGAATATATGAGACAAATGGTTAAACCAATGCGTCAAGAACTAGTTCAAGCTGGGTTTAAAGAATTATTAACAGAAGATGAAGTTGAGCAGTTTATGGAAAATGCAGAAGGAACAACACTAGTAGTAGTTAACTCCGTTTGCGGATGTGCAGCTGGACTTGCTCGTCCTGCAGCAACTCAAGCTGTTTTACGTTCTGAAAACAAACCTGATCATTTAGTAACCGTTTTTGCTGGGCAAGATAAAGAAGCTACGGCAAAAATGCGTGAATACTTTAATGATATCCCACCTTCTTCTCCATCTATGGCGTTATTAAAAGGGAAAGAAGTTGTCCATTTTATCCACCGTCACGACATTGAAGGAAATTCTATGGAAGCAATTATGGAGAATTTATCTTCTGCTTTTGAAGCAAAATAACGACCAATAGGATGTCATTTGACGTCCTTTTTCTATGCTTGTATTTCCATTTTCAAAGCTTAAAAATTACTTTCTATAGGTGAAAATATGTTTGTTACAACAGCTGGACGCACGGATCAAATCATGATCGAGAAGGCAAATGAAATTGCCCAGCAATTGCAAATTGAATATGTACATAGAAGAAAACGCTCTATCCCTACTTTGCAACAGTTAAGGTCCGATAGTTGTATTGTAGTTGGTAAGGAAAGGCTAGAGTTATATCCCTTGGGTTTTAATGAACCATTTTTCTTTCATCCTAACTCTGCTATGTTTCGTATCAAACGACTTCAAGCTGGTGAGCATGATCCTTTTATTGAAGCAACCAATCTAAGTCTAGGAAAAGAATTTTTGGATTGTACATTAGGCTTAGCATCTGACAGTATAGTTGCGAGCTTCGTTATAGGAAGTAGAGGGACGGTTGTAGGAGTAGAGGGTAATGAATATTTGTCCTACCTTGTAAAAGTAGGGTTAAAGCAATGGGATTCAGGAATTTCCGCTATGAATGAAGCGATGAATAGAATTCAAGTAGAGCATGGAAATTCTTTAAACATGTTAAAAACAATGAAAGATAATAGTTTTGACTGTGTATATTTTGACCCGATGTTTGAAGAAAATATTGTTGAGTCGGATGGAATTAAAGGTTTAACAAACTTGGCATTGTATGAAGAAATAACAGAAGAGTATATCAATGAGGCACTCAGAGTAGCTAGAGAGAGAATTGTTTTGAAAGATCATTTCCGGAGCAATCGATTTGAGAAGTTCTCTTTCAAAGTGTTAAAAAGAAAGACCGCAAAGTTTCATTTTGGCATACTTAAAAAATAACGCAGAAAGGATCATGACCTCTCTGCGTTATATGTAGGTGTTAATCTGCAATACCAAGATAGACAAAATACCCCAACATTACCAGACAACCTATAACAACCACTAACGTCCAATCCATCTAACTCACCCTTCCACTTTTATTATAGTACTTTCCCCGCTTCCACTATTTTAATCGTATTTATATTTGATTTTTTGTTGGTCTGTTTGGAACAGGAAATTTGTAAATAATTTTTAAAAACTAATCTACTCATAAGTTATGTTTGCTTTTGGTATTTTAGTAAAAAAAGAGTATAATATTTAATAAGATTAGAAGGTTGATGGAGGAACTAGAATGAACATCTCTATGTCAAGACGTATGAATGCTTTTCAAGAAAGCATCTTTACGGAATTAGCGCAACTTAAAAAGTCAAAAATTTCTGAAGGCAACGATATGATTGATTTAAGTATCGGCAGCCCGGACCTTCCACCTCCACCTTTTATTGTGAATGAACTAGTAAATTCTGTACAAGACCCTGCACTATACGGATATTCGTTAAAGGGAACCTCTGAGTTTCAGCAAGCTGTCAGTAAATATTACATGCGGGAATATTCCGTTCAGTTAGATAGTGAGGAAGAAGTCTTACTATTAATGGGATCTCAGGATGGTCTTGTGCACCTTCCGATGGCACTTTGTAATCCTGGAGACTACATTTTGGTACCTGATCCAGGTTATACGGCCTATGCTGCAGGAGTTGCAATGGCTGATGCTGAACTATACCCAATGCCTTTGAAAAAAGAACATTCATTCTTACCGGATTTTACCAACATTCCTACAGAAGTTTGTCAAAAAGCTAAATTGATGATTTTGAATTGTCCTGGAAATCCTGTTCCGGCAATGGCAACACAAGCCTTTTTTGAACAAGCGGTTGAGTTTGCAAGGGAACACAATATTGTCATCTTACACGACTTTGCCTATTCAGAACTTTATTATAATAAAAAGCCAATTAGCTTTTTATCAATAGAGGGAGCTAAAGACGTTGGGATTGAAATGAATTCATTGTCAAAAAGCTTCAATATGGCAGGCTGTCGAGTTGCATATGCAATAGGAAACAAAAGAATCTTAAAAATGCTCGGGGATTTAAAGTCTAATTTAGACTATGGAGTTTTTTATCCAATTCAAGCTGCTGCTAGTAAGGCACTACTTGATGAATCTCCTTTTTTAGAGGAAAACCGTCTGATTTATAAACATAGAAGAGATTTACTAGTAGACGGATTCCATCAATTAGGGTGGAACATAACTTCACCACTTGCATCCATGTTTATTTGGGCAGAAGTCCCTGAAGGTTATACATCTAAAGAGTTTACGCTAAAGCTTCTACACGAAGCAAATGTAGTTGTAACCCCAGGAACAGCGTTTGGTACATGGGGAGAGGGGTATGTAAGAATTGCGCTTGTACAGCCAGAAGAAAGATTGAAGCTGGCATTATCAAATATGAAAAAGAGTCAGATCTTTTCAAATAGTGTTGGTGTTTAAATATAGTTTATTGGTTTAAGTATGGATGAAAGGAAAGAATACTATGCCTAAATGGTTACAAAAATCATTCGTCGTCCTAATCACAATCTTAACATTCGGATTAATCTCACCATCTCATATTTTATTAAATGATGTTAGTGCTGAAAAAGCTGAAAAACGAGATGCACTCGAATCTGAATCATCAAAACTTTTACTAGAAAATCAAATTGATAAAACCGATATAGTCAAACAATTAGTAACAGAAGCAGAACAACAGTCTTACATAAAATTCGGAAGTAGAATTAAACCAGTTATTGAAGATGAATTTAGAGATATTATACTTCCAGAAATTGAAAAAGTGATTGAGGTTGTAGCTTCTAACTATCCCGAAGAGGACTTAAGTAGATTAACCATTACTGAGATTCCTAGTGGTGGAAACTCTGAAAAGATTTTTAATATTTATGACCATGTTAAAAAGCAGGATATCATTCGCTTTCATGTGAGAAAGGATCATCCTCCACAAGAGGGATATTGGTTTAATTTCCATTATCATACTTTTGAGGATCAATTCCAGGGGCATCATCATTTAGGCTCTATTTATTGGGATAAAAATACTCCTCCACAATGGATGAGTTAATGGTAAGGGACACAGGGCTTTCTGTGTCTCTTTTACTAGGTAAGAAAGTATAAGTGTTTTCAAGTTAGATTGGTGTCTAGCTCCAGCGCCTAGCGCCTAGTAAACTTCACCCCATCTCCTTACGATAAGTCAACATCGAATCGCTACGCTCTCCGTGTTTCCTTTATCTCATACGATGGGGCTCCAGTTTATACGGCGCTTAGCAAGGCGCTTGCGCTTTTCTTAAATAAATCAAATGTGAGAAGCATCTACAATCTGAAGATCCAAACCCCTTAATAGGATATACTCCACCCACTTGTTTCCTTAATTTCTCAGCTAGCAAGCACTCACCGATTGTATGTTCATATGTTATAATTTTAGTAATAGACCCGAACGGACGTATGTAGTCGAAGTGCCATCTTATTGTTTTTTCTAGTTGTAAGTGCCTATTAATTCTTGCTTGAATATTTTTCTTCGCACTTCCAACATAAATATATGTGCCTTCCTTCAAATGAAAGTGACCCAGTTTTCCGACGGTTATTGCCGCAGCTTGATCAATTTTTAAATGAACGGCATAAAGAGTGTGTAACGGATTTATCATTTCTCTCAAACTATAAACCTCCTAAACATAAAAATTGAAGGGTGAAATGTTATGCGAAAAGGAATTCTAATTTTAATTGTATGTATAACATCCTTATTCCTCTTAGGGAATTCTCAAGCCGACATGGGAGGGATCCCTTTAAAGAGCTTTCCAAATCAATCTGAATTAAAGCTGAACCTAAGCTTACAATCAAAGCATTTGATTGAGGAACTGATTGTTGTACCAAAGGAACCTTTTGACCAACTAGAAGCTGCTTCTATGATAGCACGTATTGATTTATTACCTCAGTCTCTATTAGCGAAATTGAATGAAAATGATATAAAAGTAGAATTGTTTGTTGGAAAATTAACAGACAACCCAACAGCTGATCATCTAAAAGGAATCATTCCTAGAGGATATAAGTCAAAGAAAAAGTGGGATCATGTTCCTGGGATTGGTGGAGGAAAGACTGTTTTAGTGAAGGTAGGACATAGTGAAAAAGGCCAAGGGCATGGATCGGTAAATTTAGAATTACATGAACTAGCTCATTCGGTGGAGCGCCATGTATATAAGGAGCTTCGTCATAACGGAAATTTTCTGAATGTTTGGAATGCCGAAAAATACAGTCTTTTTCCAGACAGAGATTATTTTTTAACATTTCCTGAGGAATATTTTGCAGAAACCTTTGCCATGTTCTATGTAGGACTGGAGTCTCGTCTACTATTAAAGGAGAAAGCTCCTTTAACTTATGAATTTATTAATAACCTAAAATAGATCTATATTAATTGTGAAAATATATTCAATAGTTTTTAGCCTTTATTTTTGATAAAATAAAAACAGTATTTTTCAAAAAGGGGCGGTTGAGCACATGAAACAATATTTACAACTGTGTGAGCATGTACTACAAAATGGTGTTAAGAAAGAAGATCGTACGGGAACTGGTACACTAAGTACATTTGGTTACCAAATGCGGTTCAATTTAAAGGACGGTTTTCCTTTAGTTACAACTAAGAAGTTACACCTGAAATCAATTATCCATGAACTGTTATGGTTCTTAAATGGTGATACAAATGTAAAATATTTACAAGATAATGGTGTTCGTATATGGAATGAATGGGCTGACGATGATGGGAATTTAGGTCCAGTATATGGCCATCAATGGAGATCTTGGACAACTTCAGATGGAAGCACCGTTGACCAGATTACACAGTTGATTGAGCAAATTAAAACCAATCCTGATTCAAGACGTCTAATTGTAAACGCTTGGAATGTAGGGGATATTGAGAAAATGGCATTACCGCCATGCCACTGTCTATTCCAATTCCATGTTTCAAACGGTAAATTATCTTGTCAGCTTTATCAACGTTCAGCAGATGTATTCTTAGGAGTTCCATTTAATATTGCATCTTATGCATTGTTGACGATGATGGTTGCACAAGTGTGCGATCTAGAGCCAGGAGAATTCGTTCATACCTTTGGAGATGTTCATATCTATCAGAATCATTTAGAGCAAGTCACGATGCAAATAACGAGAGATCCACACCCATTACCAACATTAAAGATTAACCCTGATGTAAAAGATATCTTTAGCTTTAAATATGAAGATTTTGAGCTAGTAGATTACACAGCTCATCCTCATATTAAAGGAGTCGTAAGTGTATGATTTCACTAATTTGGGCAATGGATGAAAACCGAGTAATTGGCAAAGATAATAAGCTTCCTTGGCATATTCCAGGGGATTTAAAATTTTTCAAGCGCGTTACAATGGGACATCCAGTCGCAATGGGACGTAAAACATATGAATCGATCGGGCGAACTTTACCTGGGAGAGAAAACATTATTGTAACAAGAGACTCGAATTATTCGGTCGAAGGTTGCACCACTTTAAATAGCGTTGAAGAGTTAATTTCTTATAGTAAGGCACAAAAGGACGAAGAGTTTTTTGTAATCGGTGGAGCGGAAATATTTAAAGCAATTTTTCCAAAAGCAGATCGACTCTATATTACAAAGATTCATCATACGTTTGAAGGAGATACGTTCTTTCCAGAATTCAATCTTGATGAGTGGAACCTTGTGTCAACGGAACAGGGCATTAAGGATGAAAAAAATCCATATGATTATGAATTTCTCATTTATAATAGGAAGTGACTCTAATAAAGCAGTCGTTACTACGGCTGCTTTATTTTTGGGTTTGAATTGAAACTGATTTTACAACAATTGGAGGAACACATGATTCGACTAGTAACTTGTTTTTTATTTATGTGTAGTTATTTAGTATACAGCCTTCCTACCTTATCGAGGATGAAGGAGCTGGACAAAGAAATTCCAGTAGGGGAAAGAGACCGTATCATTCATAAAATGCCGAAAAGATGGTCTAGGCTAATTATGAAAATTACTGGTGCTGATATCCAAATAAAAGGACAAGAGCTTTTGCCTGAAGGTCCTGTCGTTTTTATTAGTAATCATGAAGGGAATTTTGATATCCCTACTTTATTGGGGTATGTTGATAAACCGTTTGGATTCATTTCTAAAATTGAAGTGAAAAAGGTGCCTATCATCTCTTCTTGGATGGAAGTGTTAAATTGTGTATTTATGGATCGAAAAGATCGACGCCAGGCAATCAAATCGATTAGAGATGGTGTGGAATTACTTAAAGAAGGTCATTCCATCTTGATATTTCCAGAGGGAACAAGAACGAAGGGTGGACCTGTGGGAGAATTTAAATCAGGTAGTTTTCGTTTGGCTAAGGATAGTCAGGTTCCGATTGTTCCAATCAGCATACAAGGGACATCTGATGTCTTTGAAAAGAATGGAAGACTAATAAAGCCTGCAAAAATAAAAGTAACGATTTGTCCACCTGTTGATTCCCATCTAAGCGAGAATGTGGATATTAAAGACTTAGCTGTTCAAGTACGACAAATCATAGTAGACCATATGGACTAATTAAAAATCCCCCTGAACGAAGGGGGATTTTTCTATACATAAAACAGAACACAAAAATACATAGAAGCGCTTCCTGCTATAACAAATAAATGCCAAATTGCATGGAAATAAGGTATCTTTTGAAACACATAAAAAACAGATCCTAACGTATAAAGAATACCACCCACAAACAACAGCATAAATCCTGAATTTCCTAAAATGGAGTATAAAGGCTTAATTCCTATAATAATGAGCCATCCCATAATTACATAAATAATGGTAGACAGAACAATAAATTTCTTTACAAAAAAGAATTTAAAAATAACGCCTAAAACGGCTAGCCCCCACACGATTCCAAATAATGTCCATCCAAGACCACCCCGTATGGAAACCAGAACAAATGGTGTATAGGTTCCTGCTATAAGCAGGTAAATGGCGGAATGATCCATAATTTCAAAGAAATCTTTTGCTTTCTTATGTTGAATGCTATGGAGTAGGGTTGAAAACAGGTAAAGCAGCAACATGGTTACCCCAAATATGGTAAAGCTAACAACTCTCCAAGGGTCACCAGTCTTTGCTGCAAAGACAATTAAAATAACTAAGGCCGGTATGCTTAATAGGAAACCAATCCCATGAGTAATTGAGTTAGCAATTTCTTCTTTTATTGAAAAGGTCATACTTTTTCCTCCCTATACTACTGTTTATCATTTTAATGTAATAAAGGAAGAAAAACAATGATTCAAACTGGAGTCACTAATTAAACCTTTGCGTTGTTTAAATAGTCGGTAAACGAACTAATCATGTGATGAAACTCAGCTTTATCACAAAATTCATCTTCATTAAAGTTGGTTTGGATCCAGTTAATTAATTCGACCGGACTGTTAAAAAACTCTCCACTCGTATCGCTTTTCCTTACCATGTAACGCCCATTATCTTCGTCTAAAGTCACCTCGACTGGAAGTGCTCCATCAGGAACATTTAATAAAAATTCCACTTTCATTCCCCCAATACAATCATATTTGGATTATTATATGTAGTTTTTTTAATTATAAAACCGACAAAAGTTTGAAAAATATAAATTTTTTGATAATGGTATTGAAATGAAAATAGTACGTGGTATAATGTACAAATTAAATAACGGATAGAAATGAGGGAATGATATGGAACAGAAGACAATGAAGAGAAAATGGGTGCAATTAGAAGATATTTTAATTGCCTATCAGCACTTAAAAGATATCGTTGCTCATACACCGTTACAAAAAAATGAACGGTTATCCGAAAAATACGAATGCAATGTGTACTTAAAAAGGGAAGACTTGCAACACGTCCGTTCCTTTAAGCTCCGCGGTGCTTTTTACAAAATGAAATCATTAGGCGAAGAAACACTGAAAAAAGGTGTTGTATGTGCAAGTGCGGGAAATCATGCTCAAGGAGTAGCATTTGCATGTAGGCATCTTAATGTACATGGTAAGATCTTCATGCCTTCTACCACACCGAAACAAAAAGTGAGTCAAGTTGAGCTGTTTGGAAGAGGATTCGTAGACATCATCCTCGTTGGCGATACATTTGATGATTCATACTTTCAAGCAGTTGCATGTGCAGAAAAGGAAAATCGATCTTTTATCCATCCCTTTGATGATGAACTTATTATCTCAGGACAAGGTACAGTAGCAGTAGAAGTCTTAAATGATTGTGAGGAACATGTGGATTTTGTCTTCGCCAGTATCGGTGGAGGAGGATTGATGGCGGGGTTGAGTACCTACATAAAAAGTATCTCTCCAAATACTAAAATGATTGGTGTAGAACCAGAGGGTGCACCATCGATGAAAGAATCCTTCCTAAATAAATCGGTTACTCCACTTATGGATATTGATAAATTTATTGACGGTGCTGCAGTAAAATGCGTAGGGAGTAAAACCTTTGATACATGCTTTGAATTATTGGACGACATTTTATTAGTTCCTGAAGGAAAAGTGTGTACATCTATTTTAGAACTGTATAATGAACATGCGATTGTTGCCGAGCCAGCAGGGGCAATGCCAATTGCTGCTCTTGATTTATATAAAGAAGAGATAAAGGGTAAAAATATTGTTTGTGTCATCAGTGGAGGGAATAACGATATAAGCAGAATGCAAGAAATCAAAGAACGCTCTCTACTTTATGAAGGATTACTATATTATTTTATCGTTAATTTCCCGCAAAGAGCAGGTGCACTTAGAGAATTCTTGGATGGAGTACTAGGTCCGACAGATGATATTACAAGATTTGAGTACACGAAGAAAAATAACAAAGAAAATGGTCCGGCTCTCGTAGGCATTGAGCTTCAAAGGAAAGAGAACTACGAAGATTTAATCAGCAGGCTTAATAAAAAAGGATTTTCATATAAAGAAGTAAATAAAGATAGCAACCTCTTTCATTTACTCATATAGGACCTGTGATAAAACATTAAGAATCTTCGATGAAATAAGTCACAAATAGAAAATGTAATAGAAATTTGTGAAATTCTTATGAACATTTCAGATTCCTTCCCCAAACCTCTAAAAAAGTACTATAATCATAGTAGATGAATAGATTTCAAACTTAAATGAAATTTATTCAGGCTGCAATGTGAAATCATAAAAGGGGATGTAATACATGTTATCTAATATCGGAGTTCCTGGTTTAATATTAATTCTTGTTTTAGCTTTAATCATATTTGGCCCTAAAAAGTTACCAGAGATTGGTCGTGCATTCGGTCAAACGTTACGCGAATTTAAAAAGTCAACTCGTGAATTAACAAGCGACGTTATGGATGATTTTGAAGAAGAAAAGAAAAAAGCGACTAAATAAGTGTGAGATTCTTATCTTGCACTTTTTTTCTTTAAGTTTTCAACTTACACACTTTAAAAACATCGATTAATGGTAGGGGAAAGTTATGGAAGATAAAGAGTTGAATCTAGTCGATCATTTAGATGAGCTAAGAAAACGTCTAATTATATCGGTTGGGGCTTTTCTAATATTTTTTGTTATTGGATTTATATATGTAAAAGACATTTATAGTTGGCTTGTACGTGATCTGGATGTGAAATTAATCGTCCTTGGGCCAAGTGATATCATTTGGGTATATTTCATGCTGGCAACAGTTATTGCTATTGCTGGAACCATTCCAATACTAGCACTACAAATATGGTTGTTTGTAAAACCAGCTTTAAAGCCTGTAGAAAGAAAAATTTCATTGGCTTATATCCCAGCATTATTTATGCTATTTTTAGCAGGATTAAGCTTTGGGTACTTTGTCATTTTTCCTACAGTCTTGAATTTCTTAGTTGAACTTAGTGGAGATATGCTTGTAACGAACTTTACGGCAGAAAAATATTTCAAATTTATCATGAACATGACACTGCCTTTCGGGGTGCTGTTCGAATTACCAGTTGTTACGATGTTCTTAACATCACTAGGAATCATTAATCCTTATGTACTACAGAAAATAAGAAAGTACGCTTATTTTATCTTGATTGTAGTAGCGATCATTATATCACCACCTGACTTTATGTCTGACGTGTTAGTAACGATTCCTTTGCTATTCCTTTATGAGATTAGCATAAACTTATCGAAGGTTGTTTATAAACGTAAGTTGAAGAAACAAGCGGAATGGGAAGATGAGTTTGATGATGAAGATGAGGATACTTCAGAGGTAAGTTAATATTTTATTAACAAATAAATATTTATTAAGAAATAAAAGACTGGCTTCAGAGATAATAAGTTCTCTAAAGTCAGTCTTTATTTTCTTTTATAGGTAAGGCATTAATGACATATCGTTGTGGTGCATCTCCTAGGTATGAAAAGGGATAACACGTTGTTACAGTTAATACATCATTAGGTGCCGTAGACCTAATTACGGTTCGGTCATCTGCCTCTACGATTTTCATTTCATGGATGATATAAGAAAAGTGACCGTATGGAAGTTTAACCGTAAATATATCGCCTATTTCGAGCTCACCCATTCTTCTAAAAACTGTATCACGATGACCTGATAGGAGAATCTGGTCATTTTGTAACGGATAGGCAGTCCCCTTATAATGGCCAACCCCTTTTTCAAGCTCGTCTTCATCTGTTCCTTCTATAATAGGGAGCTCTGCACCTATTTTAGGTATTTCTAGTACTCCGACAACTTCACCTTGTTTTGGATTGAACTCTTTTTTTATAGTTTCAGTATTAGATTGCTGAAGTGGTTGGTTCTCAGATACGATATCTTTAGCTATTTTAATGCTTTCTTCTTGTTGTTGTTTTGTTTGTGCAAATTGGAGTCCACCATAGCCAATAAGAAGTAATCCGCTAATGAGAATGATAAACGCCGCATATTTTAGCACGATCAGTTTTCGCTTTCTTTCATTGTTGTTTTAAGAAATTGAGTAACTTCTTCTTGAGTTAACCCTAAATCCTTTGCAGCTTGAACCAATAGTATCCATTCTTGATCCAATGTCATTCTTTCAATCGTATCCATTAGGAATCCCCCTTCGTTTTCTTCATTTCTGGCCTTTTCTGCCACTTCTTAAATTTAGAAAAATCAAGATAGCTTTTAAATTCATCCTTACTAATACCTGAATCAATTGCCTTCTTAATAAGTGTTAACCACTCATCATCTAATTTTTTTTCTATCTCGCTCTTCTCTTCTCCCAGTAAATACTCAATACTCGTTTCTAAAGTAGAAGCAATTTTAGATAAGAATTGTAAGGAAGGATTTTTCTGTACATCTCTCTCTATGTAGCTTAAATAAGACTTTGACACCCCTGCGATCCTAGCAAGTTCTGTTATGGAATAGCCTTTCTTTAACCTTAGCTCCTTGATTCGTTCACCTACCATTTTTATTCTCCTTTTGTTCTTCATAAAGAAAGTTATTTTTCACTATACGTACATTATATAGAACTTTTTTGTTCATTAAAAAAGACAAAATAGTAAGAAAAAAAGAGGTATAGTGAAAAAACAAGAGATATCTGTTCTTTATAACGAAAAAACGGCTATTTTTGGTATTTTTCAAAATAATTCGTTTGGCTTATACTCAAGTTGTGAGTTCGGTAAAACGAACAAAGAGATCGAAGTACTTAACAACTAGTTTTTGCTTAAGTTGAAAGAGGGTGAGTGTGATTAGATTGAAGAGAGCGAGAAAATTCCGAAACCGTTATCGCCAAATCCTAAGTGGAATTAAAATGTTAACAGTTTGGTACCTCATTATATTTGTTGGAGTAAGTGTAAACACATTTACGAATGCATCTTTTAACGATATTGAAGAGTTACATGCCTCCATACATGTTAACTGGCCAGTTGAAGAATGGGATAGTAGTTCATTGGATTTCGCTGGAGCTACTACTGGATTTACCTGTAATCCTCCTAGTGTTTATAGTGGGATAGCAAATAAAGGAGAAGATATGACATTCTCTACTTGGAGTTGGGAATTGTTTGAAGTTGGTGATGGAAATGAAACTAAGACACCAATTGGTCCTGTATTAGCAAGCGGTGAAGTACCAATGATTAATAAAAGTCAAAGCGGGATAATCCTAGCAGAAAATATAGACCTATCCGATGGTAATTATCGCTTTAAAGTTACTAAACCGGAACGACCAGGTCAGGATTACATTTGGAGTGAGAAAATTGTAGTATCAGGATGCGTTGATAATGGTGAGACTAATTTAAATGTGGAAACCCAAGACAACAGTGAGGCTATTGAAGTAGATACAGGAACAACAAAGGAAACAGGAACAGAAACAGAAACAGAAACAGAAACAGAAACAGAAACAGAAACAGAAACTGGAACAGAAACAGAAACAGAAACAGAAACAGAAACAGAAACAGAAACAGAAACTGAAACTGAAACTGAAACTGAAACTGAAACTGAAACTGAAACTGATTCTATAGTCGGGTCAGGTGAAGAGGTTATTTCTGAGTCAGAAAGTGAGCAACTACCCGAAGATGGTGAGGTTGCTGAAACTGATGAAAATATAATTTAGTATAAATGCAAACGAAAATTTCTAAGCTTTTGGAAAGGAGAAAGCAATGAAGAACACAAGAAAAATAATAGGAAATGTACTTTATGGAATTGTTTTTACTACTCTACTTGTCATGATCGTTATGGTTATCTCTTCTCGAGCATCTGGTGGAGAGCCTGAACTATTTGGATATCAATTTAAAACAGTTCTATCAGGTTCAATGGAACCGACATTTAAAACAGGTTCAATTATTGTTGTAGAAAAGGTAGATGACACCAAGAGCTTAAAGAAAGACGACGTAATTACGTTTAGGCAGGATGAGAAAAATATAGTTACCCATAGGATTATTGAGGTTATTAAACAAGGAGATAGTGTTCTTTATAAAACACAGGGAGATAACAATGAAGATGCAGATACAAATCCCGTTATTGATGGTAATGTTGTTGCGAAATACTCCGGGATTAGTATTCCTTTTATAGGGTATTTTTTCAAATATGCAAGTACACCAATGGGTACAGCGTTGTTACTAATCATTCCAGGTTTATTCTTATTAGGCTATGCAGCTTGGACTATTCGATTAGCTATAAAAGAGATTGAACATAAAGTTAAAAATAACAACATTGTTGATTCAGCTGAAAAAACAGTTTCTTAGGTTGATACCCTTTTTAGGGTTCACATACATACCCAAATGGGTGAGATATAAAAGAGGAGGAATTTTAAATGAGTATTAAAAAGAAAATGGGGATGGGCATCTTAGCTGGCGCATTAGGTGTATCACTAATTGGGGGAGGAACTTGGGCAGCATTTAATGATGTGGAAGAAGTAAGTAATAGTTTTGAAGCAGGAACACTAGATCTTGTCACTAGTCCTGAGGAAATATTTAACCTCTCGAATTTGAAGCCAGGAGATTATTTTGAGAAGGAGTTAACCCTGTCAAATAATGGATCATTGACAATTAAAGATATTTTGGTGACAACTACAGTTTCTGACTGGGATGATGTTACACATAGTCATTTACCAGATAATGGTGTGAACGACCAAACACAGTTTTTAAATCAGTTTAAGATTACCGTAAAAAATGGCGATAATCCAGTTTTTGATGGTTATCTAGGTGCTATTCAAAGTGTCTCTGAGTCAGATATGTTTGGTAATGACGTAGCCTTAGAACCAGAGGAGACTGTTACCTACGATATTAGAATAGAGTTTGAAGAGGATGACTCGAAGTACTCTAATAGTAGATTACATGAGCAAAATAAATACCAAGGTGAGGGTGCAACCTTTGGTATTAAATTTGAGGCTACCCAAATGGACGGTGAGGAAAGAGGTAACGATTAAGAGCAAGTATAACTATTCGTAGAACTTTAATATTGTAGAAATTTATAATTTAGGAGGAGAATATAATGAGTTTTAAAAATAAATTAGTAATGGGTGCAATGTCTGCAACTTTAGGTATTTCCTTAGTTGCTGGAGGAACTTGGGCAGCATTTAATGATATTGAGACTAACACTGGGAGCATGGCAGCTGGTGAATTAAACCTAGAGTTAGCTCCACTTTCAGCTGACCAACCGTATGAATTTTTAGTATCGAATTTGAAACCTGGAGATTCTATGAAAAGAGCTTTAGAGTTTAAAAATACAGGTACTTTGGCAATTAAAGATGTTTTAATGTCAATTGAATTAGTAGAGTTTGGAGATTATGCTCCGACTGAAGCAGGAATGGCTGGGTACGGAGATACTTGGGCTGCAGATCACAATACAAGTGCATTAGACTTTTTAGATCAATTCCAGGTTTCGGTAATTCAATTAGGAGAACCCAATGCTACTGACACATATCCTAAAAATATCCTTCTACAAAATGTTTCATTAAAAGACTTCTATTTAGCTTCTGATTCTGTAGATCCAAGTAATAATAAATTTGGAGCAACAGAGACTGAAATTAATCAAGCAAAAATTGATGTATTCAATAAGGTGCGATCTGGATATATAAAAGCTGGGGACGATAGATTAGTAGTTTCTACAATTGATGAAAATGGTTATTATGGAATACCGGTTTCCCCGAATGATTCCGATAAATTAGAAATTGAGATAGAGTTTGTTAAAAACGACACTGCTAAGTATGAAGATGGCACGCATGAACAAAATATCTACCAAGGTGACAGCGTTGATTTAAAGGTAGCCTTTGAAGCTAGTCAGTGGGATGGGCAAGATGTATCTGATGAAGATGGGGAAATTGAATCAAACAAAAATGCTAATAATGGTGAAGACTTTTAATAGCTAGGATGTTAAATAATTTAATTAATAAA
The DNA here is from genome assembly GCF_042865285.1 of Cytobacillus spartinae. Classification (NCBI taxonomy): domain Bacteria; kingdom Bacillati; phylum Bacillota; class Bacilli; order Caryophanales; family Bacillaceae; genus Cytobacillus; species Cytobacillus spartinae. The sequence goes on along the minus strand of NZ_JBIACK010000008.1, from coordinate 97,654 downwards.
GGTGGGTTTAAGTTCCCACCTTTATTATTAAAATAAATGAGGTAATTATATGAAGAGTTTTATGAAGTTTTTGATTTTACCTCTTTTTTTTCTAATTATAATTTATTTACCTAAAAACGATGTTGTTAATGCAAATCAAAACCAACTAGATATTAATCTTGATTATAGTAATGTTTTTATGGAAATAAGTAACTTTAAACCTGGAGATACGTATACAAAGAAACTAGAAGTACAAAACAGAGGGACCAGAGACTTTACCTATAACACAACATCGAAATTTATTGTGGGCTCAAAAGAACTTTATGAAGAATTCTTATTACGTGTTTGGGAGAAGGGCAAAAAGTCTACCCCATTGTTCGATGGGAAATTAAAGGATTTTCATGGACTTACTCCACGTTACCTGAAATCCTTTCATGAGGAAGACCTCTTTTTTCAAGTAGAGTTTCCGTACGAATTAGGGAACGATTTCCAAGGATTGGCTTTTGAGTTTGAACTAAGGTTTATCGTAGAAGGCTATAATTACCCAGACCCAGACCCAGACCCAGACCCAGACCCAGATCCAGATCCAGACCCAGACCCAGACCCAGATCCAGATCCAGACCCAGACCCAGACCCAGATCCAGATCCAGACCCAGACCCAGACCCAGACCCAGACCCAGATCCAGATCCAGATCCAATTGACCCTGAAGATCCAGAGGAACCAACAGACCCTGAAGATCCAAAGGATGACGACACGATTGAACCACAGCGTCCAATTAGTGATGATGATTTAGCAGCGGAGCCGGTGGATGGCCAAATCCTTCCTTCTACGGCTACTAATATGTACAACAATGTCTTTGCTGGAACAGCCCTATTGCTTACAGGTCTATTACTTTACTTTTATCAACGAAAAAAGAAGAAAACTGTTCCGAGAGATATAAAATAAAACGACCTTGGTTACTCTAGATAAAGTAGCAAGGTCTTTTTTTATCAAATTTAAGCGGTGATGTTGTGGTAATCATTCTATTTTTCTATTTAGGTATTTTAAATATAATTGATGCTATTCTTACTTTTTTTGGATTATCAATCCAGGTAATTGAAGAAGCAAATCCCATAATGAATGCAGTTTACACTCTTGATCCAAGTCTATTCTTAATAGTAAAAATCAGCCTATCTCTTCTATTATTTAGTCTAATCTTTTTAAAACCTATACAACAAAGTCAACTCATTAAAAACTTATCCTTTCTGTCATCTATTCTATATACCTTCATCTGTCTACTACATATCACATGGTTAACACAATTATGAAAAATTCTTTAATTTTTTATAAACACCGCATAAATAGACACACTTCGACCTATAATTAAGGTATAATATAATCAAACGGGTGAAAAAGAGGATTGATATTTTGCTATTCAAAAGCCTAGAGTTCAAAAATGTTGTTGGACAGAAGGTAAAAGTCATGGATATTCCAGTATTGGAGGAAGATAGCCCTTATTATTTTTTAATCCAAGTCCGTTTGCAAACTTTTATTACAACCCTTTATGGGGACCGAAAAGTCAAAAAGTGCTATTCATTTAAGGATTACTTAAAGAGAGTGTTGAAATGGCCCGTATACGAGGATATTTTTAAATCTCAAGAGCTTAAGAACAACGCTTAAATGAAATGGTCATGTGACTAACTAACTTATTTTTAATCAAATGATTTGTTTTTGGAGTACTGGTAGTCTGCCGGTGCTCTTTTATTTTTTTTATCTTTTGAATGAACATCTTCAGTAACATTAGTGGAATGAAGCGGAAGACACTTGACTCCTCGAAAATGCTATCGCATTTCCTTCGTGCGTGGGCCAGTTCGAAGAAGTTAATTCAAAGTCCTGCGGGAATAGAGGGAAGTGTGAGACCTCACAGGCGAAGCCGAGAAGGCTCACATCCCTCCCCTAAGAGGAATCGAACCCTATTCCTCCTAGGAAAGCAAGTGTCTGCAGCGCAATGAAACGGACAAGATGTTGGGCTATCTTAATTATTTCCCTTACAAATTTATTAATTTTATGTAAAATTTACTACTGGACAAGGTATAATAAAAAATATGCCAAACGAAGTAAAAGGGAAGTGAAGATCATTAATAAAATTAAAGTAGTAACCGACTCAACTGCAGACTTATCACAAGAACTAATAAAAGAGTACGATATAGAAGTGGTTCCACTATCCATTCAGATTGAAAATGAAACCTATTTAGACCGCGTTAATATTACTCCTCAAGAGTTTCTGCAAAAAATGGCGGAGTCCAAAGAACTTCCTAAGAGTAGTCAACCAGCAGTCGGAGTGTTCGCTGAACTTTATGATCGTCTAGCGGATGAAGGGTATGACGTGATTTCTATTCACATAACTGGTGGTATGAGCGGAACGGTTCAGTCAGCAGAATCGGCTGCAAAGATGTCTAAAGGAAATGTAACGGTAGTTGATTCAAGATTTATCTCTAGTGCCTTATCCTTTCAAGTAATGGAAGCGGCAACAATGGCGAAAGAAGGTAAAAGTGTAGATGAAATTCTTAGTCGTCTAGACGAAGTTCGTGAACAAACTAGATTATTTGTCGTAGTGGATACACTAGAAAACCTTGTTAAAGGTGGACGAATTGGGAAAGGGAAGGCTATGATTGGTTCATTATTAAATATTAAACCAATCGCTTCACTTGAAGGCGGGGTTTACACGCCTGTCTCAAAGGCTAGAAGCTATTCTCAGGTCGCAAAATATTTAGCTAAGGAATTTGCTACTGATACGAATGGCAAGACTATAAAGGGTGTTGGGCTCGTCCATGCTGATGCACCTGAAATGGTATCGAAATTGAAAGCGAACATTAAAGAATTGACAGGCTATGATAAAATTCAAGAAATTTATACAGGTCCTGTTATTACTACACATACAGGTCCTGGAGCAATTGGCTTTATGTACTTTTTTGAATAAAATATACAACAACCCCTGAATGACAATCATTCAGGGGTTCGTTTTATACACCTTCAGGCATTTTTGTAGGAGTTGGCTCCGAAAATCCTTCTTTATATTTCTCATCAATATACTCACGTATTTCCATCATTGATTTTCCATCTTTATATTGCAGAATGCTTTCTGCTGCGGTTTCTAGACAAACGCCACAGCGGGTACCATGGTCATCCCAGACAACCTCACCATTTTCTTTATTTGCATAAACAAAACAATCATAAGCATCTTGATGGTTACCAGACTCTGCACAGCCACAGTAACAAGGGATGTATTCGAGAAGCTCTTGGTGTTGTGCAGCAGCACTATAAATGATTTGCATTTGCTCAGGCTTATCCTTTAAAAAAATAGGGAGAGTGTCAACTGAAGTGGTTAGCTCTCTTAGATCCCCGTTCTTTTCATTGTAAGTATGATTCCCGTGGTCCTGAGCAGGCTCAACAGTAGGAACCACTTCCTTCACTTCTTCTTCATTAGAACATCCTGTGATGAGAAACATTAACGTACCCAAAAATAAAAAATAACTTAATAGTTTTCTTGTCATTTTGATTCACCCTGTTTACACATTTTGTACAGGGATATCATATCATATTTTCAAAGTTTCTTTTGTGACGATTTTCACAAGATGAAATATTTTTTCAGAAGTACACATCAATCAATACTTCCAAATAGAAAATTCAGAACTTTTACAAAATAAATGGTATTTTTGTAATTTTTAAAGGGAAAACAATTGCATTTGTCGAAAAAAATAGTAGTTTACTAATACATATGGAACCGGAGCGAATGATGAGGAAATATATTAAAAACCTCCCCTTATTCAAGAAAGTATTACTTTTTTCTTTTTGCATAACATTCATGGTTGTTATTACTACTACTGCGATCAGCGTGATTTTACAAACGGAATTAATGAAAAATGAACTTACCGATCGAGTTGTCGGGATTGCTTCTCTTTGGAGTGCTACGATTGTGGCTGATGATGTAGAGAGGACAATTGAATTTAAAGATGACACACACCCGGCATATAAACGCTTAAAAAATATTGTCTCATTAGTACATGAGAAAAATTCCTTATACATTGACGGTGGGATTTTTTTACCCGAAGTGGTTGATGGTAAAAAAGTGTTTATCCTAATCGGCTCTAAAAATTATGATACTCTTGGTCTTCCTTCTTTCTCTTATTACGATGCTGGCGAAGAATATATTGATGGATTTTTAACAGCTCTGAAAACCGGTAAGGTGTCACACACAGAGATGTTCAAAGATCATTATGGTATTTGGATTACTGCATTTGCTCCTATTAAAGATATAGAAGGCAATGTCGTAGCCGTATTAGGAATTGATGTTAACGCGGAAGCCATTCAATCTTTCCAGAAAGAGATTGCCTTGTACTTATTTGCTTTCTTTCTCATCATAACGGTAGTTGTTTATTTTATCTTGAAAAATGGGCTAAACAAGGTAATGGAGCCTGTCAATGAAATAATCAAAGGAATAAACGAGGTAAGTTACGGAAATTTTGATGTAAAACTCCAAGCAGACGACCAATCCGACTTAGGTCTACTATGTGACCGTTTTAACTTTATGACAAACCAGTTAACGACATTGTTTGATAGATTGTCTGTTACATCCGAACAATTTGGGAAAGATGGACGTTTGCCTAACCCTACTGATAAATTTGAAGATGCCATTGGAGAAATGGATAATATCATCGAAAAAACGAGGCTTTTAAGAGAGCTTCAACGTGCGGAGAAAATGAATGCCATCGGTCAATTGGCTGCTTCTGTTGCCCATGAAATTAGGAACCCTATGACTGTGGTAAAGGGTTTTTTACAGATATTTTTATCAAAGGAGCTTTCAACGGAGGAGAATACGTATATTAAATTAATGATTGAAGAGCTAAATCGAGCAGAGACGATCATTAATGATTATTTATCTTTGGCGAAACCTGATTTAGATGAAATGGAGAAGGTAGATGCCGTAGAACTTGCGAGCAAAGTAATGGATTTAATGAACTCTTACGCGATGATGTCCAAAAATATTACCTTAAAAACGGAATTTGAGGATTCTGTTTTTATAAGAGGGAATGTTAGTGAGCTTAAACAGGTTCTGATAAACATCTATAAAAACGGTATAGAAGCAATGAAGGATGGCGGGACACTTACCGTTAGGGTTTTTAAAGAGAACCATTATGGTGTGTTTTTAATTGAGGATACAGGTGTCGGGATGACAGATGAAGAATTGGCTAGGCTTGGAACGGCATTTTATTCACTGAAAGAAAAAGGGACTGGAATGGGTTTAATGGTGTGCTACCAAATTATTGAGAGAATGAAAGGAAATATAGAAGTGTTAAGCAATAAAGGAGTAGGATCTATTTTTATCATAAAAGTTCCTCTTTATAAGGAAAGTGATTAATAAACTACGCAAAAAATACTATCTGTCTAGTGCCTGTACTCTAATTGTGCAGACACCTGATTAAAGCTGATATGGAAAAGGTCAGTCCATAATTTTGTAACATCTTTTTCTTTCTTCTTTCACAAACGTCTGCTAGAATAATCAAGTATATGAAATGAAGAACAGCAGGTGAGAATATGAAGCTTCGTATTATTTTTATAATGCTACTTACAGTTACCATTCTTTCAGCTTGTGGCCAAAGTGGAATTAAGGATCCTTTAAACTGGCCAGTTGAAGATTTTACTTTTACGAATCAAGAGGAACAACCTTTTGGATTAGCGGATTTAAAAGGAAAGATTTGGGTTGCAGACTTTATTTTCACAAATTGCGATGATGTTTGTTTACCAATGACATCCAATATGGTTAAACTTCAAGGAATGGTTAAAGACGAAGGGTACGAAAATGTTGAATTTGTTTCATTTTCCGTTGACCCTGAAATAGATAGTCCAGAAGTATTGAAAGATTACGGTGAGAAGTTTAATGTGAATTTCGGAAACTATCACTTTCTGACTGGCTATAGTAATGATGACATTCATGAGTTTGCTAAAAATAGCTTCAAAACAATTGTTGTTAAACCGAAAGATCAAGATCAAGTTGTCCATGACGTAAACTTCTTCCTTGTAGACCAAGAAGGAAACATTATGAAGTATTATACAGGACTAAACGAAATTCCATTCGATGAAATCATGAGTGATATAAAAGCTTTACAACAATAGACCTTTATCTTAAAGGTCTAATTTTTTTTCTCTAAAAACGCAAATTCCCGACAATGAAGTAGCTTTCTGCTAACAGTAGGCATTTACTGGTGAACTGTTTTTGAGCACAACTCGTGTTATAATATCTTTAATTTCGAATTAGGACAATTCCTTTGGACTTTTGAATATTATATATATTATAGCCGGAAGTTGGACTCTTTTCTAATAATGAAAAACCTTTGAAATTTTACTTTAACCTGAAATATAAAGGAAGGTGATCAGATGAAAAAGTTATTCACCTCTCTTACTCTTTGTTCCATTATGCTAACATCTTGTGCTCAATCAAGTGCTCAACCAGTATTCGTTTACAGTGGTGATTATAATAAAAATAGGGATTCTGGTTTATCTTTGAAGAGTGACATACCAGTAGACTTTGTTCCCGAAGATTATAAGATTGTATCAATAGGGGATTCGTTGACTCAGGGTGTTGGAGATAGCACGAAAAGAGGAGGATATTTACCTTACTTAGAAGAACATCTAGAAAAAGAAAAGGGAGTTAAGGACGCGCAATTCCTTAACTTTGGGGTAAGTGGGAATAGAACCTCTCAACTTTTAAAAAGGTTGGATAAAGACGAAGTAAAAGAAGCCATTGGGAATACGGACATGGTCATCATTACGATTGGTGGAAATGATATTATGAAAGTAGTGAGAGAAAACTTTACTACTTTAGATCTCAGTGACTTTGATAAACAAAGAAAGGTTTATGAGCAAAATCTAATCTCCATTTTGGATTTGATTCGCGCTGAAAATCCTCAAACCACCATCATATTAGTTGGCTTATATAATCCTTTTTCTAAATGGTTCGCGAATGTGAAAGAACTAGACATGATTATGGAAGGTTGGAATGAAAAAAGTAAAGCGATTCTCTCAATGTATGAGGAAACGTATTTTGTTGATATTGCAGAAACCTTTAAAACTACGGAAGAAAATCTCTTATACAAAGATTATTTTCATCCCAATGATAAAGGCTATGAACTCATGGCACTAAAGGTATATGAAATCTTAAGAAAGCAAGCTCTACCAACTCTTTCAGAAACGAAATATGCTTTAAGGAAAGAGGAGAATTATTATAATGAGTAACAGTTGGAAGAAGCTATTCTTTATCCTTCTAGGAATTAATGTAGCTACGATTCTTTTTGTGTTGGTCGTCATTAATATTCCTACTAGGGATGATGACTTAGATCTTGAATACTCAAATCATGAATATGTAGATTTTAACATTCACTCTAATAAGGATAACCTTAACAAAGTTATTAATCATTATATAGAAAAAGAAGGCTTAAAAAGTCCTATTGCCTATCAAGTGATACTTGGGGATGAAGTTGAACTGTATGGAACCCTAAAGGTATTTACACAAGATATTGAGATGAAGTTAACTTTTGAACCCGAGGCATTGGAAAATGGGGATTTAATATTAAAACAACAGTCAATCTCAATTGGGCAGCTTCATTTACCTGTCGATTATGTCCTTAAGTTTATAAGAGACAAGTACGATTTTCCAGAATGGGTGAGCATACAGCCAAATGAAGAGCTTATTTATGTAGCTTTGCAAAAGATGAAATTAAAAAGTAACTTAAGAGTAAAAGTAGAGAAATTTGATTTAAAAAACGACGATATTGAGTTTTCATTATTAGTTCCCACGAAATAGAGGTGGCTTCCGTTTAGGAGCCACCTTGTTTTGTATCTGTTAGCCTCTTAGCACAATAGTCTCTAGCTCTGGTTCCCCTGACAATAAGCCAACTGCAACAATGGTATAAACCTCATTAGGTCTTAATTGAACCCCAGGTAACGATAGAGCTACATTGTTGGTTCCGGCTACCCTTGCCTCTAGATCGACGGTCATCGGAGACAATCCTAGATAATTAGTAGCTTGTTTATAGGAAACGTTCGGGAAAATAACATCTCTGTTTTTAACAGCGATATCAACTGCAGGTGCATCAGGAGAAAGATGAATAAAGCGGACTTTTGTTTCTCCTGCCGGAACTCTTGGTTCGTCCTCATAAGCTAATAATCTTAGATGTTTATCTGGCTGACCAATTGCAGCCAATGTATAGAATCTTCCTCCTTCTACGGTCACTTTTTTGCTGATGACCGTAGATACCATGTTTCCTGCTGGGTAGATATCTATTTGATATTTTCCTGCCGGTAAAGATAAATAGTTACTAGATTCTTTAAATGGAAAATCTCTTAATATACGATTCCCATTTACATAAATATCTACGTTTCCTGCTCCGGGTGCAGCATGTAGTACACGAACTCTTGCAGGCTGTGCACCACCCATATTATTGCCTGGCATCATATCCGTTCTATATGATTGAATGGCTTTATGCATATACTTTAAATGTTTTTGGTAATACATCATATGTGTACTGGGATCAATATATTTATAGTACATGGCAAGTAAATCGTACATGGCTGCTTTTTCAAAATAATCATGGTGATTTCTCTTTGTAGACATACCCCTCGCTCCTATCTATATAGCTTCACGTCAATAAGATATGCGAGACAAAGTGGATGGGTGCCTAGTGTAGAAATAGATTGAGATTTTAAAATCCTTGTTTCCATAAAAGGATAGCTCTGAAAATTTTTTTGAGAATATGGTTTACTTTCCTTTACCAATTTTATATACTTATTACAACTAATGGAAAGGTGGGCGATGAATTATGGTACAATCATTAATTGTTTTAGAAACCGTTGCTATTGTAAATAATGCACAGCCCAACCTATGTACGGAGTAATTTTGCACTAAAGGTCTATTTTCTTTTGTTCCTTTAACTGTAAAACCATGGGCTGTGTTGCCTATGGTTTTTTTCGTATTTTAAACATTTGGAGGAACAGAACAAAATGAACTTAAATAAAATGGGCTTTAATGAATTTTTTCAAAATGATTTTCAAGCAAATTATTCAGATCAAACACTTATTGTTGGTAGAGTGGCTCTTGAGCATAAAAGATTGTATCGGGTTTGGACGGAAGTAGGAGAGTTACTATGTGAGGTTTCCGGGAAGTTCTCGTTTAATGCAACTTCTCGTGAGGACTACCCTGCTGTAGGTGATTGGGTTGTGCTAAATGGTAGACCAGAAGAACAAAAAGGCACCATCCATGGAGTGCTCTCTAGAAAGAGTAAGTTTTCTAGAAAAGTTGCAGGGGAAACGACAGATGAACAAATTGTAGCTACAAATGTAGATACGGTGTTCTTAGTCAGTTCATTAAATGATGACCTCAACCTTAGGAGGCTGGAGCGTTATCTATTGTTAACATGGGAAAGTGGAGCGAATCCGGTCATTGTCCTAACGAAGACTGACTTAGCTAGTGACATCCATGAAAAGGTATCAGCGATTGAAGCCGTTGCACTTGGTGTACCGATTATTCCAATCAGTGTGGTGGATGGTACAGGAATAGAGGAATTGACAAGATACGTTGAATCTGAAAAGACAATTGCACTCTTAGGCTCTTCTGGAGTAGGAAAATCAACGATCATGAATTACTTTCTAGGTGAAGAAAAACAAAAGGTTCAGGGGATACGAGAGGATGACGCGAAGGGTAGACACACGACTACACACCGTGAGATGGTGCTCCTCCCAAATGGGGCCATCTTAATTGATACTCCTGGTATGAGAGAAATACAGCTATGGGAGGGTGGAGAAGGGTTATCCGAAAGTTTCTCCGATATTGAGCAACTGGCCGATCGTTGTAAGTTTAGGGATTGTACACATAAAAATGAGCCCGGATGTGCCGTTCTAATGGCGATTGAAGATGGAGTACTTGATGCAGATAGACTTCACAGCTATAAGAAACTGTTGAAGGAGTTAGCTTACCTCGATCGAAAGCTTGATAAACGAGCACAAGCTGCAGAGAAAAGCAAGTGGAAAAGTATCAACAAACAAATTAAGAATAGAAGATAATCCAAAAAACCTCTCTTATATAGGAGAGGTTTTTGTTCCTAGGTAAGAAAGTATAAACTTTTTAAAGCTGGACTGGTGTCTAGCTCCAGCACCTAACGCCTATAAAACTTCGCCCCAACTTGGAAAAATCGAATGATTTTTCCTTCCTCACGATAAGTCAACATCGAATCGCTTTCGCTCTTCGTGTTTCCTTTATCTCATACAATGGGGCTACAGTTTTTACGGCGCTGGGCAAGGTGCCTGCACTTTTCTTTGAAGCTAATTCGATTATTTGCATATCAATTGATTTTTCTTTAATCTAAACCATATAAACATGTTGTAAAGTCCATTATAAAAGAGGTGTTCACTTGAAAGAGCAAAACTTTGAACTTGCCACGTTTGCCGGAGGATGTTTTTGGTGTATGGTTAAACCATTTGATGAACAGCCAGGAATCATTAGTGTAACATCTGGTTATACAGGTGGTCACAAAGAAAATCCAACCTATCAAGAGGTCTGTTCCGAAACAACAGGACATTATGAAGCTGTTCAAATCAAATTTGATCCTGAGGTATTTCCTTATAAGAAAATAGTTGAGCTTTTTTGGCAGCAAATTGATCCAACTGATCCTGGTGGGCAATTTTACGACAGAGGTCAGTCCTATCAAACAGCCATCTTTTATCATACGGAAGAACAAAAGGTAGAAGCAGAGCAATCAAAAAAAGACTTGCAGGATAGTGGAATTTTTAAAAAGCCAATCGTGACGGAAATATTACCTGCCAAAACTTTTTATCCAGCTGAGGACTACCACCAACAGTTTTATAAAAAGAATCCTACAAGATATAACTCTTATCAAATAGGGTCCGGTCGAGCGGCTTATATAAAGGAACATTGGGGTGAGAAGAATGAAGGATAAACAGGGTGCTGAACTTAAACAGAAGCTAACACCGATCCAATTTGAAGTAACTCAAAATAATGGTACTGAACCTCCTTTTCGTAATGAGTACTGGAACACATTCGAAGATGGTATTTATGTAGATATCGTTTCAGGTAAACCGTTATTTAGCTCTAAAGAAAAATTTGATGCTGGGTGTGGCTGGCCGAGCTTTTCAAAACCTCTAGAGGAAGAAGAAATTACGGAAAAAACAGATACTAGTCATTTTATGGTTAGAACAGAGGTTAGGAGCAAGACAGCGGATTCACATCTTGGCCACGTATTTGATGATGGTCCTGGACCTACGGGTTTACGTTATTGTATAAACTCTGCCGCTCTAAAGTTTATACCAAAAGATAAGCTTGAAGAGGCGGGGTTAGGGGAATATAAAAAATTATTTGAAGACAAGTAGAAAAGCCGCCATTTGGCGGCTTTTCTTATGATACCTCTTTCTCTACTTGCTTTTCTTTCTTTGTAGTCATTCCACCAGATAAAATAAATTTCATAGCATCTTCCGGCTTGACTTCGATGAATTCAACTTGATCTTTTGGGATTAAAAATGTAAACCCTGCAACCTGAAAAGTCTGCGGGACATAAACGGCAATGTAATCTTTTAGTGGACTGTGAAAGCTTTCGAGTTCCTCAGCCGTTACAAATCCCATACTTTTCATGTCTGTTCCTGGAATCGTAACAAGTGCGACCTTTGAAAAGGACTTTTTCTCGCCTAAGAAGGAATGCACCGTATCTTTAATAACGGAATAGATCGTTTTGACGATGGGGATTTTTTCTAATAAACGATCTACTAATTTGATCGAAGTACCAATAAAAAACTTTGTTGATAACCACCCTAATACCGTTATGGCTATAATGGTAGCCAGCAGTCCAATTCCCGGGATGTAATCCTCCTTAAAATATCCTTTTAAAAATGTGCCAAGTAACCCATCTAAAAACATAAACGTTTTATAAACAACGTAAATCACAAGGATGATTGGAACAATCGTTAGAATCCCATTTACAAAGCTGCGTAATAAACTTTTCATTTTTCATTCTCCTACTAATTTTATAAAAACTACATTACTACGTTTCTAATTTTATATCAATCTCCCTGCAATTAAATGTGAATGCCTAATTACTTATGAAAAAAATGGGCAAACGCACATACGGGTCAAGTACCTACCACATAGATTAAAGTGAAAACAATAATTTTAGAACTTCAAGGAGGTATTCTCTGTGAAAGGTGCAGATTACGGATATGCTGGATATGGATGTGATCCTTGTTATCATGGATATGGTTACCCAACAGCAGTAGCGCCAGTTGCGACTGGGCCAGTGGGTGGATTTGGATACGGTGGTGGCTTTGCTCTAATCGTCGTTTTATTCATCTTGTTAATCATCATTGGGGCTAGCTTCTACGGAAAATGCTAAGTAGAGAAAATGGGACTGTCTAAATGGCAGTCCTTTTTGGTTGGAATAAAATTTTTCAGAAATCATTAAATATTCCTTAAAATACGCTATTTACGAACGTTTTTTTATAATCTAAATTAAATAGTTCGTAAAAAACTATTGACGTTGCATTATTCCTCTGATATATTATCCAAGGGTTAAGAAAATACGAATACACGCACAACGTCTGGGGGAATAAGACGATGAAAACGAACTATGATGTAATTGTTGTCGGAGCCGGTCCGGCTGGAATTTTTACTTGTTATGAATTATCTCTAAAAATGCCAGAAGCAAATATTTTATTGATTGATAAAGGTCATGATATATATAAAAGAAACTGTCCGATCCTACAAAAGAAAATTGAAAAATGTCCACCAGCAGCCGGAAGAAAAGAATTCGCTGGTTGTTTACCAGCTTGTTCTATCACAAATGGATTTGGTGGTGCAGGTGCATACTCAGATGGGAAGTTCAACATTACAAGCGAATTTGGTGGCTGGATGACTGACTATCTTCCTGACTCACAAGTTATTGACTTAATTAAGTATGTTGATGATATTAACTTGCAGCATGGAGCTACTGAAAGCATAACGGATCCGCTAACAGACAAAGTTAGAGAAATTGAGCGAAGAGGCTATGCAGCAGGACTAAAACTTCTACGTGCACAAGTAAGGCATTTAGGAACAGAACAAAATCTTGAAATTTTAATGAGTATTTTCGAATATTTAAAAGATAAAATAGATATGGTGTTCAAAACAGAGGTTGAAGATTTAATTACAGAAAAAAATTCGGATGGTCACGTGGTTAAAGGAATTAAACTAAAAACTGGTGAATCTGTTACAGCAGATAAAGTCGTGATTGCACCAGGACGTGATGGTTCAGTATGGCTAGCAAAGCTTTTGAAATCTCGCCGTCTAAAAATGATTAATAACCAAGTTGACATTGGAGTTCGTGTTGAAACATCCAATATTGTTATGGAAGAAATCAATGAACATCTTTATGAAGGAAAGTTCGTTTTTAATACTTCAGTTGGTACAAGAGTACGTACTTTTTGTAGCAATCCTTCGGGCCATGTTGTTGTTGAAAATCATTCAGGTATTATGCTTGCGAATGGACATGCGTATAAAGATCCAAAACTAGGCAGCCCAAATACAAACTTTGCCCTTCTTGTGTCACATACATTTTCAGATCCTTTCGATAAGCCGAATGAATATGCACATGAAGTATCAAGATTGGCGAATAGTCTTTCAAGTGGTGGGATTATCGTACAAAGTTATGGTGACATCTTGAAAGGTAGAAGATCAACATCGAAAAGAATTAAAGAAGGTTTCCTTGAGCCAACGTTAAAAGAAGCTGTACCTGGTGATCTTGGCTTAGTTCTTCCATACAATACAATGAAAAGCTTAATTGAAATGACGGAAGCATTAAACCACGTGACTCCTGGTCTTGCATCTGAACATACTTTATTTTACGGGGTAGAAGCGAAGTTCTATTCAGCTAGACCAAAAATAAATGATCGTTTTGAAACGGAAATTAGTGGTCTTTATGTGGGTGGAGACGGTGCTGGTATTACGCGTGGCCTTGCTCAAGCAGGAGCGTGTGGAGTATGGATTGCACGTGACATCGTTGAAAAATCAAAATCAAGTAAGAATAAAGAAACGGTATTAGCATAATTGTTTGAAAGCCAAGCGTAGGGCGTTGACCTCGTTTGGCTTTTTATATTGAGAAAACAGCTTTCAAGAATTTATGTTCTTTGGTAAAATGTGTTTTACCATTTTATTTTTGGAAAAGAGGAAGTTAGTATGTTCGCACAAAGATTAGTTCCAGGTGACGAAATTAGAGTCATAGCACCATCAAGAAGTATGGCCATTATAAAAAAAGAACAACGAGAGATTTCGATTGGGCGTCTAGAAGGCATGGGGTTTAAGGTTACATTTGGGAAAAATGTTTCCGAGCATGATGAGTTTTTTAGCACGTCGATTGAAGAGCGAATTGAAGATCTTCATGATGCTTTCCGTGATCCGAACGTAAAAGCGATCCTTACCGTCATTGGTGGGTATAACTCAAACCAGCTTCTAAAATACATAGACTTTGATCTTATTAAGCAGAACCCAAAAATCATTTGCGGATACAGCGATATTACAGCCCTTAGTTTAGCGATTTATCAAAAAACAGGATTGGTCACGTACTCCGGACCGCATTTCTCTACAATGGGAATGAAATATGGAACAGAGTATACTGTACAGTCATTCTTAAGTGCCATGACAAATGATGCCCCTTACGAGGTTAATCCTTCCTCTTATTGGAGTGATGATCCATGGTATTTAGATCAAGAAAAGCGTAATTTCATTGAACAGGATTCCTATCTTGTTTTACAAGAGGGAGAAGCTAGTGGAAAGCTTATTGGAGGGAATCTTTGTACGATGAACCTCCTGCAGGGAACAGAGTATATGCCGTCTCTAAAGGATGCTATTCTTTTTGTTGAGGATGATGAAGAGTCCCACTCACTTACCTTTGACCGAGACCTGCAATCACTATTACATTTACCGGATGCGGAGTATATTAAGGGGATCTTAATCGGTAGATTTCAAACCTCTTCAAATGTTACGGAAGAAGCATTAAGAAAAATCATTTATTCAAAACGCGAGCTTAAAGATATACCAATTATCGCGAACGTAAACTTCGGTCATGTAAGTCCAATCGCAACGATACCAGTTGGAGCAATGGCTACAATTACGGCAAAAGGTACACAAACTGAAATTATAATTGAACAAACCGAGTAAATTTACTTAATAAAAGCTAATTATCTATATTTTTATAGGTAAATAGCTTTTTTTGTTTTATAAAGGTTAGACGCACTTTTGAAATTAGTCGCATTCTTCGAATTTAGAGTTTTTATAATCGATTTTTCGATTTTCTCTTCTAATTTTAAAAATTTTTGTTCGAATTTTTCCATTTATCGATTATTCGACAAGAAGAGGGCAACCAGCCGTACAAGCAACCACGCACTACTCTACGATACAGCCCAACTAACTCACAAGCCCCACCTCGAACCACATAAGAATCTAAGAAAGATTTCTCATTTCATCTCATACACTCTAATATATTGCCATATTTACATGAAAACGCTTACAAACAGACAAAGGGAATGGGGGAAAAGGCGTGGATCAATCATTCTTAATTAAACCAATGCTTGATGCACAATATCCTATAATTGATTATGGCAAAGGCATTTATTTATACGACACAGAAGGAAAAAAATACTTAGATGCCGCTTCTGGTGCTGTGACTGCAAATATTGGTCACGGTGTAGAAGAAATTATTGAAGCAATGCACGAACAAGCAAAAAGAATTTCATTTGTCTATCGGTCTCAGTTTACGAGTGAAGCGGCCGAGAAACTAGCTAGAAAAATTGCTGAAAATACGACGGGAGATTTAAATTGGTGCTTTTTTGTTAATAGTGGATCAGAAGCAACGGAAACAGCGATGAAGATCGCTATTCAGTACTGGCAGGAGAAAGGCATACACACAAAAACGAAGGTGCTATCTCGGTGGATGAGTTATCACGGTATTACACTAGGAGCACTCTCAATGTCGGGTCATACAGGAAGAAGAGCACGCTTTGTGCCATTGCTTGAAGACTTCCCTGTTATTCACCCACCATATTGCTATCGTTGTCCCTACAATCGCGAGGCCCCTGATTGTGGGTATTTATGTGCCAATGAATTAGAAACAGTCATAAGACGAATTGGTGCCCAACAGATTGCTGCATTTATCGCTGAACCGGTGATTGGGGCAGCTGGAGGAGCAGTCACGCCACCTAAGGATTATTACAAGGTCATTAAAGAAATATGTGAGAGGAATGGGATCTTGTTTATCGCCGATGAGGTCATGACCGGGTTTGGAAGAACCGGAACGATGCTTGCATGTGAACATTGGGATGTTGAGCCAGATATTGTCGCTCTAGGAAAAGGGATGGGAGCAGGATACGCACCTATTGCAGCAGCCCTTGTTAGCGATAAAATCATGGAGCCCATTCTTGTTGGCTCAAAAACCATTATGAGTGGGCATACATTAAGTGCAAATCCACAAAGCTGTGCTGTTTCGTTAGCGGTTTTAGAGTACCTGGAAAAAAATCAAATTATCCAAGAAGTTGAATCAAAAAGTAAATATTTGCGGGAAAAATTAGAGCGATTAAAAGAGCAATTTACTTTTATTGGAGATATACGTGGGAAAGGTTTGTTAATTGGTCTTGAGTTTATTAAAAAGGATACGGATAAAAAGGAACCGTTCCCAAGAGAGTTACAAGCAACACAAAAAATCGTTGCACTTGCACAAGACAATGGATTGCTTCTTTATCCTGCTGGTGCAGGAATGGATGGGATTAATGGAGATGCGATTTTACTTGCTCCACCGCTAACCATCACAACGGTAGAGATGGATGAACTTATTACCTTATTGAGC
Organism: Cytobacillus spartinae; assembly: GCF_042865285.1. Lineage (NCBI taxonomy): Bacteria > Bacillati > Bacillota > Bacilli > Caryophanales > Bacillaceae > Cytobacillus > Cytobacillus spartinae. The sequence goes on along the minus strand of NZ_JBIACK010000008.1, from coordinate 80,764 downwards.
CAAACCTTCAAACAATTTGAAGAAGAAGAACTTTAAAGACAACTGATATATCTAGATTATAGGAAAAGGAAGGGATGTAGCGATGGGGAACCCTTTCGGAAAAATTACAGACATAAATAGAGTGATGGAGCTATTTCAGGATGGTTCAACGATCATGTTTGGTGGTTTCGGTGGGGTTGGTTCTCCACCGACTATTATTGATGGGATTTTAGATAAGGGAGTTAAGGATTTAACCTTAATTGGAAATGATACAGGATTCCCGAATATCGGGATAGGAAAAATTGTAAGCCAAGGTAGAGCAAAAAAGGTCATTGCTTCTCATATTGGATCAAATCCAATTGCCGGACAGCTTATGACGAAGGGAGAACTGGAAGTTGAGTTTTCCCCTCAAGGAACATTGGCTGAGCGGATACGAGCTGGAGGAGTAGGGTTGGCAGCCATTTTAACAGACATCGGCATGGATAATGAAATGGTCTCTAAAAATAAACCTATTTATAGCTTTCATGGAAAGGAATATTTTGTTGAAGCAGCTTTAACCGCTGAAATCGGAATTATCTATGCTAAAAAAGCAGATCCATATGGCAACTTAATCTATGACAAAAGTGCAAGAAATACGAATCCATTAGTGGCGATGGCAGCTGATATTACGATTGCTGAAGTGGAGGAAATTGTACCATTAGGGAGCTTGGATCCAGATGAGGTAGTAACACCTGGTATATTTGTAGATTACTTGATTCCGTCTAAAGGGGTGAATTGGAAATGGGCTTGGGAGTAGAAGTTCGAAATCGGATTGCAGAAAGAGCTGCCAAAGAAATACAGAATGGAATGGTTGTAAATCTAGGTATCGGAATCCCATCCCTAGTTCCTAACTTTCTACCTGAAGAGATGAATGTGATGTTTCACGCTGAGAACGGAATTGTCGGCATGGGACCGAGTCCGCATCATGGAGATGAGGATGAAAACTTGTGTAATGCTGGTGGTTTTCCGGTAACGGTTGTCCAAGGTTCATCTTACTGTGATAGTGCAATCGCATTTGGAATGATTCGAAGAGGATTAATTGATATCACCATTCTAGGCTCTCTACAGGTAAGTGAAAAGGGGGACTTAGCAAACTGGATTGTCCCTGGTAAAAAGGTTCCAGGAATGGGTGGAGCGATGGAGCTCGCTCAAAAAGCTAGAAAAGTAATTGTCGTCATGAACCATGTAGATAAAAAAGGAAATCCTAAAATTGTGGACACCTGTACGCTGCCATTAACCTCAGCGAACTGTGTAGACTTGATCATTACTGAAATGGCTGTATTTGCTGTAGAAGAAAAGAAGTTAATACTCATTGAACTGTTTTCACCTTTTACCATTGAAGATGTTTCAAAAAATACAGGATGTACATTTCAAGTAAGTCCAAACTTTAAAATCATTGAAGATTACTAGGCAAAGGGGAGCTGAAGCAATTTGGAACAAGAAATGATGAAAGTGAAGAAATGGTTTTCTGAAAACAAGAATCAGGGGATCCGATTATTGCAAAAGCTTGTTCAAGAAGGAAGCGTTCGGGGAAATGAAAGTAAAGCTCAGGCTATAATTATAGAAAAATGCAGGGAACTGGGATTGGAATTGGATATGTGGGAGATAGGAGAGGAAAAACTTTATAACCATCCAGCCTTTTGCTCAGATCGAAAAGACTTTTCAGGAAATCCGAATGTAGTAGGAGTCTTAAGAGGAACAGGTGGTGGAAAATCCCTTATTTTAAATGGACACATTGATGTGGTTCCAGAAGGTGATAAAGAGGATTGGAATAATAGTCCTTTTAGCGGATATATAGAAGATGGAAAACTTTATGGCCGGGGTTCAACCGACATGAAGGGAGGTTCTACTTCTCTTCTACTTGCTATCGAGTCACTAATTGCCAGTGGAATTCAGCTGAAAGGAGATGTTATTTTTCAAAGCGTCATAGAAGAAGAGAGTGGTGGAGCAGGAACATTAGCAACCGTCCTAAGAGGTTATAAAGCTGACGGGGCCATTATTCCTGAGCCAACGAACATGAAGTTATTTCCAAAGCAACAAGGGTCCATGTGGTTCCGCATTACGGTGAAAGGAAAATCTGCTCATGGCGGAACTAGATATGAAGGGGTAAATGCCATTGAGAAGTCCATGTTAGTGATTCAAGCTTTACAAGAATTAGAGAAAATGAGAAACGAAAAAATTACCGATCCTTTATACGAGCATATTCCGATCCCAATTCCTATTAATATTGGAAAAATTTCTAGTGGAGAATGGCCATCCTCAGTCCCAGATTTATGTATAATTGAAGGGAGAATGGGTGTAGCACCTAATGAAGCACTAAAAGATGCAGAAAAAGAGATGGAGAATTGTTTAAGATTACTTGGCGAATCTAACGCATGGTTCAAGGAACATCCTGCCAAGGTAGAGTGGTTTGGCGCCAAATGGTTACCTGGAGATTTAGAAAGTGACCATCCGCTAATGACCACTATTTCAGAAAGTTATCAAACTATAAAAGGTGTAACCCCTAAAATAGAAGCATCACCATGGGGTACAGATGGGGGAATCCTCTCTAATGTAGGCGATACACCTGTTGTGGTGTTTGGGCCAGGGGTAACAGAGGTTGCTCATGACGCCAATGAGTATATTGAAGTAGATAAAGTATTCGAGTGTGCGGAGATTTTGTCTTTAGCCATGATGAAGTGGTGTGGAGTCAGTGAAACAAAGTAGGTTAGTCACAAAAGTTCAATGAACCAAAATTAACGTTCAAAGGGGGATAAAATGAATCTTACTGCCTCTATAGCAACAATCGTAACTAAAAATTTTTCCATGAACGTGTATACAGACCCTTATAACAAAAGACTACGCGTGGACGATGTTACTGGGAACTTATCTGATGCAATCATAAAAGCTGAAGAGTTAGCTGGAGAAATGAATGCAGAGAAACTAATCTTTAAAGGAAGGGAAGAACAGTTCCCACGATTAGTTGAAAAGGGGTTTCAGTGTGAAGGGATGATTGAAGGCTATTTCCTAGGGTCAAACATGCATTTTTTTAGTAAATATTACACGGATGAAAGAAAGAAAAGCGATCATTGGGTTACAGAAGATGGAATTGTAAAAAATGTTCAGCAGTTAGAACCTTCAAAAAGTAGCATCATCCCTCCAAGTGAATACACATTGAAAAAAATTGAAAAGAAGGATGCTGAAAATCTCGCTACACTCTATAGAGCGGTTTTTGAAATTTATCCAACCCCATTACATGACCCAACTTATATAAGAAAAACAATTGATGAAGGTACGATATACTATGCTTTTTTTCTTGAAGATAAATGTGTTAGCGCAGCATCAGCCGAAGTCAATCAGCTTTATAAAAATGCAGAGTTAACAGATTGTGCTACTTTACCAGATCATCGGAAGCATGGACTTATGAAAATTTTACTTGAAAAATTAGAAGAGGAATTAGTGGACAACGGGATATTTTGCTCTTATTCGTTAGCTAGGGCCCTATCCTTTGGAATGAACGCTGTACTGCATCAGCTAAACTATCACTATCGAGGGCGCTTAATGAATAATTGTTTTATATACGATAAACTTGAAGATATGAATGTATGGGTAAAGGATTTATCGAAATCATTTTAAACAAACTGCCGAAAAATATTCTATGTGTGACAATTTTTCGGCACCCCTGTCAGATGAACATATCTTAAACTGGATTTAGTGAAAAACAATTCCTAGGAAATGGTTGGGATTGTGTATCGAATAGAATAGGTAGGTGTTCAATTTGATTGGGAAACCAGATATTTCAAAAGAAGTATTAACCGCCATTCTTACAGAAATTGATGAAGGAATACACGTGGTTGATACAGATGGAATCACCATCTTTTATAATGAGGTTGCAGCCAAACACGATGGATTAACTGTTGAAGAGGTACTTGGAAAGCCTTTGTTAGATGTGTTCCCATCCTTAAATGAGGATACTAGTACGCTATTAAAAGTATTAAAAACAAAAACAACGATTATGAATCAGGCGCAGTCCTATACAAATATACATGGCAAGAAAATTGAAACAATGAATACCACCATTCCCATTATTGTAAATGATGAGCTTGTCGGTGCAATGGAAATTGCTAAGGATTATACGAGTATAAAAAGGTTGTCTGAGCAGCTTATTGATTTGCAGAAGGACATGCAGTCTCGTAGCAAAACAACCTATAATAAGAGTTCTGTGCTCTATTCGCTGGAAGATTTATTATCCGTCAATCAAGACTTTTTAAAGATGAAGGAGGAAGCATTTAAACTAGCTAAATCCCATTCTTCAATTCTTGTATTTGGTGAGAGTGGCACAGGCAAAGAGTTATTTGTTCAAGGAATCCACCATGCTTCAAGGAGGGGGAAGAAGGCGTTTATTGCACAAAATTGTGCTGCTATTCCTGAAACCTTGTTAGAAAGTGTTTTATTTGGTACAGCGAAAGGGAGCTATACGGGAGCAATCGAGAGACCTGGACTTTTTGAACTCGCAGATGGTGGAACCCTATTTTTAGATGAACTTCATGCTATGCCAATCGACCTGCAAGCGAAACTTCTCCGTGTTCTTGAAGATGGAGTGGTAAGGCGTGTAGGTGGAACTAAGAATATTGTGGTGAATGTAAGGGTAATTGCAGCCATGAACATTCATCCGAAAGAGGCGCTTAAAACAGAACAGTTAAGAGCCGATTTGTTTTATCGCCTAAACGTACTTACATTTGAACTCCTTCCATTAAGAAAAAGGAAAGATGATATCATTTTCTTATTAGAACATTTTATTAACGGCTTTAACATGAGCTTAAATAAAAGGGTTAGAGGAGTGACCGATGAGGTAAAATCGTTGTTCATTTCTTATCCTTGGCCAGGGAACGTAAGGGAGTTGAAGCATGCTGTGGAGTACATGATGAATATAAGTGAGGAGGATATTCTTACGGTAGAGCATCTCCCAATTATGTTAAAAGAGCAAAGTATGCTAGTTCATCATGAACCGAGTAACGAGACCTATTCTCTCCGAAAGAAAGTATATCTTTACGAGAAGCAGCTAATAGAAAGAACGCTAGATCAGACAGGCGGAAACATTAAAAAAGCTGCTGTACAACTACAGATCCCTCGCCAAACCTTACAGTATAAAATTCAAAAGTACACGAACTTAGATGCCGAATAATAGGCATCTTTTTTTACGTAATCCCAACCTAACGCAATGTTCAAATTGGCATAGTTCTTGCAAGATACTATAGTAAAGAATCCTAGGGGGAATGAAGATGAAACAAACTCTATATAAACCTAAGCGCCATTGGAAAGAAATTGAACTTTGGAAGGATGTAACGGAAGAGCAGTGGAATGATTGGGTTTGGCAACTAACCAATACGATTAGAAATCTTGATGACTTAAAAAAAGTCATTAACCTAACTCCTGATGAAGAAGAAGGGGTCAGAATCTCTACTAAAACCATCCCTTTAAATATAACTCCTTATTACGCTTCACTCATGAATCCAGATGACCCACGCTGCCCAATTCGCATGCAGTCTGTTCCTATCTCGAAGGAAATTTATAAAACAAAGTATGACCTAGAAGATCCTTTACATGAGGATGAAGACTCTCCTGTTCCCGGATTAACACATCGATACCCAGACCGAGTATTATTCTTAGTAACCAACCAGTGCTCGATGTATTGTAGATATTGTACAAGGAGAAGGTTCTCTGGACAAATCGGAATGGGTGTACCGAAAAAGCAACTCGATCAAGCTATCAACTATATTCGTAACACACCTGAAGTAAGGGACGTTCTAATTTCCGGTGGAGACGGACTTTTAATAAATGACCATATTTTAGAGTATGTCCTAAAGAATTTACGTGAAATTGACCATGTTGAAATCATCCGGATCGGTACCCGTGCACCTGTGGTCTTTCCACAACGAATAACAGAGAACCTGTGTAACATTCTTAAAAAATACCATCCAGTTTGGTTAAACACTCATTTCAACACGTCCATTGAAATTACAGAAGAATCAAAGAAAGCTTGTGAAATGTTAGCAAATGCAGGAGTTCCTGTCGGGAATCAATCGGTGATATTAGCCGGAATTAATGACAGTGTAAGCATTATGAAGAAGCTAATGCATGATCTCGTAAAAATCCGCGTTCGCCCGTATTATATTTATCAATGTGATTTATCTGAAGGAATTGGACATTTTAGGGCACCAGTATCAAAAGGATTGGAGATTATTGAAGGATTAAGAGGCCATACTTCAGGCTATGCTGTCCCTACGTTCGTAGTCGACGCTCCAGGTGGCGGAGGAAAAATTGCGTTACAGCCAAACTACCTTATTTCACAGAGTGCCAACAAAGTTGTTCTTCGAAATTTCGAGGGGGTTATCACCACTTATCCAGAACCAGAGGAATACGTTCCAGGAAGAGCTGAAGACTACTTTAAAGAGATCTATCATGATGTAGACGACAAGAAGCCTAAGGTAGGAATTGCCGGTTTACTAAACGATACACAATTTAACCTAGTACCAAAAGGGTTAGAACGCTTAAACCGTAGAGAACAATATGTAACCGATCCGACTCATAGCAGCCTTAAGGATAAAAGAGATAAGCGTGACCTATTAAAAGAAAAGAAGTATAAGGCGACCATAGAAAAATACGAACAAGTGGACGTGAAACAAGAAATTGAGTAGGGGGGATAAAATGGAGAACCAATGTCAATGGTGTGACAGCAATGATATTAAGACTGGGACAAATGAGGTTTACTGGGAACTTCCGGACGGTTCAAGAGCAATAGAAATTAGGGACACACCTACGATCTTCTGTGATAGCTGCAATATTATCTACCAAAATGAATCCATCGTAAAAGAGATAGAAGATCAACTTCTTTTAGTAGATACGAATAAAATAGAAAAGACCATTTCCTTTTCTGAATTAATGGAAATACCAAGGTTCCTTAAGAAAAATTATTTCGATTTTTCCTCATAAAAATTGCTTAGAAAAGTTTCACAATTTCTTCACCTTTTTCTCACAAACTATTATATTACTATTCTTATAATAGGGTATAGGGTAATTAATCTGATCGGGGGAGAAAAAGGTGAAGTTTGCACTATTTATCATGCTGGCAGCAGCAATGGCTGTTTTGTTCTTTTGCGGATATTATGTGGGAGTTATTAAAGAAAAGTACGGGAAAAATTGGCTAAGCGCAGTTCCTATCACCATTGCTATCCTCATGTTTAATATCATTTTTGCTATTTATGAACTATCTAAAACAGCAAGATGGCAATAAGAATAACGGGTAATCCATGATATGGATTGCCCATTTTTGTTTACATTTTTTATCGTTTTGTTATGATAAAATACTAAGAGAGATAATTCACGTGTTATTTGAATTGAGGTGTATGAATGGCCAAGTCATTTTACCATTTTTTAATGAAATATCGACATCCAGAGCCTAAAGATGAAATTAGCCGTTTTGCAAATCATGCTTATATAGATCATTCTTTTCCAAAGACTACTAGCAGTTACGATAAGCTTAGTTCCTATCTAGAATTAAATGGCCATTACTTAAACAGTATGGCAGTGTTTGATGACGCATGGGACCTTTATTTGCAATCTGAGCAGTAGAAAACCTAATAAGATACAAAAAATAGTCGCCTATTTTTAAAGGGCGATTATTTTTTTACCCCATAACTACGTATGGTATTTGCATAAAGTGGGGCGATATTCCATATGCCCAGCCTTTTCCCATCTTTGTTACGAATTTTTACTAACTGCATATACTATCGTAATCATAATAATTCACGACGATCATTGAGAGGATGGAGGATATGGATAAAAAGAAAAAGCCAAAGTACAAAGTCGGTGATACAGTCGTGATCACTATGTATGGTACGGTTGGGAAGATAACAGACGTAAAATGGCTGGACGGAATGTATGTATATGAGATTAATAAAAGTGAAGGATTATACATGGAATCGAGCCTGAAAAAGTTATCTGAATATGATGGGAACACGACTGAAAAGGAGCAAATTGACATCGAGTTTAAATACTTTATTGGCGATCTTGTTCAAGTGAAAGGTTATGGATCAGATTTATTTAAAGTAGTTGGATTTCGAACGGAGATTTGGCGCTATAAAGAGGATGCTTGGGAAGATGTGATCTATGAGCTATCAAGAATTAGCGATGGTGAATGGTTAGAAGCGGGTGAAGAAGAGTTAGCTCTGATTGCCGATGCAGAAAGCGCTGACACATTCATACAAAAATTAGGTCTTCTTTATTTAGTAAATAAAAAACAAAAACCGCTCGAGATTCAGGAGCCAAAATCCATGCACTCCTATCGCCAAGCGGAAAAGTCAATATTAAATGAGAAAAAAGAGGTAAGCCAGCTAATTGATGGTTTGCTAGATATATATAATGACTATCGCGTCTTATACGAGATGTTTAAAGATGAAGAATATAAACAAATCATGAAGGTCGTTCTTCGAAAATTAAAGATAATCGTTAATAATGATGGTCATACAAAAAGCACTAAAAAGTAAAAAGTTGAAATAGCATATATGTAATTAATGGGATTCCAAGAAATAACACACCTTTAAATAGCACTTTTGTAAACCTATCAAAAAGGGATTGTATAGAACTATTATCATCATTTAGATCTTCGATTATTTCTTCCACAGTTTTAGAAAATGCTGTCATTTTTCTTTCCCCCAACAAACGATTTATAATTCATTTCTATGCTTGTCCCAAAAAAAGATGACAATATTTACAACTTTAATAAACACTTTATTTTCTTCTAATTTTCACAAAAAAGAATGAAAATGCCGGTAGCATCATACATTTTGAAAAAAGGGGGCGATGCTGTGAGGGAAATCGAAGTATTTATTGATACAGATGAGATAGCAGAGTTTTTCTTTCAAGAATTATTAAAAAGGGGCTATGTCCCTTCCGAAGGTGAAGTAGAGGAGCTTGCTGACATCACTTTTGAATATTTATTAGAAAAATGCATTATTGATGAAGAAGTGGAAGATGAATAATAGATATGCAAATGACGAGCTGGTTTTCGCTCGTCATTTGTTTTTTTCATATCAATTTAATAAGCTCTCATTTATGTGATCGAAAGCTTGAAGCACTGTATACTGACCGGCTATCTTCGTTGTTAAATCATAATCTTTAACTTCAGGCAGGGTATGCAGTTTTTTAATCACATCTAGATTATCTTGACCAAACCAGTCTTGCTTTTGACGGAAGGAATGCTCTACATTTGACCAAGCATGAAATAGGGGCGGACTATATATTTTTTCTTCCTTACTATGTTCATCATTTGTAAATAACCAACCCCAGTAGTCTTTTCTCGAGCCAGTATGCACGTTGTGATTAGCAAACTGAAAGCTAGATTCAAATACATATTTGGAAAACAAGATTTGATATAATTTTTTCCCTATCGTTATCCGTTCATCAACGTCTGAGAAATTTTTAACCTCTTGACCATATAGCTTATAGCGCTCGCTTTGTTTGGATCTATAAGGAAAGAGGACAGTTGTAAGACCTAGTGTTTCTTGCAGTTTATAAGGCAGTTCATCTAAAACTGAGTGGGATTGGTAAAGAATCTTTAGGACTCGCTCTCCTAGCATTTTTTGCTCGTTAATAATCATCCCAATGGTAATGGCTTCACTGTTCTTATTGTTAAAAAAGCTCTCCCACAAAGGAATCATAAAGGACGAGACGTTAAAGCCTTTTAGAAGATGAAACATGGGCTTATTAACTTTTACACAATATTCATAGAGTAGTAGTTGGGGAAATGCATCTTGAAAGATATAAGCATTACATCGTTCTAAAAAAAGAAAGTATCGTTTCTGTTCATGGGAAGGGATAATATCTTTAAAGAAGGAACTTTTTAAATCTGTCATGTAATACCCACCGTTCCTTGATACCATATGTGCAAGAAATGCCCAGTGAACGTTTGGATTTCTAAGAAAATACTTTAAGTAGGCGGATGTCCGAGTTACATTGTTTTCATTATGGATGAAGACCTGTTCTCGAATGGTCCTAATGATCTTTCTTTCCTCACTTGAAGTAGTTACAAATGGCTGGTGGATTTGGTCTTTATCTGCTTGTAATATTTCCTGGAAACGTAATAGATCACGGTTAGACATAACCATTTTTTCTTTTATTGATTCTTCGGGAGGGTTTTTTAAAATCTTTAAAAAAGATTGAATAATATTGGAAAAAGAAAATTTCATAAATACCTCCTTAACTACGAAACTTTTATATAAAATATTCGTATACATTAGATGAAACTTCATAATAAAACTTACTCACATAAGGGGGAAGGGTTGGATGTTAAAGAAAATTTTAAAAACAATTTTGAAAGAGTCTTTACACAAGAAATATAGTTCCAGTGATGCATGGAAGCATCGAAAACACCGTAAGCATAGTCACCATGGGCATAGCTATTATAAAAGAAAACGGAAGAGTAGCTTTTTTTCTAGTTTTAGTAGTTTTAGTTAATTCTGCTTAAACTAATAAATCCTTCCATTTAAATGTATAGAGGAAAATGTAAAATATGTTGCTAAAAGGGATTGTTTTGGCGGTTTCAAATATTTTCGAAAGAAAACATGAAGTCGGGCATGTGATTGATGGACGATATGAAGTGAAAGAATTTTTGGGAATGGGCAGCTACGGTTGTAGTTATTTGGTTTTTGATCAGACATCAAAATTAATGAAAGTCCTGAAGATATTAAGATTTCATAAACGCATACGAAATTCAGGTAGAAAAAGTTTTTTTCGAGAAATGGAACTGCTAAAAAACTTAGACCATCCTCACTTCCCCCGTTTTTATGAAAAAGGAGAATATGAAGGTGTTCCATACTTCACGATGGAATACATTAAGGGAAAAACTTTTGAACAATTAATTTTTGAAGAAGGAAAAACCTATACCGAGATAGAAGCATTTAAACTAGGTTTACAGTTGCTTAGTTTAATGGAGTCTTTACACGAGGTAGAAATTGTTCATCGTGACATAAGAATTCCGAACGTTATGTTTATGGATGAAACAATTAAATTAATAGATTTCGGACTTGCACGTCCTTTGGATGAACATAATCCACAAAGCGATAAAAATGGCTTAAAAGAGGTTTCTATAACAACGGATTATTATTCACTAGGACATTTTTTATTATTTTTACTATATTCCCAATACGAGGCTTCCGAAAAAGCGAAGGAGAAGTCCTGGGAGGAGGAGCTAGAGATATCTGAACTAAGTAAAAAATGTATTAAACGTTTATTGTTATCAGATATTCCATATGCTTCGGCAACTGAAATTAGGAAAGATTTTAATAAGATTATTAGTTAGGACTATTTTTTTAATAACAGGAGGAAACAAGATGTCATTCTTTAACAAGGTGTTCGCAAGTGTTGGAATTGGAGCTGCAACAGTAGATACGAAGTTAGAAAAAGACACATTAGTACCTGGTGAAGAAGTAAGTGGAATTGTAGAAATTAAAGGTGGAAACATTGAGCAACAAGTAGATGAAATTTACTTATCTATTCATACTACTTATATTAAGGAATCAAATGATAAGAAATATACGGAAACAGGTGTTGTAGATAAATTCCGTTTGACGGATCGTTTTACCGTACAGCCCAACGAGAAGAAGGAGATTCCATTCTCTTTCAGATTACCGAGTGATACTCCACTTTCAATTGGACGTACAAGAGTGTGGGTAGCAACGGGTTTAGATATTAAAAATGCCATTGATCCATCAGACAAAGACTATTTAAAGGTCATTCCAAATCCTTTAATGGAAGCTGTTTTCGAGAGCATTAGTTCGTTAGGGTTCAAACTTAGGGAAGCTGAGTGTGAGCAAGCGCCGTATCGTTTACGCAGAAGATTGCCATTTATTCAAGAGTTTGAATTTGTACCTGTATCAGGTGCTTATAGAGGCCGTTTAGACGAATTAGAGGTTGTATTCTTCCCGACATCAAGTACTGAAATGGACATTGTGATGCAAGTAGATAGACGAGCACGAGGACTGGGTGGATTCTTGGCAGAAGCATTAGAAATGGATGAGACCAATGTCCGCTTAACGGTAACGTCATCTGACATTCCAACAATGAAGCAAAAAATTCAATCCGTTATTGACCGTTATTCGTGATTCTAAAAGACTGCAGGAAAACCCTTTAATTCTCGAGTTTTCCTGCAGTCTTTTCATTTCAAATAATACTAAAAAAATCTACATAAAAGATCTTTTTATAAGCTCCTGTCCCCTTTTGAAAAAGTTGATGGCTAATGATTGGTTAGAAGCTGTTTTTTTCTCTTCATTGGAGATAATCCCATGAACCTTGAGCCTTTGCATGATTGAAAATTGGTATTGGTGCTTAATCGTCCAGGAATAGACCTCATAATCTAATAGCTTTGCTTGACTAATAAATGATTTGGATAAAAGTGGATGGTGGACAGCAACGAAAGAGGCGAAACTGCGGTATGAAGCTAGGTGGAACATATCTAGTGGCTTACTTAATAATATACCTGCTTCTATGTTAGGACTAAGCTCATGAAATTTTTTTATTTCATTAACATGAAAGGATTGCACTTTAATAGCTCTTGGATTTAAACCATCTTTTATAAAAGAGGATAATAAAATAGACAGTGATTCAGTCATCATATTCTCGGTTTCAGGTGATTTCATTTCAATTAATAAGCCAATTTTTTCTCCAAATTGCTCCAATACTTCGTATAGTAATGGGATTTTTTCCCCTTCGTATGCTTCGTCAAACCACGAGCCAGCATCTAGTTGTTTTAATTCTTCTACCGTCATTTCATTAACAAAGCCCTCACCATTTGTTGTACGCTTTACATCTCCATCATGAATAACGACAAGTTGATGGTCTTTGCTCATCCTCACGTCTAACTCTATATAGTCAAACCCTAGATCAACGGCTTTCTCAAAGGCTGCCATTGTATTTTCTGGGGCATAGGCAGATGCGCCACGATGGGCAATGGATTTAAAAGGGAAAAGAGGTTGAAAAAAGTAGGATAGGGATGAAATGATTAAACCTAATATAACGGAAGCAATTAGAGATTTGTTCAGAGATCCCCTCAACAAACATCACTCCAATAGCCTTTTTTAACATTTTATGCACAGAAAAAATAAAATTGAACCTAAATGTGTGAAAAACTAGCGAATACTCGACAATATTAGAAGTATTTAGCTAAAGGATTCGACAGAGTCAATCTATAACTATTAGGGTAAACAATTACCTGATATGGAAGGTGGAAAAATGCTAAAAGAGTGGACTCGATCTCGAAGGAAAAGCTTCGATGTAACCATTTTTCAGACAGCCGAGTTTAAACAAAAAAAGGGGTTTAAGCAGGTTTACAGAGTTATTATAGAAGGTCATTCTCGCGAAGATTGTTTAAATCAAGTTTTTAAGAAATTTAATGTTCCAGATCGGATTCCAAACGATTATGTTGGCAGGTTTATTAGCACTGGGGATATTGTCCACATTGATCAAGGAAGGGAAGGTCAGTTCTATTATCAATTACGACCTGAGGGCTGGAAAAGAATTAACAGGATTCATATTAGATAAGGTCGGCATAAGTAAGACGTAAAAAGGAAGGGGGAACCTTCCTTTATTCGGTTATATGACTACCAGGGCTGTTCTTTCGCTTTCTTGATGTATTTTCTTTGGCGTGTGCTTCATGCTCAGCCACAATGTCTTCTGCCGGGATATGATTGTTTTTCTTAGGTTGATTTATGCGATTTCGATGTTTTTTACCCATGGCCGTCGCCTCCTGTTATTTTTTGTGTTTTCTTTTAACAGTTAGTGAAGTGTGAGGTTCTGTATTAGACCTTGATGAAGGTGTTGTTTCATTTGCATGTTGAACAGCTTGTTGAAGTTTTTTGCTCATCTTTTCTTTTGGCATGATTAAAACCTCCTTTGGAAAAGCTAGTGATAGCTTCCCACAAAGTTTATAAATAAATGCTGGATGATTTTTCAGGTTGACAGGATTATGGTATAGTGTGAGATGGACAAGGCATGAATAAATGGAGGTTAAAAAATGAGTATACATATTGGCGCAAAAGAAAATGAAATTGCTGAAACGGTTCTTCTTCCGGGAGATCCATTGAGAGCTAAATATATAGCTGAAAATTTCCTTGAAGATGTTAAATGCTATAACGAAGTACGTAATATGCTAGGGTTTACAGGCACTTACAAAGGGAAGCGCATTTCTGTTCAAGGTACTGGAATGGGAGTTCCATCGATTTCTATTTATATCACTGAATTAATGCAAAGCTACAATGTGCAAAATTTAATTCGTGTTGGTACATGTGGAGCCATTCAAAAAGATGTAAAAGTGAGAGACGTAATCCTTGCAATGAGTGCATCAACAGATTCTCAGATGAACCGTATTACATTCGGTGGTGTTGATTACGCACCAACGGCTAACTTTGATCTTTTGAAGAAAGCTTATGATGTTGGTCAGGAGCGAGGACTAAACCTAAAAGTAGGTAATGTTTTTACAGCTGACTTATTCTATAACGACAATGCAGAACACGAAAAATGGGCAAAGTATCAAATTTTAGCTTTAGAGATGGAGACTGCTGCTTTATATACATTAGCAGCTAAGTTTAATCGTAAAGCACTGTCCGTTTTAACGGTAAGTGACCATATTTTAACAGGTGAAGAAACAACAGCTGAAGAAAGACAAACGACTTTTAATGATATGATTGTTGTAGCACTAGATGCAGTTATAAAAGAATAGTGGTAGCATAAAGAACCAGCTCCTCAATTTTTGGGTAGCTGGTTTTTTATAAACTGAAAAATATAGGAAATCCCTCAAGGAGCTCAAAAAGGATGCCCTATTAAATGTATAATGTTAAAATAGACATGCTGTCATTTTAATATGATTATGGAAACAGGTGGAATAGATGAAAAAGGTTTACTTATTATTATTTATTATTGTTCTATTACTTTCAGGGTGCAGCCAACTACAACCTTATATAGAGAAAATACCTTTCTTAGGTGAAAGTGATTCAAACGCGGTTGAAAGAAATGACCCGCAAGACGCTACGGATACAACGGATAACAACGAACTGGATCAGGATACACAAAACCAAGAGGAATCAACAGATTCTGATATCGTGGAAGAAGATGTTCTAACACTTGAATCACAATACTTTAACGAAGTAGTCCAAGTAGATGGGAAGAACATCATTCAAAATCCCCTGAATGTTTTGGCTCTAGTAAATAAAGAATTTTCACTACCAAGTGATTATGCACCAAAAGATCTTGTAAGACCCAATGTACCTTTCTCGTTTGGCGATATGGGAGTTGAGAAAAGCTTTGTTAGAAAAGAAGCTGCAGGAGCACTTGAAAGGCTCTTTGCATTAGCAAAGAAAGATGGGATTGAACTTTTTGCCGTATCAGGTTATAGGTCCTTTGAAAGACAAGCCATGTTATATGATGCAGAAGTTAAAAAAAGCGGAGAAGAAGCAGCGCAACAAGTTGTTGCTATACCTGGTAATAGTGAGCACCAGAGTGGACTAGCGATGGATATTTCTAGTCGAAGTGTTGGGCTTGCACTAACGGAAGAATTCGGTGAAACCGTAGAAGGAAAATGGTTAGCAGCAAATGCGCATAAGTTTGGGTATGTTCTCCGCTATCCGAAAGGGAAAGAGTCCATTACAGGATATCAATATGAACCGTGGCATTTTAGATATATCGGTGTTGAAGCGGCTCAAATTATTTATGAAAAAGGCATGACGCTGGAGGAATACTTTAGCATTGTGAAGAAAATATAATTCAAAAGGTCAGCCTCGTTTTGGCTGTCCTTTTTTAAAAAGTAGATAATAAGTTGAAAGTACTACAGGAATCATAACAATAAATCTTAAGTATTTAATTACATTATTTTCGGTACCTAACACAAAAAAGAATGGTAATAACAGCAGTACACTAAGGGCGGTAAATTTCCAAGATTGGCCCATTATTCCAATAATAATAGCTAGTAAGGCTAGGGCAAAGCTAAACCATAATAAAATGTCAAATAGGGTAATGTTCTTCTCCTCCTTTTTTAGTTAGTATTTAAACGATATGACGTTCGTTCTTACATTAGAAGTAGAAATTTTAAAATCTAAATAGTTTATAGATCATGACTAAGCGATGTGATTTGTTCATCAATGATTGTAAATATTTTATTAAAGGTTTGTACGTTTTTCTTTGTTAATTTAAATGTAAAAATGTTATTCTAAGGATTAAGGATTGACGACCAAGTTTTTTACGGAAGCGAAAGTGGTGAGTGTTTTGGAAAATGAAAATGAAAATTTAAATGAAGAATCGAATGAAAAATTAAATGAAAACCAATCAGGTTTTATACAAATGAAAAAGTTTCATTTTGTCATGCTTTTATTTTTTATCGTGTTTCTCTCGGCAGGTATAACTACATTCGCACTAGCCTTCGGCGATGAACAAGCAGTAACGGTAGGAACGGAAAGAAGGGAATTCGATAAATTATATTCTGCGTTTGACACATTAAAAGAAAGTTATTTCAAGGAAGTTGACCAAGACACACTTATCAATGGTGCGATCAATGGGATGATTGACTCTCTTGAGGACCCTTATTCTGATTACATGAATCAGGAAGAAGCATCTAGTTTTCATGAAAGTATTTCTTCGTCTTTTGAAGGTATAGGTGCAGAAATACAGGAGCAGGACGGCTATATTATTATCGTATCTCCACTGAAAGGGTCACCTGCAGAGAAAGCAGGCTTAAAACCTAATGATAAAGTTCTCTATGTAGATGGAAAAAGTATTCAAGGAATGAGTTCAACAGAAGCAGTTATGTTAATACGTGGTGAAAAAGGAACAGAAGTAAAACTTGTCATTCAAAGACCAGGTATTACAGAACCACTAGATATTACGATTGTTCGTGATACGATTCCAATTGAAACAGTTTACGGTGAAATGCTTGAAGATGGAATTGCCAAAGTGCAAATCACAGCGTTTTCAGAGAATACTTCAAAAGAGTTAATTACGGTTTTAAATGATTTACAAAAACAAGGAATGAAGGGTCTTGTACTGGATTTAAGACAAAATCCAGGTGGGCTATTAGATCAAGCAATAAACATTTCTAGTTTATTTGTACCAAAAGGAGAAGTTCTTTTTAAGGTTCAAGATCGTGAAGGAAATACTCAAGTGATGGCTTCAAAAAATGAAAAAAATCCAGATATTCCATTAGTGGTTGTTATTGATAAAGGAAGTGCGAGTGCTTCAGAGATTCTTGCTGCAGCGGTAAGCGAATCTGCTGATGTTCCTTTAGTTGGTGAGAATTCTTTTGGTAAGGGAACGGTTCAAAGAGCTCAAGATTTTTCGGATGGATCGAACATGAAATACACGACTGATAAATGGTTAACACCTAATGATAATTGGATCCATGAAAAAGGAATTAAGCCAGATCATGAAGTTTCACTCCCTGATTACGCATCTTTACCATTTATCAATCCTGATGAAGAACTAAAACTATCTACTGCGTCCACTCAAGTTAAAGCTGCGCAACAGATGTTAAAAGCACTTGGTTATGAAGTAGGTCGAGAAGACGGATTTTTTGATGAAAATATGGAAAAGGTTGTAATTGAATTCCAAAAGGCAGAAAAACTAGAACCAACTGGTGTACTTACAGGCCAATCTACCCTTAAGTTAATGGAAAAACTGAGAGAAAAAATTCAGCAAAATGATACGCAAATTCAAAAGGCTGTAGAAATTTTAAAAGAACAAGTAAAATAACAAATCTTTAAAAACTCTTCCTTAAAGGGAGAGTTTTTTATATGCCTAAATAAAATTGAAGGTCAGAGGGAAAATATAATGAAACGGTTATAAAACAAAATACTCCAGAGGTTTAGAAATACTTTTTCTGTTAACAATGGTACTACTAGCCTGAATAATGAGGTGAAGTAACATGAAAAGATGGAGTATCTGCATGGTTCTTGTATTCCTACTAGCTGGTTGTGGGTATTTTTCTTCGGACCAGAATTTGAATACTCAGAATGAGGAAACAACCGATATTGTCTCTCCTTTTCAGCACGTTAATGAAGATGGAGAGATTAAAGAAACACCTCGTAATAAGCCATTTAGTACGTATCAAAAAACAACAAACTTTCTACTCATTGGTGTTGATAGTAGAGGGGAAAAAAATTCACGCTCTGACGTAATAATGGTTGCTAGGTATGAACCAACGGATAAGACCGTAAAACTAGTCTCTCTTATGAGAGATAGTTATGTGAAGATTCCAGAGCACCCTCTCAATTATGGAAAACTTAACCACGCTTACTATTATGGTGGAAAGACGTTGTTAAAAGAGACGGTTGAAGATAATTTTGGCATTCCAATTGACCATGTAGCCATTATCGATTTTGAAGGATTTGTTAGTGTCATTAACACATTGGCGCCGAATGGTTTAGAAGTGGAAGTTTCAGAAGAAATGATCAGGGATTTGAAACTAGCAGGTGAACCAGGAAAAAGGGTTCTAAAAGGAGAAGAGCTTTTAGGGTATGTGCGGTTTAGGCATGATGCCGAAAGTGACTTTGGAAGGGTTAATCGTCAACAGCAAGTCCTTATCTCGTTAAAGGACGAGGCGGTAAAACAACTTGGGTCACTAGAAGGAATTACCCAGCTCCCAGATCTGTTATCGGAAATGTTTAAACATGTTGAAACAGATATAAAACTCCAGGATTATTTTTCCCTTGGTGCTACATTTGTACTAAATCCGGTAACAAACGTTGAAACACTGAGAGTTCCTGTTTCCAATAGCTTTGAAAATAAAAGTTATGACCATGTTGGAGCAGTTTTACAGTTAGACTTAGAAGAGAATATAGAAGCCATTCATCAGTTTTTTAGTGATGAGGGAGAAGGTGGGTAACATCATCTTCTCCTTTTTCTTTTGGCCTCCACAAATGTCGTACTCTCCCTTGTACGAAGTAAATAATAAGAACCACTTTCCTCCTCGTTTAAAGGCGTCACATAAAAGCCCTCGCAGCCCCTATAACCGGATAAGCTTAATCTTCAAGTTGTAATCAAGAAAGGTCAAAGATTCAAAAGTATTTCATGAAGAATATTAAGATTTTCTTAAGGAACAAACAAATAATTCTTTAAAACTTCCTAATCTATAAGTGATATGATAGAAGAAAAACAAAGGAAGTTCCATAATGCGTGAAGAGAAGATATTAGTTGTAGATGATGAGAAAGAAATTAGGCAGCTCATTTCTATATATTTGAGGAATGAAGGGTATATTCCTGTAGAAGCTGTTAATGGTGAAGAGGCTCTTACAATTCTAAGTAATGAAGTTATATCCCTAGTTATTCTTGACGTGATGATGCCGGGAAAGGATGGGATAACTACTTGTATCGAAATAAGAAAAACTTCAAAAATCCCGATTATTTTTCTGTCTGCAAAAGGGGAGCAAATGGACAAAATCTCGGGTCTAACTGTTGGGGCGGATGACTATGTGACAAAGCCTTTTCACCCTCTAGAATTAATCGCAAGAGTGAAATCCCAACTCAGACGCTACCTTCAATTTGACAAAAGCACGGTCGAAGCTGATGCAGTTGTGCAAATTGATGAACTATTGATTAAAGTAGATTCTCATCAAGTCTTTGTAGGAGAAAGAGAAATTAAGTTAACCCCTCGGGAGTTTCAAATTTTACTATTATTAGCAAAGCACCCTGGTAGGGTGTATAGTATCTCAAACATCTATGAGTCGGTTTGGGGTGAACCTTCGATTGCAGCAGATAATACGGTTATGGTTCATATTCGAAAGTTACGTGAAAAGTTAGAAGAGAACAGCCGGCAACCAAAGTATATTAAAACAGTATGGGGAGTAGGATATAAAATTGATACGTAGGCGCCTTCTATTTCTTCTTAGCTTTCTTATTCTAAGGATTAGAAGTAGTATTCGAGTAAAGCTTTTAATTGTCTTTATCATTAGTATTGTTGCAGGGATTCTAACTAACATCATCTTGTTCGAGGTATTAGAAAATCGAAATGTAAAAAAAGTGTATAGCTATGATCATAGTTATAACGAGTATGAGCAATATATGCAATGGGTCGAAAATGAAGTGAAAACCCGCTTAGATACAGATTTCAATGAAATTACTAAGCAAAAACCTGAAGGTCTAAATGTATTTTTGGTAAACAAGGAAGGGTATAAGTACGATGCTGATGAACAATTAACAAATGAGCAAATTGACATTTATGAATATCTAAAAATAAGATCTGAAAATCATCAAGAATATATATATATTACTCCTGTTCAGAAGCATGGTCGCAGTCTATACCTTGTGGGACAAGGGTTACTTACTCTTTCTTATGAAGAGATTAGAATCTATAACGAGTGGTTAGGGGTCATAGGCCTTATTGTATTTTATATATTCTTTTACTTTCTTACACGAATTAAAATTAAACAACTTGAAAAGCTTTCAAAGGGTTTTACGGAATTGGCTGAAGGAAACCTTTCCTTTAGAGCAAAAGTAAAGGGGAAAGATGAAATATCGCAACTTGCTGAACAAATGAACGAAATGATGGATAAACTACAAACGAGTAAAGAGGAAGAACTGCGATTACAACAATTTAAGACTGAGTTAATCACAAACGTCTCACATGATCTACGGACTCCGCTAACCTCTGTAATAGGATATTTAAGCTTATTGAAAGATCAGATGGACATGACAAATGAGGATAAAGCCGAATATACTGAAATAGCCCACAAAAAAGCTGAACAACTTTCAAGCTTGGTGAATGATTTATTCGAATTTACAAAGCTTTCGAATCGAGATTTACCCATTCTAAAGGAACCACTGTCAATTAACCAACTGTTGGCACAATTACTTGATGAGTATGAATATATGTTCACTAGCCACGACATGCATGTTAAGAAACATATACCATCTCAAAATACGGTTATTCATGGGGATGCTCAGAAGCTTGTAAGATTGTTTGAAAATATGTTTAGAAATGCAATGGACCATGGTGTTAAACCTGGGGAAATTCACGTAAAATTAAGTGTACATGAACGTAATGCTGTCATTGAAATTAAAAATGATAGTAGAAACACACTAACAAAACAAGAATGTGAAAATATCTTTGAACGCTTTTATAAGAAGGATGAAAGTCGATCAACAGGCAATGGTTCTGGTTTGGGTTTAGCCATTGCAAAGGAAATCGTCGAACTACATCAAGGAGATATTAAAGCTCATTCAGAGGATAAAAAAGTGACCTTTATCATTATGTTACCTCTAAGTGAATCAAAAAATTGATATGAATTAAACTTTCAGGGGCAAGATTTATTTGCCTCTTTTTTGGGGCATTATTCCTTTATAATATGAAAAATTTGTTACTTTTTTGGAAATCAGATAAAATGTCTCCTTAGAGTTAAACCTTTTTTAGAGGTGATCCTTTGAAACAAATTATTGATTTAAATGAGCAGGTTAAAAAATCTATTACTAACCTGGAAAAAGAGTGTGAACTTGTCGGAAATAAATTGAAGCATATCTATTTTGAGCGTTTTAAAAGCTTAGAGGCAATTCTCTCCATTGATCTTGTTCGAGTACAAAAGGGAAAACCCGTGGGGGAAGAAAAGGTCTTTGCAGAAGAATATGAATCTTATTTAGAAGTAGGAATTGAAGAAGATGAAGAGTATTTTCCAAATGCATATATTCCAATCTGGAAGTGTAAACAAGAATGGTTTCAATTAGTTGGTTATATATCAGAATGCGATTCTAAGCTTATTGAAAAGAAGCTAAACTCCATTTTAGAGGATATGTTGACCGAAAGAATAGATGATATGGAAGGACAAATGAAATGAATGTAGCAGAAGTCTATATATTATCAGGATTTTTAGGAAGTGGAAAAACGACGCTTCTAAAGCGCTTATTAGAGGATGAGAAAAAACAAGGGCGTAAAGTAGCTGTTATGATGAATGAATTAGGGAAGGTTTCAATTGACTCTGATCGTGTTGGGGACGATATACCATTAAAAGAACTGCTAGATGGGTGTATATGTTGTACGATACAAGATAAATTAGAAGCACAAATACAAGGATTGTTAGCAGTAGAAAAACCTGAGGTCATTTACATCGAGACTACAGGTGCGGCTCATCCAGTGGAAGTATTAGATGCAGTACTGTCCCCTCTTTTTGCTCATCAGCTAAACGTTAAAGGGATTATCTCTGTAGTAGATGCAAATCGGTGGTCAGCACGGAAAACACTTAGTCCTCAAGTTCAACAGCTATTGCTGGAACAGGTTCGCCATGCTGATTTAATATTACTGAATAAATCAGATGAGTTGTCTGAGGCTGAAAAAGCCCAACTGAATTTTGAAATACAATCGATAAATCCAAATGCACTTTCCATCCTTACTTCATATGCGAAAGTAGCAATGAATCAAGTCCGGAGTCTTTCTACTCGTAAAAAAGGCAAAGCGGAGGGTTCCCATGTTCACTTAGATTTAAATCTAAGTACATTTGTGCACCAATTCAAAAATCCAATTAATCAGTCAGATTTTGAAGACTTTTTACGAACACTTCCGGATACCATTTATCGTATAAAGGGTTACGTTAAATTTGAGTACTCAACACTCCCATACTTATTTCAATTTTCCTATGGGATGCCTTTATACATGAAAGAAGAAATGAACCTGCCCCTTAATATGGTGTTTATTGGAGAAAATGTTCATTGGGATGTAATTAAAGAAAAATTAATGAAACTTGAAAAAAACATGTAGAGGTCTCAATTTTGAGATCTTTTTTCATTTTTTTGATATGAATAGCATGAGAAAAAGTTAATCTCCGCTCCATGTGCCTACTTTCCTGGCTGCCCACAAAGGAAATCAATGGTCTATTTTAAATTATTGTTTTACCTACGGATTATATAAAAATGTATGTTAATACATTCACTGGGAAAACTTCTTATATGAGTAATAACAGCCAAATTCATTATTAACATTCTTATAATTAAACGTAAGAGGAAAATACAGAACGAATAAAGAAGAGTGAAAACAAATGAGAGCTTTTATTATTTTTTTAACCCTGTTAATGTTGGTCACAAATGTTGACCTTCATGTAGAAGCAAAAAAAAATAAAGAAGCACAACAACCAATCCAGATTCTACCATGGAAAGAAGTCAATAGCTTGCTCCCAAAGTACAGTAAATTTACTGTAGAAGATTTCGAGACTGGAATGAAATTTAAGGTTCAACGTCGTGCAGGGAGTCAGCATGCTGATGTACAACCATTAACAGTCAAGGACACTAAAATAATGAAGGAAATATATAATGGTAAGTGGAGTTGGAAACGCCGAGCCATTATCGTTCATCAGGATGGTAGGAAGCTTGCGGCTTCTATGCACGGAATGCCACATGGAGCTGGCGCATTAAAAAATAACTTTCCTGGCCACTTTTGCATCCACTTTTACGGTAGTACTACACATAAAAGAAACTATATGGATTTATCCCATAAGCTAATGGTATTAAAAGCTGGTGGGAAGCTTCAGGAATACCTAAACCATGCAGATCCGTATGAAATAACCAATTCTTTTATCGCTGGTTTTAAAGAGCAAGATGAAGATATCTTAAAATATGTGTCACTACAATTAAGAGATGATTGGGACGAATTAGTCCTTGAAGTAGAAAACGTTGCTATAGGGAACATGTCCGTCTTACCTCCTGAGGACTTAACAGAAGAACTTTCGTTAGACATACCAGTTACCATCGATTGGTTCTTAAAAGGAAGAGGGGGGAGCAAATATAGAGGAAGTGTGCATCTCATAAGATTTTCTCCTTATGACACTTGGAAAGTAGATACAAATAAATTTATTGAAGAAAACCGTCTCACTTCAAAGTAGAGGCGGTTTTAAATTTTTACAATGTTCATGTATTTTTAATATAATTGTAACTTAAATCATAATCGTTACGAATTAAATATGATATAATAAATGAGATTTGAATGTAAGGAGAGAAGATTTTTGACTTCAAAGAGGCTAGATTTTATTAGTATTTTACTATTTTTATTATTTTTAGCCCTTTTCTTGTTTTCGGAGGCCTTATCAATAAATAGTAGACTTTCGATTCCAAAAGAATGGTTAAATGTAAATACGATATTTATCAGCATAGTTTTAGAAGCCATTCCGTTCATTTTGTTAGGTGTCTTTGTGGCAGCTCTGATACAAATTTTTGTATCAGAGGAATGGTTAAAAAAATTCATTCCAAAAAATCCAGTGTTAGCTTTGTTTCCAGCGGTCATTATGGGTGCTATATTTCCAATTTGTGAATGTGCTATTGTCCCAATCGTTAGAAGATTGCTTTTAAAAGGAATGCCTTTACACGTCGGGATTGTATTTTTAGTATCAGCACCTATCCTAAATCCAATTGTATTTGCTTCAACCTATTATGCTTTCGGTGCAAAAGATGTATCCATTGCTTATTCGCGAATGGGAATTGCTTTTGTTGTTTCTTTAATTATTGGTGCCGTCATATATATGATCTTTAAAAATAAATGGCAATTAAAAGAAAAAGAAGATAGCCTTGTTGTTCAAGAGCACTCTCATTCTAAGAAGAAGAACAAAGTAATGGACACGCTTCAGCATGCATCAGATGAATTCTTTGACATGGGTAAGTATCTCATTATCGGTGCTTTTATCGCATCTCTATTCCAAACTTTCTTAGATCGGTCTATACTTGAGGCAGTTGGAATGAATGTATGGCTATCACCAATGGTCATGATGGCTTTTGCGTATGTTTTATCATTGTGTTCAGAGGCAGATGCTTTTGTTGCGTCGTCATTCTACAATCAGTTCACAGGTACATCTCTTATCGCATTTTTAGTTTATGGACCAATGATAGATTTGAAGAATACAGTTGTCATGCTTGCATACTTTAATAAGAGATTTGTACTTATATTTATTGGGATTTTAACCGTAACCGTTTATATAAGTGTCATGGTCTACCATGTATTTTTCTAGGAGGTAGAATCAGTGGAAAGAAAAGCTATTATGTTCTTAAGAGGGGTTATTTTACTAGGTTTCACCATGCTTATATTTAAGTTAATGATTACGGGGGAAATAGCAAATTTCATTGCACCTAGAATGTACCCATTTATGTATTTTGCTATTGCAGTCTTCCTTTTACTAGGGATCATTCAAATTTGGACAAGCTCATCCAAAAAGAATGATGAAGGTTCTTGTTCATGTTGTTCTCATGATCACCATCATAAGAACAGTCCCTTAAAGAATATTTTTATTTATTCCGTTTTTGTCATTCCAATTCTTACAGGCTTTGCTTTTAGCGATCAACTAATGGACAGCTCGATTGTGCAAAAACGTGGAATTACGTTTGCCGGAACTAGTCAAGCTAGTGAAAAAAATGAATTAGCTAGAGATGAGTCGGCTGAAATTGGTTCAGAAAATGAAAAAAGTCTAGCAGAGCAATATTTAGAGGACCCAGATAAATATATGGAAGAACTGGATGAGAGAGTTTCGTCAGATTCGAATGAAGTAGAAGATGATGTTCCAATCGGCCCGCCAGATGGTTACTATGATGAAATGTTAGCAGAGTTAGTAGTGAAGGACAAAATTGTTGTAACGGATGATCAATTTATTCAAACATTAAATGTCCTTGAAATGCATATTGAAGAGTTCCAGGGTAAAGAAATTGAAATAAAAGGGTTTGTCTATCGAGAGGATGGATTTTTAGAGGATGAAGCAGTAGTTGCTAGATTTGGTATGTCCTGCTGTGTGGCAGATGCATCGGTGTATGGTGCATTTTCTACAGGGAATCTTCTAAAGAACATTGAAACGGATGGCTGGGTTGAAATAACGGGTACAATCGGGAAAAAAGAATACAACGGCTATATTCTTCCATATATTCAGGTTACATCCCTTAATGAGATTGACCCGCCAAAGGAAGCTTATGTGTACGAAGAATATTAACTTAAAAGGGTAAAAGCTTGAGAATATTGTTTCTCAAGCTTTTTGTGTACCTTAATAGGAACTAGTTCCGAATTTAGAAAAGGTTTTTTCATCTTCCACTAATCCACATGCTGCACATTGAATGCGATATTCAGGTCCTTTATAGGGTAAGTGAAAAGGCGATAGCTCTTCATTCGAATATTGTTCTAAAACTTGGCCTGTTTGAGGATCCATTTTTATGGGCTGTGATTCTTGTCTTATTACATTAAAACGACTTCGATTTGTTTTACAATTAGGACAACGATAAGGTCCATTCATAAGAATTCTCCTTTCAAGAGGAATTATTTATATTATTTTTTGCATAAGGCACCAAAATTATGTAACATAACGTTTGATAATAATATTTAAAGGATGTTACTAGATGACTGATTATAATTACTTACTAATGCAATATAGAACTTTATGGAATAACAGATTGTTAATGGACGAAAATGATAGCGAGCAGATACTAAAAGAAGCCATCATGAGGGAGTTGAAAGATGAAAATTCCCATCCGCGTATTAGAAAGCCACTACATGAAAAATTCTTCCTGGGCACAAAACGAATCACTGATTCTTCTCTTGCGCCAGAAGATAAACTTGCGCTTATACAATTGCATATTGAATTATTGGAAAAAATAAAAATAGATGGACAATAGTGTATTATCTAAAAATCGTTCTATGAGGGACGATTTTTTTCTTATAAAAGGGTAGAGACTCTATTAAATTACACAATTTTCAAAGAGATTTCACAGATTTATCACACAAACCTTATATGATTAAAATAGATATAGTTCATTTAGCAATAGTTTTAAGAAGCTGCTCTCAAGGGAGAATGGTTATATGAGATTGTTTATAAATTTTTCATTCATATTACTCTTATCAATATGGCTAACAGCCTGTACCAATAATGACTACTCTTCTATTATTGAAGAAGGATCGTTAGCTATTACAGTAAATATCAAAGATATGACCGTTTCATTTATCAATCTCGACAGTCAAGAAAAGATAGATGATTGGAAAATGAAAAAGCCTTATACAGGTGGACTGTTATTACCGGATGGCGATTCTTTATTACTTTATGGGAAACAAGTTGAAACAGCAGATATTTTTTCATTATCACAAGGAAAAGAGGTTGACAGTTGGGACATAGGTAAAGGAGTAGCAAATGCAAAGCTTCTAAATTATGGAGACGAGATTGTTTTTGCTGACCAAGCACAGAATGCTGTCCGATTTTTTACCATTAATGGAGAAGAGATAGGGAAAGTAAGAACTGGAAGAAACCCACTTACTCTTTTAGAAGGCGAGGAGCAAGATAAGTTATATGTGGTTAGTTTCAACGATGAACAATTAACGGTAATAGATATGCGTAGCAAAGAAAAATCGTTCCAGTTTACAATCCACCCTTCGGCAACTGGGGCGATCTTAAGGGAAGAACAAAATGAGCTTTGGATAGGTGGACATGGGGTTGGGGTGGATATTGAAAGCGACATACATGTCTATGACACGGAAAATGGAAAACCAAAAAGAGACATCTCTGCTCCGATTATGCCTATAAATTTTGTGGAAGAGGATGATTATATTTTCGTGCTGAGTCATGGTTCTAGTACTCTTTACAAATTAGATGGAGAAGGTAAAACCATTAAAACATTAAAGGTGGGAGCCAATCCTTTTGATTTATCCATCATCACTGATCAAATGGTTGTTGCCGGATATGATAGTAACGATATTCATGTAATTAATACTCAAACTCTAGAGATTCAAAAGACTATAAAAGTAGGAAAAGGTCCTTTCCAAATCATTATTAGGGAGAGATAATTTCGGTGAGAAAGATTAATGTTTTAATCGTAGACGATGAAGAAGATATGAGGCATCTGGTTCAGATGTACCTAGAAAACTCTGGTTTCTTCTGCTTTCAGGCAGCAACCGGAGAAGATGCTTATAAAGTTATGCAAAAAGAGGATATTGATCTCATCCTTTTAGATGTGATGATGCCTGGCGATGATGGCTTTCAAGTTTGTGAAAAGGTGAGAGAAGAATCTGAGATTCCTATTATTTTCCTTTCGGCTAAGGGAGAGGAATGGGATAAAGTGAAGGGTCTTCAGATGGGTGCGGATGACTATTTAGTGAAACCCTTTAGTCCAGGAGAATTAATTGCACGAATGAATGCGGTACTTAGAAGAACGAATTTCATAAAGATAGAAGCGGATTATGTTAAAATTGGAAAAATTAAAATCGACAAAAAGAGTAGGAAGGTAACAGTCGAAGGAAACAATATCCCCTTAACCTTAAAAGAGTTTGAACTATTAGTTTTTTTCGCTGAACATCAAGCGTTTGCACTCAGTAGAGAACAGTTACTAGAGCATATATGGGGTATGGATTACGAAGGTAGTTTAAGAACAGTTGATACCCATGTTAAAACACTAAGAATGAAGCTTGGAAAAGGAGATTATATTCAAACGGTTTGGGGAATTGGATATAAGTTTGAGGTGCCAACTGAATGAAAAAACTCCATTTAAGCCTTACTAAGAAACTATGGCTTACGATTACTGCTAGCATCATCATTACGATTTTATTTAGCTATTTTTTATCTCATTTATTTTATGAAAAATTGTATGTAGACCATATAGAGGTGTCATTACTTATTGAGGGGAATTTATTAGCAGCTGATTATGAAAGTGGTCCCCTCACTGATGAACTAAGAGATCAAATAGATTGGTATAACTCTAAAAATGAATCAGAAGTGTTTGTTGTCAGTAATCCGAGGGAGCTAAGTGCCTGTCTACCATTTGAAATTGATTATGAAACCCTCATTGGCGCTGAGGAGAGAGAAGAGTTACTAAAGGGAAACCCAGTTACAAAAATGGGTTACGAAGAAAGATTTGATCGTCAAATTATGGCCGTAATCATCCCATTGCTCGATGAAAATGGGCTAGAAGGCATTATTTATTTGTATCTTCCATTGGCTAAGATAACGGAACTAATGAAAAACTTTTCATACTTATGGCTCATCGCAGCTCTATTGTTTGGAACCATAACCATTTATCTTGGCACCATTTTAGTGCAAAGATTAACAAACCCTCTAAAACAGATGAAAGATGCCGCCGAGAGAGTATCTAGAGGAGACTACTCGGTTAAAATTCAGCGTAATTCAAATGATGAAATTGGACAGTTAGCTGAGGCTTTTAACCATATGTCTTCCTCAATTCAAAAAGAGGATGAGAGGAAAAAGGAGTTTCTTGCCAATGTCTCGCATGAATTGCGTACTCCGATCAGTTATGTTTTGGGGTATAGTGATGCGATGTTAACAGGGGTTGTGAAAAAAGAAGAAGAACATCAAAAATATTTACAACTTATCCACCGTGAAGCAGGGAGAATGGAACGTCTAGTTGGTGATCTATTAGATTTGACCAAGTTAGATACACAAGAATATAGGCTAGATAAAATGCCACTCCCTTTAGCACAGTTGGTGGAGGATGCCACTCAAAAATATATTCCTATTATGAAAGAAAAAGGGTTAACTTTTTCACTTCAATTAGATCCAGACATTATTGTTAATGGTGATGAAGGTAGAATTGAACAAGTTGTACAGAATATCATGGACAATGCCTTAAGATACACTGAGTTGGGCGGGATTACGATTACTCTTCAAAGGGAGTCTAACGAATGTATTCTTATGGTTAAAGATACAGGTATCGGCATTCCTGAAGAAGATTTAGAAAAGATTAAACATAGGTTTTACCGGGTGAATAAAGCCCGTACCCGTTTAGATGGCGGGACCGGTCTCGGGTTAGCCATCACAGATAAGATTGTTCATCTGCATGGTGGTAAGTTATTAATTGATAGTATACAAGGAAAAGGAACAACGGTAGAAATTACATTGCCTGTTATAGATGTGCCTGAGTAATGAAGTTATTCTAAACAAACCTAAATCAAGAATACGTAGAGGAGATATTATGATGAGAAAAGGATTATTTATATTGTTTATTTCAATTATGTCCAGCTTTATGTTGGTAGCATGTTCTGAGCAACAAGTAGAAAAGGAGCCACAATTTCTTGATGTACAGCTAACGATAAACCCTGAAAAAGCAAACCCTAATGAACCAGTTGTCTTTGAAGCAAAGGTAACGTATGGAGATGAAGAGGTTACAGACGCTGATGAAGTAAAATTTGAAATTTGGAGAGCACATGATGAGAATCACGAAAAAATTGAAATTGAGCATTCTGAGGATGGAATTTATAAGTTAGAGAAAAGCTTTGAAAGAGAAGGAACGTATTACATTTATTCACATGTTACAGCCAGAGGCATGCATAATATGCCAAAGAAGGAATTTGTCGTTGGTGAACCAAGTGAGCCTGAGGAGGACTCTTCATCTTCTCACATGGATAAAGACGAAGACGCAGAAACAGAGGATCATAGTGGACATTAAGTAGCTATTTAAGCTACTTTTTTTCTTATATGGAATGTTTTGCGGAGAGGAATTAAGTCTAACGGAATAAAATATCTTTATATTTATGACTTTCTAGACCAGAATATAGTTCCAAATAAATTAGGGTAATATAGAATAGATACTCTTATAGGATGTGATGAAATGGATATTCGTAAGGGGGAAATCTCAGACCTCGAACAAATTATGAGGCTGGTCAATCAAACCGTTGAGTTAATGAAGGCTGAAGGAAATGATCAGTGGAAGGATGATTATCCAAAGGACGAAGATTTTCTTCTTGATATAAAACTTGATGCATTGTTCGTTGCTGAGCAGAACGGTCAAATTATTGGTGGTATTACAGTTGACCAAGTAGAGGCTGAAGAATATCAAGAAGTAAGTTGGAGAAAAGAAGGTGAGGATGCCTTTGTATTTCATCGGCTTGCTGTTGATCCTAATATTAGAGGAAGAGGAATAGCATCCGAACTTATCAAATTTGCTGAAAGATGGTCTATTGAAAAAGGGATTTATTATATGAAGACGGATACGTACTCCCTTAATGTAAAAGCTCAACGATTATTTGAGAAAAATGGCTATATGAAAGTAGGGCAAATTTACTTTGAAGGTAGGGAACATCCATTTTATTGCTATGATAAAATCTTAGAAAAATAACGATTAGTTGAAATAGAACCTATTGATCATTGGTATTGATGGAGATTGGCACACGATCCTCCTGTTCAATCATTGGAAGAGAAATCGTTAAGATTCCATCTTTAAGGCTAGTTCGAATTCCTTTTTTATCAGTGTTTACCGGTATCGCTATACTCTTTTCGAACGTTCTATTTTGTCTTTCTTTTAAATAGTATTGGATTTGTGGTTGTAATGTTTTACATTGTCCCTTAATGATGATCGTGTTGTTTTGCATAGAAACATGAATATCACTTTTATGAACACCTGGGACTTCAGCTTCAATTATTATCTTATTGTCGTACTCGTATAAATCGCATTTAGGAAACAAATCCTGCTGTTTGAAAAATTGATGAGCCACTTGGTTACTATCCTTCTTTGAAGAATATACGTTATCAATGAATTGATTCCAGAAACTCTCGTGTTGATTTTTCTTTGTTTGTTCAATGTATTCTAATATTTTTTCCATGTCCATAAGAATACCTCCAGAAAGTGATTGATAGTGGTAGGTTACACTCATGTTAGTAAATTTCGGTTACGTCAATCTCAGAAAATTGCATATCAATATTTTTGGGGATTTTTACTTCTAACGTTCCATCTTTACAATAGGCAGTAGAGCCTTTCTTCTTAACAACAGCAGGTAAAGTAATGGTATGTTTGTCTTCCATCGCTGGAATATGCTCGATAATTAACTGATTAGATGTATGGTAGAGCTTTAACCTCTTTAACCATTCATCCTCTTTGACAGAAACTCTTACAAAGACAAAGTCGTGTGTTTCAAAAACTTCGGAGTGAAGAGGAGTAATTGAATGATTAGGAGAGTTTTTACTGTGTTGTCCAAAGCCTTTCATGAAATCTTGGGGGTTCATGGTCCCTTTCATTTGATCTGAAAACATATTACCCATCATACTTTGTACATACTTCTCTATTTCTTGAGGATTCATTTGCTGCATCCATTTTTTCATATCATTTTGTTCCTTACCAAAGGGGAATAAATTCCAAGGAAACATAAATATCACCTCCAAAATTCAATGCTAAGTCATTCACTTTTGATTTTTTAAAACAGTGGGTAAACTAACAATTTATTTTATGCAAGATGACCTAGATAGGTTAAAGTCTATTTTAGAAAATCTTCTTAGTTGTTTGTTTGTACTAACATTAGGTAAAATAAAAGTTCTTATTGTTTGCATATCTACATAGTTCTTTTTAGTATATTGATATAGGTGAGTACATGGATTATTGAAGAATAATAAATGTTGGCTTAAAATAATGAGCTTAATAAGTAAAGGCTCTTTTCGTAAACTTTGTTGCTATTTAAATACTTTAAACTGCTTTTAAACAGATTATGGTGCTGTTCTCTTTATTCTTGTAAGAAAAGATGCCACGAAGCAAGAAGAAACTGCTCTTTTAAAAAGCCGGCAGTAGGGCTTTTTAATGTTTCTTCTCATCTAAGTACTGATGAAGAACTAATTCAAAATAGCAACAATCTATGCGAAAACAGCCTAAGTAATAAAATGATTGCGGGGTAATCATTTGTGAGAAATAAGACAGCTTTAATAACGGGAGGGGCCACTGGGATAGGAAAGAGGACAGCCCATGAGCTTGCTGAGAAAGGCATAAATCTTATTATTAATTTCCGTAATAGTGAAAGGGAAGCAAAAGATTTATGTGAACAATTAAGTAGAAAGTATGGAACGCATAATTCAACCGTACAGGGTGATATATCAAAGCAGAGTGACTGTGAAGAAATTGTTTCTCATGCACTTAATATGACATCAAGTATTGATATTCTGATTCATAATGCTGGACCTTACATACATGAAAGAAAAAGTATGATTGATTATTCGTTTGAAGAATGGAATTATATCATCAACGGTAATCTAAATGGGGTATTTTATTTATCTAAGTTACTAATCCCAAAGATGAGAGAGCAAAAGTGGGGACGAATTATAACCATTGGATTTGACCGTGTGGAATCCTCTCCCGGATGGGTTTACCGTTCAGCTTTCGCGGCTGCCAAAACAGGTTTGGCATCCTTAACGAAAACAATCTCGATAGAAGAACTTAACTATGGCATAACCGCTAATATGGTTTGTCCAGGTGATATTTTTGGCGAGTGGAAAGAAAAGGGAATTGAAGATACCCTCGATATACTAGAAACGTATTCCCCGATAGGAAGGCCAGGTACTGGTGAAGATATTTCAAGGGTGATTGCTTTTTTAGTCGATGAAAAATCGAGCTTTATTACTGGAAGTGTTATACCTATAACTGGCGGTAAAGATGTATTAGGGAAAATTAGTTACTAATAATGGAGCACCTTTTAAATCTGGCAGAATGTCGGATTTATTTTTTATGGTTTATAACATTACTTAAATAGTGAGTTCGCGGATCTTAATATATAGACCTTTTTTACTAAAATTATCTTTGTAAGCTCTAAATATAGGTCTTTGTATAGAAAGCTTACCTGTATAATGTTAAGATGTTACTAATATCGTACTACAAATTGGTTAGCAGGTGTTGCTTGATGAAGATGTATAGACAGTTTTTAAGAAACTTACTTTGGAACTACACAATTGGATCCTTACTAGCTGTGTTTGGAGTCGGAGGCACTTTTATTTTTTCTTTTTCTACTCTTGAAGTGATCCCTGAAGAAAAGTCCCTTCTTTTCTTTATCATGCTGGGTTCTGTTTTATGTATGTTCATGTTTGAGGGTCTGTATTTTTATAAACACCTGAAACCAATAAGAGAGCTCCTTTTACATACGAATCCAAATCATGAGGTAATTGAAAGAGGTCTTAAAGAGCTTTATCGTTTTCCAGTAAATTCAGTAAAGCGAATTATGTTACCACATTTTTTAGGGTTAAGTATCCCGGCAGCGATTACTACGATTGTCTTAATTCAGGCTAATAAGCTACACATTCCTAATTTATATGTAGTTTATGCACTTATAGCAGCCTTTTCTGTAGCAGTACTGCATGCACTAATTGAATATTATTTGACGGTTCAAGCCATTCAACCCGTTTCTTTGTATATTAAATCTAATTTACAAAGTCAAGATGAGTTCTTATTTTTAGAAAATGAACTACTAATTCCTATTAGTCGTAAGTTTAAAGTGACGGTAATCCTTATTGGGATTTTGCCTATTTTTCTATTTTTACTTGCTGCACAAGTAAAGTTGTCAGATCTAACTGGAATGGAGATGACTATATATTGGCAGTGGGCAGGAGTCATTCTTTTATTTACGATTATATATGCGTTCCTAACGGCTAAGTATCTATCAAAAGACATTGAGAAACCGATTCGTCAACTCCAAGAAGCCATGAGCAATGTTCAAAATCAAAACTATGAATATGTACGAGTAAATGTTTATTCAGATGAATTTTCACAGGTGTTTTCGGGTTTTAATCACATGATTCAAGCTATTAAGACAAGAGAAGAAACGAATAAACAGCTGCTAGAAAGCTTTATGGCAGCACTATCGATTACATTAGATGCGAGAGATCCTTATACATCGGGTCATTCCATGAGAGTTGCTTCGTTTTCTTACGAGTTGGGTAGAAACCTTGGGATGTCAAAAGAAGAACTAGAGCAACTATATCAAACTGCTCTCCTTCATGATATTGGAAAAGTAGGAGTACCAGATCATGTCCTTTTAAAGGATGGTAAGTTAACAGAAGAGGAATTTCAATACATTAAAGCCCATCCTGTTATTGGAGAAAATATTCTCAAACAAGTTCAGCCTGCGAATCAGGTTATAGGTTTGTTACCAGGTATTCGGACACATCATGAACGAATGGATGGCAAAGGGTATCCTGATGGATTAATGGGCGAAGAAATTCCTCTAGTGGGAAGAATTATTGCCGTAGCTGATGGGTTTGATGCGATGACTTCAGATCGTCCATATCGAAAAGGGATGTCCGTTGAGAAAGCTTTAGAGATTCTAACTGAGGGTAGAGGCACCCAATGGGATTCTAAGATTGTAAATGAATTTGTAAAGATTATCATGGCTAAAAGAGAATTGCTAGATATTAAACAGAATGCGGGATAAAGTTGAACCTTGTGAATGTTCGTTCGCTTAAACAAACTTAATAAAACATAAAGATTTATTATAAAAAGGGCAAATCTTATTTAAAAGGTTTGCCCTTGTCATTTGAATTTTACTTATAGCATGCTATACAATATTTGGCTTAATCCATAACTCTCTAAAATCCAAATGTCCAAAAGACTCAAACTTTATATGTTTAAGAGTGGGGTCAAAAGTTTTCTTTTTAATTGGATGGTAGATATAAATAATAAGGTTTTCCCTTTTAATGTAACTTTCCACATTTTCAATTATTTCATCTCTTTTGTTTTTATCTCGCTCCTGCTTCATTTGTTCGAAGTGAATTTTTAAGTTTCTGAGATGGTCTTCCCCAAGGAAACGATTAAATGTAAGGCACTTATTTAAAAATGCTCCCATAAATGAAAGGTGATAGTCTGTTGAGGAGACCTCTCCCTTGAATATTAAATCAGCTTCTTCAATCCTCGAATCATAGAACTCTTCTAAGGGATACGTATCTAATTTAAAATGGATTCCATATAGGTTTGCTTCCCTGATAAGCCATTCTGCCTCTTCAATATAATGGGGATACGCTCCGGTAAAAATAGTTAATTCTTCCCCTTGATAATTAGCTTTATCTAATAGGTATTTGATATGAGCTTTATCTTTGTTTTGAGGAGAAGCTTTCCAATGAAAATAACTTGAAGATTCCTTCAAATTATCTCTCCCCAAATCACTAATCATTCTTTTAACGTCTGCTAAGTGAAAAATAGCTTCTCTAAAGTAAGGATTATGAACAATCGTATCTTTTTTAAAGTTAAATGCTAGAAATCGGAACCCTACCTCAATAACGGTTTTATTAATAGGGTCTTGAGAAGCTGCGTTATGGTCGACATCATAGGAAGTAATATACTTAGCTGTCTCATGGTCAACAATATTAAATTCAACTCCATCTATGAGGGGACGTGTTAGAAAATATTCATCAAAAGCGCTCAATTCCAGTTTCTTTTCAGTATAGTTTTTAATTTTAAAAGGCCCAGTACCAATCCAATTTTGTTCACTGACTGGCTCATTTTTAGCTAAGATCGATAAGTTATGAGCTCCTAAAAATCTTAGAAAAAAGGGATTTGAGTTCCTTAGTTTAAATTGGATCATATACGGAGATATGCAATTAATTTCAATGATATCCTCGGTTAGCCAATCAAAGGCAGTTTCGTTATGAAGAAATCGTTCAAATGTATATTTTACATCCTCACTTGTTAAAACACTTTGATTGTGAAATCTTACACCTTTTCGTAAGTAAAATATCCAATCTTTATACTCAGTGTCAACATCCCAATCATGTGCTAAGTGGGGGCGAATTATATCTTCCTTTTCATCGTATACGACAAGAGTATCCCCTAATTGATGAATGAGAAAAGTCTCAAACTTCATGGATGTATATAGTGGATCTATCGTTGTAATAGGTCTAGAAATGATCGTACGTAAAATATCGTATGAACCCTTGGCGGTTTTAATCCCGAATAAAAGTTGTACTTCTTTCGAAATATCGGCAATCCAAACCTTAGGGATAGGTAATTGAAGTAATTGTATAACGTCTTCGAGCTGATCTCTTTTGATTAACTCTGTTACTTCTAGTTCAATTTCTTCTTTTAAGCCCTTCTTAAATGTTATAAGAGAAGGATTTCCACGCCCAACCCCTGGTAGATAAGAGAGCTTACCTTCATTTACAAACTGTTTTAACTTTCTTTTTACGTTTTTTAATGAGCAGTACCATACTTTCTCAAGTTCCGTAAGTTTAAAGTCTATAGAATAATTGATTTCTCTTGAATAAAAATAAGCCCTCATTTGAAAATACATTAGTTGTTTCAAGCCCATCACCTTCTATTTAAAAGGAATAAAAAATAATCGTTCTAAAAAATGGAGAATAATAGAATATTATATTCTATAATAGTTATTTTTACCAAATTAGAAAAAAATAATAGTGAGGACTCTTTATTAATGTGGTGTGATATTGATCTTGAAAAGGGGTCAATCTAATAAAAAGTGTTCCCTTTTTTTAACCCTAAACGGAGAACATAATATAAATATCTTATTTATCTACTTAGAAGGAGAGCATAATAATCGTACTTTGGAATTATGGTGCAGTTAGTTGTTCAGGTTTAACAATCTTTTAATAATTGATAGAAAGGGGAGGTATATAAAATGGAAGTAGTTTTTGGTCAATATCCCAATTGGAATAAGATTATAGAATTTATCCAGAATCATATCGAGTTTGGGAAAACAAAACTAAACCAGTTAACTTCTAATGATTATGAGAATATGTATCAATATTTATTTGAACTGATAGAAAAAGGAATCGAAGAAGGCGAGTTTTCTCCAGAACAATCGACCGAACTGATTATTAATTCCACTATTATAACTTTAGTTGGCACAGGAACATTGCATCAAAATATTAAATCTCGTAGATTCATTGTGGCAAAGCAATTGCAGTTTATTCAAGACCAGTTAAGAGAGGATTTAGTAGTTATATAGTTAACCCGTGTAGTTCTAAAAGAGGACAATATTTAAAACAGTATACCCTTTTTATGAGGTTTCTTGAAAAGTATATTAATACTATAAAACGTATGGTTCTAAGGAAAGTAGGATTGAGAATGATGAAGATCGTAGGGATTTGCGGGAGTATTCGAGAGAACTCAATAACATTAAAAGTTAGCAAAATAGCCTAACTATAGAATGGACTGGAGGAGTAAGTGAACATGAAAATACTTATTATTGGTGCAACAGGAACGATAGGAAAGGCTGTAAGCGAAACGCTCGAATTAGCTCAACATGATTTAATCTCGGCAGGGAGAAATGATACTGACTACTATGTTGATATCACTTCTCCTAATAGCATTAAAGCTATGTATCAAAATGTTGGAAGAGTCGATGCAGTCATTAGTGTTGCGGGAGCTACCCATTTTGGGTCATTAGCAGAACTAACTCCTGAGAAAAATGAGATTTCAATAGATAGTAAATTAAAAGGACAAGTAAACTTGGTACTACTAGGTCTTAATCATGTAAATGATTTTGGAAGTTTTACATTAACCACTGGAGTAATCGTTGATGATCCGATTATTGGTGGAGTGTCAGCTGCAATGGCAAGTGGTGCAGTTAGAGCATTTGTTCAATCTTCTGCTCAAGAAATGCCACGTGGAATTCGAATAAATGAGGTGAGTCCGAATGTGTTAAAAGAATCAATTGAAAAATACGGACCATTCTTCCCGGGATTTGAACCAGTTGCAGCTGATAGAGTTGCACAGGCTTACAGAAAGAGTGTAGAGGGTGGACAAACCGGGAGGACCTATAAGGTTTATTAAAAATATGAATAGATACGAATGATGACTATAATCAAAATTTTTGGGAGGATATAACCTATGAATAACTATATTTGCTCGACTTGTGGTGTCCAATATGATGCAACTGAAGATAACCCGTTAGAATGTAAAATATGTATGGATGATAGACAGTATGTCCCTTCAACAGGACAGAAGTGGACGACACTCCATAACTTAAAACAAGATGGTTATACAAATGAATTTGTTGAGGTTGAACCTAATTTAATTGCTATTAAAACGAAGCCACAAGTTGGTATCGGTCAAACAGCATACTTAATGAAGACACCTGAGGGAAATGTCCTATGGGATTGTATTACTTATATAGATGAAGATACGGTACAGAGAATTCAAGACATGGGTGGACTTAAAGCAATAGCCATCTCTCATCCACATTATTATAGTGCGATTTGTGAATGGGCCGAAATCTTTAACTGTCCTATTTACATTCACGAATCAGATCAAGAATGGACGACTAGAAAAAGTGATCACTATGTTTTCTGGAAAGAGAAAAGTTTACGCATAAACTCAAGTATTGAACTTATTAATCTTGGTGGGCATTTTAAGGGAAGTTCTGTTTTATTGTGGAAATCAGATACAAATCCAGAGGGTGTTTTATTAGTAGGAGATACGATACTTATGGTTCCAGATTCTGGATGGGTTAGCTTCATGTATAGTTATCCAAATCGAATTCCGCTATCGCCTAATGTTATAAAAAATATTAGGGGTATGATAATTAAATATGAGTTTAATAGGTTATATGATGCATTTGGTAAAAGTATTTTAGAAGATGGAAAAGGCTCAGTAATAAAGTCAGCAGATAGGTATCTTAAATATATTGAAATCGAATAAAGTAGATAAAAAGTAGCAGAAATATTTCTGTTGCTTTTTTAGTGGCTATTGTTATAAAAGGGACAAAACCTCAATATATATATCCTTTTTGTAGCTCTGCCTGAAAGTATAATGATAATAGATAGGAAAACCTGAGGTATAAAAATAGTAAAGTTAACAAGTTAAATTGGTTCTGAGGATTAATATTTCTTTCGGAATATACTAAATAAAGGGGATTGTTTAACTATGAACACACCAAACATTTCAGAACAAAGCATAAACTATATGAACGCATATGAAAAGAGCTTAACACTTTGGCCAGTTCCGTACAAATCATATTTTGTTAAAACTAATTTTGGAGATACACATATTATCGAGAGTGGTGATGAAGCAATGCCACCACTAGTGTTACTTCATGGGGCTAGCATGAGCTCAACAATGTGGTACCCAAATATAGTAGATTGGAGTAAAAACTTTAGGGTCATTTGTATTGATTTAATGGGAGATAAAAATAAGAGTAATTCTATTGTAGATATTTCAGAGCGTGCAAGTTACGCGATATGGCTTGAGGAAGTATTTAATAAGCTTAATATTGAGAAGGCAGATATAGTAGGATTATCATATGGAGCATTAAATACCGTTAACTTTCTTATGTATTTTCCTGAAAGAGTGAAGAAAGTAGTGTTAATGAGTCCTGCAGCAACATTTATTCCATTTGATCCTATTTTCTTTAACTATGCTTTTGGGATGGTAAATAATAGAGAGGGTGTTGAAAAATTCTTCCAATGGATTTTTGGAAATCGTTATACTGTCCATTCGCTTATTTTAGAACAGATGGTGTCGGCGATGATGTGGACCGATACAAACAAGAAAGCAACTCCAAAAGAGAATGGTTTCCCTTATGTATTTACTGATAACGAATTACAAAAATTAAAGACCCCCATACTTCTATTACTTGGTGAAGAAGAAGTGATGTATAACCCTATGGAAGCATATACCCGCGTCAAAACATCAACTAATATTACTGTAGAAATGGTAGAAGGTGCTGGTCATTTAATGAATATGGAAACTCCTGAATATGTGAATAAACGTGTAAAGGAGTTTTTAGTCTAAAAATGCAATTTGCTTCCTCTATATGGAATACTTCAACAGTAGTGTCGGAGGTTCACTAATTCTACAGTCTGTAAGTTCCAGGTCATATTCTGGAACTTTTTTGTATTTTTTCCGTCACATTATATAAAGGGTGTTTAGGAGGGGGAGAAAATGCGAAAGCATTTAATCTTTATTTTAGCTAGTTTAATGTGTCTGCTTTTAGCAGCATGTCAAGGTGAGACAAAGGTGGGAAATACCCATGTAACGGGTGATGTGGTAAATATTCATGGGAGTGTGGAAGGTCTTGAGAATATGGAGGGCTTTCTAGATAGTACTGAAAATAAAGAAAAGTCACATATTAAAATTACTCATTATACGACTGAAGGTGATCCTATCTATACAGACCTCTCGTATGAGGAAGATGTTTATACTGTTAAACATGATTACACGAAGGATTCGTATGGAAGTGGTGGGATTCAAACATTTACCTGCCAAAACTTTATAAAAGAAGAAACACCTGTTTCACTATCTTATATTGTGACAGATTGTGATAAATCCAATTTTAAGATGGATCGAATTCTCTACGTAGAGTATGATTTGTCGAGACAAGATTTATTTGAAGTACAATTAAAATACGGAATAGATTTAGAAAATGATATTAATACCATTGAGAAGGAAATGACAAAGATATTAAATGTAAAAGAAACGCTCCATGTATCAGATTTTGATTTGCCCCATAAAGTAAAACAAAAGATTTTTAAAAGATTGGTACTAGCAAATTACCTTGACGAAGAAGCTCCTCTAAAAACTGACTGTGATGCAGAGGATTATATGAAATATCATCTCTTGGTAAAAATAAATGGCGGGAGCAAAGAATTTAAATGGTCTGCATGTGAAACAAGTGATAAAGGAAATAAATTAACGGATATGGCTGAGTACATGATAAAAGCTTCCGAATTAGAACCAGGGAGCGTTCAGGACGTATATATACAAGGCTATATAGTGGATGTAAGTGAAGAGGAAATACTAATTGCAGAAAATCTTAATAAGTTTGATTATGAATTATTAAAAGATTACAGTCATCAGGAATGGATGGAAACTTACCAACTAAACCTCATTTCTGTACGTCATAATGATAAAAGGAAGCTTGCAAAAGGGACAAAAGTTTTAGTGAAAACCAATGGCAACATGATGGAATCAATGCCTATGAAAGCTACTGCTGAAAGGATAGAAATAATGGAGTAAGACCCTAGAATTAGCTACCCTGTTGCCCATGAAGCTACTTCAATAGAATTTAAATACTACTAATCATACCCGCTACAATCTCTAAAGATTGGGAGCGGGTACTTTTTGTCAAGAAAAATTAAAAATAGAGGACTTTTATATTATACATAGAATTTCTCTAACATAATGTTTTAGGGAGGTCTCCTATGCTTACAAACGAAGTGATTAATGCTTATTTTCACTCACTCGGACCATTGAAAATGGAGGAGAAAATAGAAAAGGGATTTTCAGGAGAAGACAAATATATCATCTCCAATCACGAAGGTGTAAAGTTTTTATTAAGAATAGATGATTTAGAAAAGAAACAGGGTGTATTGGAACACTATGAAATTCTAAAATTGGTAAGCACTACAGGTATCCCAATGACTAGGCCGGTAGATGTTGCATTCATGGAAAAGGAGAAAAAAGTAGCAGTCCTTCTAACGTATGTTGAAGGAATAGATGGAGAAGAAATTCTCCCCTCGTTAAGTGAAGATATACAATATCACTGTGGATTGCAGGCAGGAAAAGTTTTACGGGGAATACATAGTGTTAAACCAAATCCCCCTACAGAGTCTTGGCAAATATTCAAGACTAGAAAGAATGAGAGATATGAAGCAGCTTTGTATGATATAAAAAAATATTATGATAAGTATCAATTTGTTGTGAAATATATTCAGGATCATCTTTTTAGATTAGAAGGTAGACCTAGTGCTCTTACACATGAT
Source organism: Cytobacillus spartinae (assembly GCF_042865285.1). Classification (NCBI taxonomy): domain Bacteria; kingdom Bacillati; phylum Bacillota; class Bacilli; order Caryophanales; family Bacillaceae; genus Cytobacillus; species Cytobacillus spartinae. The sequence continues at coordinate 38,327 of NZ_JBIACK010000008.1, read as the reverse complement.
GATTTTCATCCTGCTAATCTAATCATACACAACAACACTTTTGCCGGTGTCATTGACTTCAATCGATTTGAGTGGGCAGATCCTATTCATGATTTTCACAAAATAGCTCTTTTTACTAGAAATATTTCCATCCCCTTCTCAAATGGGCAGATACATGGTTATTTTGATGGGGATCCTGGAGAGGAGTTTTGGCATTTATACACTCTTTATGCTGCAATGATCGTCACGTCTGCAATGGTATGGTCGTATAAAGTTACCCCTCATTTAGTAGATGACATGGAAGTTAGGGTAGACCAAATCCTAGAGGACCATCAACAACTGCAATCGTCCATTCCTTCCTGGTATCTACCGGCAAGTAGCTATATTAAGATAGAAAAACGGTAGACTGGCCTAGTCTACCGTTTTGTATCATATTAAAAAGATTCATTCTCCCCAGTAAAGCGATACTTCTTTTTCTGAATATAAATAAGCCTACCGCTCAAGCAAATAGCACCTGCTGCTAGACCAGAAATCAACCCAATCCAATATCCGAATGCTCCCCATTCAGTAAAGTTGGCTAGGTAATATCCAAGTGGAAGTCCAATCACCCAGTAGGAGACAAGAGACATAATGAAGGTCGCATTAACATCCTTATACCCACGTAAGGCTCCCTGAATGGGTGCTGCAATAGCATCTGAAAGTTGGAAAAATAGTGCGTACAGTAAGAAATGAGCCGTTAATTCAAGAACTTGTTGATCAGTTGTGTAAATTCCGGCAATCTCTTTCCGGAAAAACAGTAAGATAACACCACATGCAAAGGCTAGGAATACGGCCATTGTAACCCCAATCCAACTATATTCCTTCGCATCCTTGTACCGTTTTGCACCAACCTCAAAGCCTACAACGATGGTAAGAGCCATTGATATGCTTAATGGAATCATATATAAGAATGAGGCAAAATTAAGTGCCGCCTGATGGGAGGCGATCGTTGCTGTATCAAAATTACTCATCAATAGGGTAACAGCTGCAAATATACTAGTCTCAAAGAAGATGGCTAACCCAATTGGTACACCAATAAGTAAAATCTCTTTCCATTTTTTAATAGAGACTGGAAATAGCACTCTGTAAATTTTAAAGTTTGAGAACGGTAAATGCTTCATGACGATATATACGGAGATCCCACAAATCAACCAGTATGTAGTAGCAGAAGCATAACCAGCACCAACTCCCCCTAACTTTGGAAATCCAAATTTTCCAAAGATAAGGAGATAATTGAATAATACGTTAATCGGAAGGGCTGTAAGTGTAATGAACATTGAAACTCGCGTTTTCCCTAATGCATCAATAAAAGATCGTAAAACATTATATACAAACAGTGGAATGATTCCTAAACTCAGGGCGACAAGATAATCATGAGCGATTCTCTGGACATCTTCCTCGAGCTGCATTCCATTTAGGACAGGATTTAAGAATAGTCCACCTATAATAACAATGAGAATAGCCATTATTAGAGATAAGTAGGTACCTTGAACCACATTATAAGAAACTTCATTTTCTTTCTTTCCACCTACCAGTTGAGCAATAATTGGGGTAATTGCAAGTAATATCCCGCTAAGACCCGTGAATATTGGAACCCATAGAGATGAGCCAATTGCCACCCCAGCTAAATCAATCGGACTGAACTGTCCTGACATCGTAGTGTCGAAAAAGTTCATTGAAAACATTCCTAGTTGTGTCACAAGTATAGGGAGTAAAATATATAAAAGCTGTTTAATCTTATCCCTTCTTTGAAAAGTTTGTATCATCTAATAACCTCATTTTCTTCATTTCGGATAACGAAAAGAATTATAACACATTCTTCAATGGGAATACTGACTTAATGTCATTAATTTTTTCAGGAAACGATTGGATAAGGGTTTAGAGACGTACAAATAAAAAAAGCCTAAATATTAGGCTTTCAGACTGTAGACAAACTCGAAAATTTCGAGCTTGTCTACAGTCTTTTTTCTATGATAATAAAATTATCTCTTGGTAACCGTTGATTTACGCTACGGGCGAACGCTTTCCGCGGGGTGCGACTTGAGCCTCCTCAGTCGCTCTGCTCCCTGCGGGGTCTTAAGTTTCGCACTATTCCCGCAGGAGTCGTCGCCCTTCGCTCCAACCAACTAGTAATCTGTTATTATTTAGGGGTGACATACTATGATGACAAAAAATAACCAAAAGTACGCGAACAAAATTGACCAGCTAGTTCCTGATTATCATTTTGTAAGTAAGATAGAATCAACCATTGATTTTGTCGTTCATTTTTCCCAGGGGTGAAAACCTATATTCTGATCTCTGTCGTCCATTAATCCAGATATAATGTTTAAAATGATATTCAAACAATACGTATTCTTTCTATGGGCCAGACAATCGAAACAAATATGACATTATTTTGGGGTTCGGAATGCTATGGAGAACCTTACAAGGTCTAAAGAAATTGTTCATGTAGGCGCTGCTTACGCTTGTAACCATGAACTTAAAAAAACTAGCAACTTAGACATGGAAAGTTGATTAGGACGTTAAACTTAGATTGATTGAAGCGGAAGGCGCTTGACTCCTGGGGGAGTAGCGGGACAGGTGAGACCCCGCAAGAGCGAAAGCGATGAGGAGGCTCACCGCCTGCCCCCCGGAAAGCAAGCGCCTGGAGCGGAAATCAATCATTTTCGTTGCAAATTAAATTAAAAAAAGACAAAAGGCATCATTAAATGCCTTTTGTCGACAATCTGAAAGCCTAAATATTAGGCTTTACGAATTGGATGCTACTTTAAAAGGTTCTTTTTCTTGTGATAACTCGACTTGATCTGGTTGCAATAGAAGTGTTCGAGTAGGAAATGCGATTTCAACACCTTCATTTTCTAAAATCGTTAAGATCCGAAAATTAATGTCTTCTCGTATTTTTAAATAATCATTATAGCCGGTTAAAGTGGTGAAAAAATAAAGAAAGATGTCTAAGCTAGAATCGTTAAAGCGATCGAAATTAACAATAATTGTATCGTTATGAACACTATGATGATTCTTTAGCATGCTTTCTATTTCTTTGACCAATCTCTCGAGTTTACGTTTAGGAGTAGAGTACGTGACGCCTAAATGAAACGATATTTGCCTCTTTCCCATTTTAGACCAATTAATAATGGGTTCATTTGCAAGGGTAGAATTAGGAACCGTTACAAGTGCCTGATCAAAAGTCCTTACCTTTGTGCTTCTAAAAGTAATGTCCTCGATTATACCTTCAACGCTTGGTGTCTTTACCCAATCTCCAATCGTGAATGGTTTTTCAGTAACGATGACAACTCCTCCGAATAAATTACTCACTGTTTCTTTTGCAGCAAGTGCAAAAGCCAAGCCGCCTAGTCCAAGACCTGCGATAAAGCCGTTAACGTTAAAACTCCATTCCTCTGCTATCATACTAGATGCTAAAAGAACGATAATTGTTTTTAAAATTTTCGTTACAAATGGAACGACGATCTTATCAATGTTGATATCTAGTTTCTTCATCAGTTTAGGAAAAAGGAGGGTTGTTACAGAGCTAAGGTTAAGAAGGCCCCATCCGATAATCACAATAAACATGGTTCTAAATACGTTTCTCTCTAATTCTGAAGACATGATTTCAAAAGGAAAATACAAAAGTGTTAGTTGTAGTCCTAATATTACAAATAGCCATCTAACAGGTTTTTCAAATGCGGTTAGTATAGTGGATGCTACATTAATTTTTTTATTCGTTGTAAACGTTAGAATGATCTTGAATAAGGAGGTTGTAATCGCTTTTCTTAATATTAAAAAAGCTAGTAGAATCCCTATGGATATACCAAGGTCATACCAAACTGCTTCCTCTAACAAAAATATTTTTATCAACCCCTTTCTTTGAATAGCTTGGACATATATCATCTTATTTTTGTTTATGCAAAATTATTAACTGTTTGTTTGAAAAAGTTATTTAGAATAATGGGAAGGAGATAAAACTTCCTAATATAGTAAAAAAAACATAGTCTCAAAAGCACAATTCACATACAATAATGAACATAAGTAGAATTGGAGATGAATTAAGCTTAAAGCCCAGTTCCAGTAAATCAAGTGGCTTATAACTATTACGAAAGAATATAGATTACTATTCAATTAGATTGATATAACGGATGAGGAGAATACGTATGCACCGCAACATGAAAATAATAGGTACTGGTATGTACACACCATCAAGAGTGGTAAAATCTTATGAGCTTGATCAAAAACTATCGCTTCCTTCTGGTTGGACCTTTGATAAATCAGGGGTTGAAACCAGGTATTATGTCACCGATGAGACTGCTTCTTATATGGGAGCACAAGCCGCAAAAGATGCTGTAAAGAAAGCTGGGATTTCGCTCAAGGATATTGATTGTATCGTCTCAGGAAGTGGGACAATGGAGCAGCCAATTCCTTGTAATGCTGCTTTGATTCAAAACCAGCTCGGTCTTGAAATGTCCGGTATTCCTTGTTTTGATGTGAATACGACATGCTTAAGCTTTGTAAAAGCCCTGGATTTAGTGTCCTATCTAATTGATGCTGGTCGTTTCCAGACAGTACTAGTTGTCACCTCTGAGATTTCTTCGGTCGGATTAAACTATAAACATAAAGAGAGTAGTATTCTATTCGGGGATGGTGCAGCAGCTGTAGTCGTTCAAAGAACACCAGAAAATGAGAGTTCTAAAGTGATAACTTCTCATATGGAAACATATAGTGCGGGTGCATTTTACTCTGAAATTTCAGGAGGAGGTACAAAGTTTCATCCAAGAGAGCATAATGAAGAGACTGAAGATCGGTTTTTGTTTTCAATGAATGGCCGGTTAATTTTCCGTCTTTCATCAAAGCTTCTTCCTTCGTTTATGGATAAACTACTTGAAAATACAAGTATAGGTATGAACGATTTAAAAGCTGTTGTCCCACATCAAGCGAGTGGAATGGCAATGAGAATACTACAGAAAAAGCTTAATATTCCGGATCATGCTTTTATCAACAACATTAAGGAATATGGAAATACGATTGCGTCTTCGATTCCAATTGCCTTACATGAAACGATTGAATCAGGTAAAATCCAGCGTGGAGATCGTGTTATGCTTATAGGAACTTCCGCGGGCTTATCTATTGGAGGAATGATTTTTGAGTACTAATGAAACGGGGCTTACAGGCAAAACCATTAAGACCGTTCTTCTTACTGGAGGTAGGGCTCCTGTCACCCTTGACTTGGCACGTTATTTCTCAGCTGCTGGCTACCATATCTATGTTGCAGACAGTTTTCCGCAATCGCTTTGCAAAGCTAGTAATTGTATAAAAGGCTTTTTTACTATAACAAGCCCAGTAGAGAATTATGATCGATTTTTAGCAGATTTAAAGGGGATTATTCTTAAGCAAAAAATTAACCTACTCATTCCAACCTGTGAGGAAGTCCTATATATTGCAAAGGGAAAAGAGGAGCTATCGAACTTGTGTCATGTGTTCTGCTCTGAGCTCCCTTTTTTGCTTTCTCTACATAATAAATATACTTTTATTAAAAGTGCTTCTGATAAGGGATTACAAGTACCTACAACGTACTTAGTCAAGAATAAAGAAGAATTAACTCAGGCACTTCAGCTTGTCGGCGCAGCCGTCATGAAGCCGGTTTACTCTCGCTTTGCATCAAAGGTCATCTATTCTGATTCACAACACGTGAAGGAAGTACCTGTTTCATCGAAAGTACCCTATGTCGTACAGGAAAGAATCACGGGAAGATTTCTATGTAGTTATTCGGTCATACATCAAGGCTCTATTAAAGCACATGTAGTGTATGATGCCAATTATACGGCTGGGAACGGGGCATCTATCTTATTTAAATCGGTTGATCATGAAGGAATCAGAAATTGGGTGACAAACTACTTTGAAGATTCGAATGCGGAGGGACAGTTTTCCTTTGATTTTATTGAAAAAGAGGATGGACAAATCTATCCAATTGAGTGTAACCCAAGAGCAACAAGTGGAGTTCACCTTTTTAATGGTAAGTCCCTCCCATCGGCGATTGTAGAAGCGAAGGAAGAAAATCCAGACAGCCAAAAGAGGGAAATGATTGGTTTAGCCATGCTTATTTATGGTTGGCAAAAAAAGAATAAGCGGCAGTGGTTAAAAGACTTCTTTCATTCGAAGGATGTCGTGTGGTCGAAAAAAGATAGTATGCCTTTCCTCTATCAATTTCGCTCATACTTTTCAATCTTAAGGCTCAGTAGAAAATTAAATGTAACCCCACTCGAGGCATCAACACACGATATTGAATGGAATGGTGAGGACGAATGAACATACTTGTAACAGGGGGAACAGGCTTTTTAGGGAAAGCCCTTGCCCGAAGGTTAATAAAAGCTGGGCATCGTGTCACCATTATAGGAAGGAACGTAGTAGTCGGTCAGCAATTAACGAATGAAGGGATATTCTTTTCACAAGGTGATTTATCTGATCAACCATTCATCGAAAAGGCGTGTGCGAATCAAGAATACGTCTTTCACTGCGGAGCCCTATCCTCACCTTGGGGAAAGTATGAGGACTTTTACCGTACGAATGTTACCGGAACCAAAAATATAATCTCAGGTTGCAAAAAAGCTGGAGTGAAGAGGTTGATTTATGTTTCTACTCCAAGCATTTACTTTCACTTTGATGATCGTCTAGATGTTAAAGAATCGGATCCTTTGCCAAGTCGATTCGTCAATTCCTATGCCGAAACGAAATACTTAGCGGAGAGAGAAGTAGACCAATCATTTCAAGAGGGGTTACCGGTTATCACAATCAGACCGAGAGCTCTTTTTGGTCCAGAAGATACAACGATCATACCAAGATTAATTTTAGCGAATGAAAAAAGGTTTGTGCCCTTCATTAATGGTGGAAGGGTCATGATGGACATTACCTATATTGAAAATGTCGTAGATGCCCTTCTACTATGTATGACTTCTCATGAGGGGACACTAGGAAAAAAGTATAATATTACGAATGGTGAAAGAATTCTATTCAAAGATGTTTTGGAAACTTTATTTCATAAGCTAGAACAGCCACTTCAGAAAAAGGAAATTTCCTATCGTAAAGCGATGGGAATTGCTACGGCCATGGAGTGGCTTTCAAAGACGATTTTATTTGGAAAAGAACCAGTACTTACGAAATACTCTGTCAGCGTATTGGCTAAAAATCAAACACTAAACATTGATGCAGCAAAGACCGATCTTGGTTATAAACCAGCTATTTCGATTAATGAAGGAATGGATCGATTTGTTGAGTGGTGGAACCTGAGTCAGAATAGGAGGGATTAGCTTTGGGGAAGGTTAAACTTTCGCTTTTTAAGACAGGTTATTGTGTACACCCAGAAAAAATTGCGGTTAAGGACGGTTCTTTTCGCAAGGTGAAATTCCCTGCGTTAGTAGGTTTAATTTCCCATCCGCAAAAAGGATATATTCTCTTTGATACTGGCTATGCAAGTCACTTTTTCAAAGCTTGTGAGAAATTTCCTTACTCCATTTACCCAAAAGTAACACCTGTATTTTTTAATCCTAGTGAAAGTATTAAAGAGCAGTTATTATCCATACAGATTCACCCAGATGAAATAGCTTCAGTTTTTATATCGCACTTTCACGGTGATCATGTTGGAGGGCTAAAAGATTTTCCTAATTCTAGAATCATCTGTTCAAGAAAAGGCTATGAATATGTAAAAGATAAAAAAAGGTTTCAAGCGGTCAGAAATGGGTATTTACCTGATTTAATCCCATCTGACTTTGAAGAAAGAGCAGTCTTTATTGATGATCAACAAATGGTGAAGTTGAACGAAAAATTTGCACCCTTCCAAGAAGGATGGGATCTATTCGGTGACGGTAGCTTAATTTGTATTGATTTAACAGGACATGCTACCGGTCAACTTGGGTTGTTTCTACATGATGAGAAGCGGGGAGACGTACTTCTTTGTGCAGATGCATGTTGGCAGAGTAAAGCTTATCGAGAGAAAATATATCCACATCGATTAGCAAATATTATCATGCCAGACATAAAAAGTTACCAGGACAACTTAGATAAATTATATAGGTTACATCGTCTAAATCCTGAAATCCGTATCATTCCTACTCATTGTACTGAAATTTGGGAGGAAGAATTATGAGCATCCCTACCGTACTAAAAGAATATATAACTCAAAAATACTTTCGTAGGTTTCATACGAGAGAACGGCTTGATAAATTTCAACAAAAGAAAATACAAAGACACTTGAAGTTTGTCTTGTCTCATTCAGACTTCTACAAGAAATATTTTTCATCTTTTTCTATAAAAAACTGGACCACCCTACCGACAATAAATAAAGAAATGATGATGCAGTATTTTGACGAACTAAATACGGTAGGCATTCAAAAGGATGAGGCATTTCAAATTGCATTCAGGGCAGAAAAAGATAGAGAGTTTTCTCCGACGATAAATGGAATAACGATTGGTTTATCTTCAGGAACTTCTGGGAACCGAGGATTATTTATTGTTTCCCCAAGAGAACGGTTTCGATGGGCAGGAGTTGTGTTAGCGAAGCTTCTACCAGGTGGTCTATTAACCAATCATCGGATTGCCTTTTTTCTAAGAGCGAACAGTAACCTGTATACAACAACAAAATCTAAAAAAATTCAGTTTTCCTTTTTCGATTTAATGGATGATTTTGGGAATCATGTAGATCGATTAAATCAATATGAGCCGACCATTTTAGTAGCTCCACCTTCTATGCTAAGGTTTTTGGCAGAAACTAAGCTAGCAGGGAAATTAGAGATAGATCCCATAAAGGTGATATCTGTTGCAGAAGTACTTGAAGACATTGATAAAAATATTATTTCAAAGGCTTTTAATCAAAAGGTTCATCAAGTCTATCAATGTACCGAGGGATTTTTAGGGGCATCATGTGAACATGGGACACTTCATATGAATGAAGATATTATAGCAGTTCAAAAAGAATACGTGGATGAGGATGAATGGAGATTTACCCCCATCATTACTGATTTTTCTAGAACGAGTCAACCTATTATTCGTTATCACCTAAATGATATTTTAATTGAGAGAAAAGAAAGTTGCCCGTGTGGTTCTCCATTCTTAGCCATTGATAGAATAGAGGGGCGAACCGATGATGTTTTCTATTTGAGGAAAATGGAAGATGAGGAATTAAGACCGATTTTCCCTGACTTTTTTAGGCGTGCCATGATGGAGAGCTCTGACTATATAAGCGAATATCGGGTCATTCAATCATCTCCTCAGCTGTTAGAAATTCAAATTAAATGGGAAAAGGGATATAACGAACAGAAACAAGTGGAAGAATCCATTCATCATTTATGTGAATCCTTTAGTGTGTCAAAGCCAGAAATTCACTTTGTTTCATATGCTGAACAAGTAAAAGGTGTAAAACTCAGAAGAATTGAGAGGAGACCATTTGTAATTGAGTAACATTCGCTTATACCAAAGAAGTGATTTAAATGATATAAATTGGGCTAGCAAAGTAGATGGTCTCTATATTAAGGCGTTTTTTGAAAAAATGTTTGAAGAGGGGAGCACCTACTATTTTGGAAATGTAAGAGTGGAACTGTATTTATTAGAATTGGATGATTTTATTTTTCCAATTACAGTCCCAATCCCCTATGAAAACCAATCCTATGTGGCTTCACCCTATACACAGTATATCCGTTACACGATAGAGGAGCTTAGAGAATTAAATTCACCTTTCTTAGAAAATGTTTTAAAAGCAGCTCTTCAGACCATCGGTATCATGTTAAGAAAAGGTATACTTGATCAAGTTATTATCGTTAACAATTGGCTCTTAAGTACAAATCTTCATCATCAGCTTAATAAAGAAACGTTAAAGACGATGGCTGATTTTCTTGTAGAAAAGTTTCCAAATCATGCTGTTTTGTTCCGGTCATTGACGGGTTATTTTCATAAAGATATGATGGGGGATCTTAAGGATCTTCAGTTTCAATTTATTCTAAGCCGCTCAATTTATATATTTAATCCTGAAGAATACGGAACTCTTAATAAAAGACACCGAAAAAACATAAAGCAAGATATCCAGTTTTTACAAAACAGTGGATATACGGTGGTCGAGCATGAAGATTTATCGTTAGATGATTTAATAAGGGTGAGAGAGCTGTACAATTTGTTGTATTTGGAAAAATACTCCTACTTAAATCCTCAATTCACTACTGAGTTTTTTATCAATGCATGGAAGAATCGTATATTGGAATTTAAGGTCTTGAAAAAGTATGGGACAATCTATGGAGCAGTGGGATTCTTTTATAGAGATGGAACGATGACAACTCCCATTCTCGGGTACGATACAGCTTTAGGCAAAGAGGAAGGTCTTTATAAGCTTTGTTCCGTTATGTTAACTCAACAATCATTGGAGAAACATATGGTTCTTCATAGGAGTGCCGGGGCGGGGTCATTTAAGCGTAATCGTGGTGCAATTAATACTTTCGAATTCTCTGCTGTTTACACGAAACACTTGCCGCAAAATAAACAGTGGGTGTGGAAATTTCTATCTCAGCTTTTAAATCAGATTGGGATACCAATTTTAAAGAGGTTTGAGTTATAAAAAGTGGAGTCATGATTCTTTATCTCGTGCATATATTTGTAAGACACACACAAATAGAGAGGAGAATGTAAGTGGCTTATCCAGGTTCCAAGGGTTGGTATGTTCAAAAACTAAAAGACTTAGGCGTTAATAGACACCCAACTGAACGAAAGAGAATCGAACTTTATAAAATGTATGTGGTTCGAAATCTTTATTTGGAACTCACCAATAAAAAATAGAAAAGGGGTGCCCCGTGAATATATATCACGGGGCACTTTTAATGTGGTCTAAGCTCAGGTCACCTGTTTAATGGCTGCTAACATAGCTGTCTCTCACAGTCATATAATATTATGATTTGCATTACTGTTAATGGGGAGTTGGAGAGATGAGAGCTTTAATTGCAAATAAATTGACCACTATTTGGAGCGAAGTACAAAAACAAATAACAGACAAAAGAATGGAAGACTGCCATAAAGATCCTCTGTTAGAACAGAAATTATTTTTACTAAAGCATTATCCTGCTTATTTGCATGAATATTCCTTATTAGTAAAGCGCATGTTAGATTCAGCTTTTATAAAAGAACCAATAAGTATTATGTCCTTTAGGAATGGTAGCGCAATAGACTACGATGCTTTTTATGCCCTCATTGAGGAGGAAGGTAAGGGTCCGTTTTTTTATACAGGGATAGAACCAAACCTTTGGACCGACCATAATGGAGTACCTGTAAACTCACTATCATGGATATGGACGAATCTAACTGAATTACAAGAATTAAATACAGAAGGACAAAATGTATTTATATTTCCAAAATCTTTATCTGTTATGTCCTATCAAGAAATAGAAGCTCTAAAAAGATTAATACAAACTGGAAGGTTTAAAAGGGATCATATCTGTATTGCTTTTTCAGCAATAGATATGAAGACCAAAACATTTGAAAGGAATAGGTTTGAAACTATTGTGCAAACCTTTTTAAAATGGCAAAAATATAAAATTCAAAAGCAAATAGTCTTACAACCAAAGAAAGATTCAGGTGTAGAAGATAAGGGGTTTGAGTATCCTGCCAAATTATATTCTTATATGGATGAACACCCATTTACAAAGAAGTGGTTGCCTGAAAAATGTGTAAGCTACTATAGTGAGTTGGTTTTCCTGAAAAAATAGCTCATTAAATTTTTCAATTTTATGAACAATTTGAAATGCAAGAATAAAATCCCCCTAACATGTAGATGATAAAGTTAAATACTGAGTGAATGAAGGTTACAAGTTTATAAGTAGAGATTCAGTCGATGAAGAGGAAGAAGAAAGGAGATTCTTATGAGTTTTCAATTAAACAGAATTAATCCTAATCAAACTCAACTATTCTTTGCAGATGGACGCTTTGAGACATTGACGAATGAAGAATTGGATGACTTCTTATCCCAAATGGCAGCCAATGAGAACGATGAAGAATTGGGAACAAATCCTATCAGCTAAAGGGCCACACTCGATTGTAGTGTGGCCCTTTTACTTAATGACTTAAAGGTGGTTGCTGATCATATTTAGAGTTTTGGACTCCAGGAGGAATCTGTCCAGGAATTGGACTTCCATGAATGTAAGCAGGAGAAGGATTTAAGTTTGGAATCTGCCCCATTGCTTCTGGGTTAGCGATATATTCAAAGTTTGCCTGTCCATCTAGAGTTGGCCCACTCGCCCAACGCCCTTTTGCACTTTCTTCACCTTTTGAGAAGTTCATGAAGGAGTAGGAAACTTCTTGTTTTTCTAGTTCCTGAGGGAACGTGGATGGAACAATTGCTTTTTGATTTTGTTCTAATTCTTCAATGGCTGCCATCCATTGATTTTGGTGCATCGTGTCCCGAGCAATGAGGAAGGAAAGCATATCTCTAACACCAGGGTCAGTTGTCGATTCATACAGACGAACAACTTGTAAGCGGCCTTGGGATTCAGCATTTAAGTTTGCTCGGAAATCTGCAAGAAGATTTCCACTTGCAATCGTGTAACGAGCATTCCAAGGGTATCCTACACTATCAGTAGGTGTAGCTCCTAAGCCTGAAACAATTACATGTTGAGGATTCATACCACCCAATACAGCTTCAATTACAGGATCTTTAGCAGCTTCTTCTTGATCTTTTACTGGTGCCCCATCTAGAAGCTGAGCAATCATAGTTGCAATCATCTCGACATGGGCAATTTCCTCAGTACCTATATCCAATAGCATATCTCTATATTTTTGCTCTCCACGGCAGTTCCATCCTTGGAAGAGATATTGAATCATGACACTCATTTCGCCAAATTGCCCACCTAATATTTCTTGTAATTTTTTTGCATAGACAGGGTCTGGACGTTCTGGTTTTGCATTATACTGTAATTCTTTTATGTGATAAAACAAATGGATTCCCCCTTTCTAGTTGTTGTCCACTATTAGTTTCTACATAAAAGGAAAGAAAAGTCTGTTAATTATTGGGCAATGGCAAAGAAAAAACCACTCTTCCATAAGGAATGAGTGGTTTCTCATTAAGCTTCCATCAATTGAGACGATTGTTGTTGTTGGTTACCATTACGTAATACATGAAGAGTGTATAAATCTTTTGGAATTTCATAAAGATTGTATATTGTTTCCACTTTATTAATTTCGTCAAATAGAGATTTTCTAGTTTCATTAGCATGAATTACATAAGGAAGTTTTTCAGCGGCCTTTTGAGAGCGTAAGTTAATCATTCTAATACGCATAAACACTGTTTCGATACCTAGTTCGTAGAATAGTTCCTCGAAAAAGTGATCTTTCGCCAGTTGATTATACCCTTTTCCATGGAATGGCTTACCAAGCCATGTACCAAGGAATCCGGCATTGCCCTCTACATCAAATAAGTTTATCGTCCCAATTGGAGTACCCCATTCATCAAGAATTGTGCGTGAAATGATTTCACCGCGCTCTTCTGCTTCGATGGTCTGCTTTGTTAAGAATAAAAATTCATCATATGAATACGCTTTTTGGCGCACGAAAGGGAAGACATCAGGGTGCGTCATCAGTTCGTACAAAGCATGGCTATCGTGAAGATCACGTTTCTTGAGCATGTTTAATCCCTCCAATATGAGGACAGTCCGATCCCATCTCAAAGAGACTACGGTCCACCCTCGAAATTTTTTGTGTTGCTAAAAAATTTCGGGGTGGGAATCGAACCCACTAGAACCAGCTTAACTGGTGGCGCACCATTTGCCTTCCCTATTTCTTCTTATAGGCTTATAAAGTTGTCATTAACGTCTACAAAAATAGACTTGAATGTGGTCATTTAATTATACTCACTTAACGTATAATACTAGAAAAAATAAAAAAAAGAAATAGGTAAAACTCTAAATTTTTATGAAGTTTTTTGTCAAATTTCTACAGCCAATATTCTACATATTTCACCTTTGGTTATAGACAAAATTTCCATCAATCATGGTCCAGTTTGGCTTTGCAAGAAAATGAAACGGATGATGGCTCCATAACACTAAATCAGCATCTTTTCCAACCTCGATACTTCCAAGTCGGTCATCAATTCTTAAGTTCCTAGCGGGTAAAATGGTGATCCCCTCTAAAGCTCTTTGTTCCGATAATCCTTCCCTAACTGCAATGGCAGCACATAGATTTAGGTATTGAATAGGAGTATACGGGTGGTCGGTTGTGATTGATACTTCAACTCCATGAGCTGTTAAGTTTTGATAAGTAATCCAGCTTTTGTTCTTTAGTTCTACTTTTGAGCGTCTAGTTAAAGTTGGGCCGACACTAACCTTCATATTTAAATCCTTTAATTCTTCTGAAATTAAGTGGCCTTCTGTGCAATGCTCAATTCTAAAATCAAGGTTAAATTCCTCAGCAAAACGGACCGCAGAAATGATATCATCTGCACGGTGGGCATGAATTCGAACAGGAATTTCTCTTTTCAAAGCCTTAACGAGAGGAGCAATTCTTAATGCTTCTGGGTTGTCATGATGTTTTGCTTCGTAAAAAGCTTCTCTAAGCATTCCCATAATACCCATTCTTGTAATCGAGTCTTTGTTCCCTTGGCTATGAATGCGTTTAGGATTTTCACCTAATGCGATTTTTAAACCAGCAGTCTCTTGAACAATCATTTTCTTAATGTTTTTACCAAATGTCTTAATGACTGAGGTGGTCCCGCCTATCACATTCGCACTTCCTGGCATGACGTGTGCTGTCGTGATCCCATATCTAACTGCATCAGAAAAAGCAGGATCCAATGGATATACACCATCAATGGCCCTAATATGAGGGGTGATTGGTTCAACTGTTTCATTTGCATCATTGCCAGCCCAACCCGTTCCTTCATCATATAATCCTAAGTGAGTATGAACATCAATCAATCCTGGTAATAAGTATTGGTTTTGACAATCAATGATTTTAACATGGGAATCCGTTACGATATTTACTCCTATGTTTATTATTTTTCCCTGATTGATAAGAACATCACAGTTTTGGATAGGTCTTGAAGTGATAGGATAAACAAATGCATTTTTTAGTAAGATTTTCTCCATAAATGTATCTTTCCCTTACTTTGTTTTTAATACATTTTATCAGTAATTGTTAAAGAAGGGAGCAGCGTTTTTAATAGATAAAAAAAGAACCCACTTTAGTGGGTGGGTACTACGAAGATTGTTTATTGGATCTAAATTTCACAAAAAGAAAATAGATAAGCATACATGATACACTGATCATAATAATGGGGTACAAAAATGGTTTTGCATACTCTTCAATATTTCTCCAATGGTCACCTAATTCAATGCCTAATAACAAAAATAGGATTGTCCATGGGATCATGGCACCTACTGTATATAAAGTGAATTGAGATAAAGGCATTTTGGCTATCCCTGCAGGAATTGATATGGCATGCCTTATGACAGGGATAAATCTGGCTGAAAAAATGACACCTGTCCCATACTTATCAAACCATTTCTCAGAGGCATCCAGATGTTTTTTATGGATAAGGATGTACTTCCCATACCGATCTAGAAATGGTCGTCCACCATAGGCTCCTAACCAATACAAAAATAATTGGGCCAGTGTCCCCCCAATTACTCCGCTAATTAATGCGCCCAAAAAACTTATTTTTTCCTTGTAAACAAGGAATCCTCCATAACTTAAAACGATTTCACTTGGAATTACCTCTACCATTAACCCTAGTGCAATCCCAAAATAGCCTAGTTCAGATATAAACTCAAAGATAGACATAATAAAATCATGCAAGTGTAACTCCCTCCTCGGATTAAAAAATACCGGCAAATTGAAGGGCAAGAATCGTAAATCCTAATACCCATACATAAATGGCAAACACTTTTAATGATTTTTTCTTTAAAAAGTTGATCATCCAGACCACAGCTACATATCCGAAAATAGCAGATGAAACGGTTGCAATTAATAGACTTCCGAATGAAATGGCTTCAACATGACCAGACGCCATTTCACCGAACTGTAGCACAATGCCTCCAGCGATGGCTGGAATGGAAAGCAAGAAAGAAAAATAAGCAGCAGTTTCACGGTCTAATTTTCTAAACAAGCCTGCTGCAATCGTCAAACCTGAACGAGAAACGGCGGGAAAAATGGCAGCAGCTTGAAAGGTTCCAATGAAAAGTGCATCTCCATATCCGATATCATCCATTTTTTTGGCACCCTTTTTAATCCCGTCAGCCATCCAAAGGATGAGACCAGTAAATAGAAATTCCCATCCAATCGTAACACCAGATTTAGATATGGAATCAAATAAATCACTAAATAAAAGACCGACAATCACCGCAGGAATAGTCCCAATAACCATTAACATCGAGAGCTTTCCAAAAGGATTTTTAATTATTTTTATGAGCTCGTCCTTATATATGACGAGTACAGCCAACAATGTGCCTACATGAAGCATAGTGTCAAGGAATAGCCCCGCTTCATCTAAACCAAATAGATGTCTTCCTAAGTAAAGATGACCAGTACTTGAAATCGGAATAAATTCGGTAAGTCCCTGAATAATCCCAAGTATAAAAGCTTCTATTTTAGACATCATCATGATCACCCTCTCTTAAAGTTGTCCTATAAAAAATGTATTCAGAGAGGTGAAAACAAGAACATATTCTATATAAATAAAGGCTCTTTTTATAAACTTTATTGCTTGAAAAAACTTTGATCTGTTTTTAAAACCGATTAAAGTGCTGTTTTCTTTGTTTTGGGGAGAAAAGATGTCACGAAGCAGCATAGAAGTCGTGTTTTAATAAGTGAAGACAGCTTAAATATACGATACAAATATTTAAGGACAGTTTGAAACCTTTTACAAAAAGGAACGTAAATAATAGTATAAAATGAGGAACCATCTTATTTATTAAAAGGGGGAACAAAAAATGCCAACAAACGAGGATCGAATGCTGGCTGCAGCGATTTATGTAATAAGCTTCTTTACTGCTTTTATTGGACCAATCATTATTTGGATTCTAAAAAAAGATCAATCATCTTATATTGACTATCACGGTCGCGAATATTTAAACTTCCTAATCTCCTACACAATATATTCGGTTATTAGTGTGGTATTAATGTTAGTTTTAGTAGGATTCTTGCTTATTTGGGTAGTAGGAATTTTAGGATTTATATTTACCATTATTGCCGCGGTAAAAGCATATGAAGGGAAAGAATATCGTATCCCGTTAACCTTCCGTTTAATTAAATAATTCAGAAAAATAGGGCCAGGCTCCTACTAAAGTAGGGGCCTGGCCCTATTTCCATAACCGACTTACATATATTTGATTGCCGTTAATTTGACGATGAATAATTGGGTGGTCAAATAGGTTTCTATCCACTTTTGTTTCTTTTTTTCTAGGTCGTACATTTATGCCAAAAACATTTTCAATATAGTCTTCTTGCCTATACAATTCCTTAATCCCCCTGTAGTAATACCTTTTCTAATTAGTTAAGTATGGAGATAATTTCTTGATGACATCATTCATCTTATCCGCATTCTTGTTGTACATATTTTTAGCACTTTGGTTTTCAGTAGAAAGCGCAAAAACTTCAAGGTCAGCTTGGCATTTCTTAAGCATAGCCATCAAGAGAGGCCTTTCCTGAGGAGAAGGAACCTTGAGCATGTCGTCATAAACGTCAATGGTTAACTCACCGTAAGAATCTATTTGTGCAAGATAAACATTGTCGATTGAAACACCAAGCTTGTCCAACTCCATATCTAACCATTTGCTTGTTTGTCCAGTTGCATTAAGAGCGTCGTTAAGAATCTTTCCGTCCATGATAACGGAGATCGGTGCCTTTTCATTGGGCATATTTAGTTGAACATCTTTTGGTGTAAGCGGTTGGGACTCGCGCTTTAAAAACACACTAATATCTCCTCGAGGCTCCAAAAGAGCAAACTCTACATCTGCTGTTTTAAATATATTTTTTTGCCGTAGTAGTGAAGTGAGTTCTTCAACAGAGTACCGCTCTTTTTGTAAGTTTTCCTCTAATATCTTTCCATCCTTAATGACAATCGTGCTTTTTCCTTCAATAAACTCACGAAATCTCTTATTTTTTAGAGATAAAATATCTGTTAATACCGTGACGCCTGCAAATATAGACACACCAATAAGTCCGTAAAGAATATTACTTTCAAGTCCAGTAACTACTTCTCCAGCAATGGTGCCAATTGTAATTCCAGCAACATATTCAAAGAAGCTTAATTGTGCAATTTGTTTTTTACCCAACATCTTTGTTAGGAAAAACAAAACAATAATAAATAAAAAGGATCGTAGGACAACATCAACCCACCCAGGCATTTCACTCACCTCAAAAAGGATTTAGGACCCTTTATACTCGGGTTCCTCTTGTTCAACCTCCGTTAATCGAATCTGTAAGTCTTTTTTTATTTCTCCAATCGTCATCATCGTCTCATGGAATGTTATTGATGCAGATTCTTCCTTTGCATTTTGAGCAAGAGAAGACAGCTGGGCTTCAATTCCCTTAATCGTTGATAAAGTTTGTTTTATATTGGATGCGACTGTCATTAAACATCTTCCTAAATATAATTTTATGGTAGATAAAAACGATTATAATAAAAAAATTTATTAAAAGGCTGGCAGTAGCCAACCTTCTAGTCTCTGTATTGGGGTTCCTCTTGCTGGATTTCCTGTAGTCTTGGTTCAATGCTGTCAATAATCGATTGTGTTTGCTGAGCAGCTTGTTGGTACAGCTGCTTTGCACTTTGGTTTTCAGTTCCTAAAGCAAATGTTTCAAAACTAGCTTGAGCACTTTTAAGGCCCGCAATGGTTTGTTTAATCTGAGTAGCTACAGTCATATTCAGCCCTCCATTCTTTCCTTAGTCCATTTACAAAAAATAGTATGAGTTAATAGGTAAATTCCATTCATCTCCCAACTGGTATTTAATTCCAAAAACTTCAAGCAATTCAAATTAAGTTTTTAATAAACTTGATTTCTTTTAAAAAAAACAAAATTTTTCTGAACGATTTTCGAACGTCGTCCGTCATATATACGAAATCATGATTGTTATAACGTGGAGGGATTTATAATGGAAGAACTTTTAAATATTAACTGGGCAATTATTCTACCGATCATTGTCATTCAATTGATTGTAATGGTTGTGGCTTTAGTGGATTTAATTCGAATCGAAGCAACGAATGGTCCGAAATGGATGTGGGCGCTATTAATTTTATTCTTTAGTCTATTAGGACCGATTCTTTACTTCGTTCTTGGAAGGAGAAATAACTAATGTCTGTGATACGTGTCGAGGGTTTGACGAAAAGTTTTCAAAACCTTGAAGTGATCAAATCACTAGACTTTGAACTTCAAGATAAAGGTTGTTTTGCTTTGCTGGGGCCAAATGGAGCAGGCAAAACTACAACGCTTAGAATGTTAGCTGGATTAATGAAGCCAACGTCAGGTTCAATCACTTTTGATGGAATGTCCAAAAATGATGATATTCGAAAGTTAATAGGCTATCTTCCTCAATATCCTGTCTTCTATGAATGGATGAGTGGTAGAGAGTTTCTAGAATATGTAGGAGTGCTTGCTGGGCTTACAAAGAAGGAAGCAAAGGAACGTACTATTGAACTTTTGGAATTAGTCGGAATCTCAGAAGCCAAAAATAGAAGGATTGGCAAATATTCAGGTGGTATGAAGCAACGATTAGGAATCGCTCAAGCGATTATCCACCGTCCAAAGCTCGTCATGCTTGATGAGCCGGTTTCAGCCCTAGATCCATTTGGCCGAAGGGAAGTATTAGAACTCCTTGAAAAATTGAAGAAAGAAACAACGATTCTTTTTTCAACTCATATTTTAAATGATGCCGAGGAAGTTTGTGAGGAAATCTTATTCCTTCACAATGGCAGACTAGTTGAAAGAGGAACGATGGAAGATTTACAGGAAAAATACCAGCAGGGAAAAATTGACTTGGTATTACGAGAACGTACAGAGGAGTTTGTTCAGGTATTTTCAGGAACAAATTGGCTGGGTTCATACTCAATAGAGGGCAGAAAAGCAACGTTTTTTGTAGAAGATATTGAACAAGCAAAAATGGCCATTTTAAAAGAAGTATCAGGGAACAATTGGCCACTAATAAAATTTGAGATTAGTAGAATGAGTCTAGAAGATGTGTTTATGAAGGTGGTGCAAAAATGAGTCAGTGGTTTACTCTATTACAAAAAGAATTGTTGGAAATGACTAGAAATTTCAAATGGATTTGGGTTCCGATCACATTTATTTTACTTGGAGTTATGGATCCTTTATCGACGTATTATTTGCCACAAATTCTTGATTCAGTAGGTGGTTTACCAGAGGGGACAGTTATTGAAATTCCAACACCTTCTGCAGCTGAAATTTTAATGATGAGTATTGGTCAATACAATATGTTAGGTCTATTAATCATTGTTTTAACATCAATGGGGATTATTGCTAATGAGAGGAAAAGTGGAGTTGCTGGGCTAATTTTAGTAAAACCAGTTAAATATAGCTCATACATTACAGCAAAATGGACTGGGGCTCTAATTTTATTATGGGTATCCTATTTTATAGGATTTTTGGTCTCCTGGTATTATGTGGGAATTCTTTTTGACTGGGTTCCATTCACAGATTTTATTAAGAGTTTCTTTGCATTTGGGATTTGGCTTTCTTTAGTTTTAACGATAACCTTGTTCTTTAACGCATTTTTCCAATCGCCGGGTGTCGTAGGGTTTATTTCTCTAGGTGTTGTCATTGTATTGAACCTGGTAAGCAGTATGCTCTCGCATCTTATGGAATGGAGTCCAGCTCAAATCTCATCATATATTGGAACATTTCTGATGACAAACTCTTTTCCGGATGAAATGCTTCCGGCTATTATAGTGACTTTTATTTCCATGATTTTGTTAGTAGTTGGTTCCATTTATGTGTTCCAGAGAAAAGAACTTGCATCCTAGTAGATGGTTAGTCACACACCAAAACGAAGATATTCAGATTACTACCATTATTAAAAGTAGGTTGTTAAAATAGATTAGACCATTATTCCAAATAAATAGAAAGGGAGTATGGATGTGTCTAATCAAACGGGTCTTGTTCTTGAAGGCGGAGGCATGCGCGGTGTTTACACTGCCGGTGTCTTAGAATATTTTTTAGAAAAAGAAATCTTTTTCCCGTATGTAATAGGGGTGTCTGCAGGGGCTTGTAATGCAGCTTCCTATTTGTCTAAGCAGAAAGGGAGAAATAAAACAGTTAATATTGACTATATAAAAGATCGTCGATATTTATCCTGGAATAATTATTTCAAAAGACGTGAGTTATTTGGAATGGATTTTATTTTTGATGAAATTCCACACAAACTAGTTCCCTATGATTATCATGCTTTTTATAGTAATCCAACTGAATTTGTCATCGGAACAACTGATTGTTTGACTGGAGAACCAATTTATTTTGGAAAAAAGGATTATGAAAAGGATGTATTGACCGTTTTAAAAGCGTCTAGTTCTTTACCTTTTGTAGCCTCGGAAATAAAATTCAAGGATAGAATCCTTTTAGACGGTGGAATTAGCGATTCAATTCCCATTAAGAAAGCTGAAAAAGATGGGTTTAAGAAGAACATTGTCATCCTAACAAGAAATGTAGGATACACGAAGCAACCATCTAAATTTCATTTTTTCGTTAAAAAGAAGTACCCACATTATCCGAAGCTCCAAGAAGCGATGATCAACCGCTATCAAAAATATAACGACACGATTTCTTACCTAGAACGTGAGGAGCAAAAAGGAAATGTGATGATCATTCGACCTCAACATCCAGTGGAAGTGGGCAGAATGGAAAGAAATCCTATAAAGTTGGAAAGATTATACCAACAAGGCTATCAGGACGCCCAAAACCTAAAGGGGAAATTACTTGAATGGTTATAACCGGTTCATCCTATGAGGATGACCGGTTTTTCCTTTAAAGACGTTATTCTCCTAACCATTTATACATGTAAAACTCATCCTCTGGAACACCATCAATGATAAGTGAACCTATCTTTTCCCCTTCAATCATAAAGCCCATCTTCTTATAAAGATGTAATGCCGCTTCATTTCTTTTGATAACGGTTAGTTCCAATCTTTTTAATTTCTTTTCTCCAGCCCAGCGAAAGACTTCCTGAAAGAGATTTTTCCCGACTCCCATCCCACGATAGTCTGCATGGATGCCTACTACAATATAGGCAGAGTGTTGTGTTCTTCTAACCGTGTTTCCAAGAACCATCATATACCCAACAAGTTGATGGTCCTTTTCAGCTACAAAAATCGTAGAGTTAGGATCTTTTAGGAACCGTTCTATTCTCTGTCTTTCTTTCTCCTCTGAAGAATCACGTTCTCCCCCTTCAAATAACATGAACCCAGATTCATCTACATGCTTTAATAATGGAAGGAATTGACCCGCATCCTCAAGTGTTATCTCTCTAATCATATGTTCACCTCTTTAAATTTGTAATAGGTATCAAAAGTATATGTTTTTACCTATCTATTCGCAATCAAAATAATAGAAAAAATATACAAATCTAGCATTTTTAAAAACCAAAACGAATAAAGTATAGAAAGAATCCATCGAAAGGGGATTAATATGTGGCAATGGATCTTAATTATACTTGCACCTTTTATTGTATTGGCTCTAGTAGAAGAAACGGTTCAAGGCTCTGTTCATAGATATGTTAATGGACCATCAAAACTAGAATTAAAAATGAAAGTATATGCTAAAAAGTTAATTACTAAATCAAAAGAGACTTTTACAAAGATAAAACGAAAGAAACATAAGGAAAAAGAGTAATTTACTTGTGTTGTGATAACTCCTTTTGTATTAGTTATCAAATAATGTAAGCACTTTTTTTAGAAAACCTAAGAAAGCCCACTATGAAAAATAGTTATTTATAAAAATGAGGAGAACGAAAATGAATATTCAGCAATTTTATCAACAGGCTGCGAATGTTTCCTTAAATGCTAGTTTAGCTTCGTTTATACCTCCTATCATCATTTTAACGTTAGGAGTGTTGGTTCTTCCAAATGGAAATATCATATTATTTATACTGCCGTTTCTGCTATACAGTTTTTTCTGTTATCAATCCTATTTACTTAATAAGGAACGCTCGTTAGGAATTCATCCATATCATTTAGTAAAGGAGCTGGAATTCACATCTTTGTTAGATCAACAAAATCTCCTCTTCTCGTTTATGCCTGCACCGTCATTAAGAATGGTTTTCTTCCACACTACAGGTCAATATGGGGGAGAACTTAAGGATGTAGAATACTCTGGGTATAGGTGGTTTTTACCTTATTTTGCTGATAAAAGGCTTCCAAGAAATTATGGTTTGTATAACGATCAGCAGCAGTTACTGGCAACGTTTAAAAGAAAAGGTAGAAAAATGATAGTCATGGATTCAGAAGAGGAACGTATTATTACCTTACTTTGGTCTAACCATAAGGTATGTTTGATCGAACCGAGTCACACCAAAATAGAAATTGATTCCGCAGCACTTTATATCGATTCAAAATATTACAATGAACAGGGTTCTATGATTGCTCGTGTGCGAAAAGGCTTAATGCCTCTAGAATGGGGAAAAGTATTCAAAGACAGCAATACGCCTGTTTTGTCTTTCGACAAGGATACAACACTACAAGAGAAAATGATCATTTTCTCTTCATTGATATTTCAATACAGTTATTCCAACCATTAAATCTTAAACGTATTGTTTTTTTATAATTTATAAATTTACAGATATAATATTTGTCGATTAATCGGTTTCATGCTATTATTCACTTAATCGAATAGGATTTCCTTCGGGGTAGGGTGAAATTCCCAACCGGCGGTGATGAGGGTTCGTCCTCTTAGTCCGTGACCCGGTTTCATGTTGTATGAAAACGGTGGATTTGGTGAAATTCCAAAGCCGACAGTTAAAGTCTGGATGGGAGAAGGAAAAAGTAGCTTGTGTTAAAAATATTGATTTTTAACGCTTATTTAGTCATGCTTTATTACCCCGTACTTTTTTAAAAGTATGGGGTTTTTATGTTGCAAATGGATGAAAAATGGAGAATACATAACAGCTAAAGGAGGTAATGGTTACGGATATTCAAGATTTAGAATACATGCGTCTTGCAATCTCTTTAGCTCGTGCAACAATCGGCCAGACGAGTCCAAACCCTAGTGTGGGTGCAGTTCTGATTAAAGATGGTCGACTGATTGGTTCGGGTGCCCATTTAAAAGCAGGTACGCCTCATGCAGAAGTTCACGCGATTCAAGCTGCAGGTGAGAACGCAAGAGATGGCATTTTATACGTTACACTAGAGCCTTGTAGCCATTTTGGAAAAACACCGCCTTGTGCTGACCTTATTATTAAGTCAGGAATCAAGAAAGTATTTGTGGCCACACTTGACCCAAACCCCCTTGTAGCTGGTAATGGAATTAAAAAGCTAAAAGAAGCGGGAATCGAAGTTCATGTCGGTCTAGGGGAAGACGAGGCTAAAAAGCTAAATCATTCATTTTTTCATTTTATAAAAACAAACACTCCATTTGTAACAATAAAAGCTGCCGTCTCTTTAGATGGAAAGACTGCAGCGAAAACAGGTGATAGTAAATGGATTACCTCTCCAGAATCCAGATTAGATGTTCACCAGTTACGTCATGAGCATGACGCGATACTTGTAGGTATCAACACGGTTTTAAACGATGATCCTCTCCTGACCACCAGACGACCCCAAGGTGGAAAAAACCCCATTCGTATTGTTTTAGATACGCATCTAAAAACACCTATTCATTCACAGTTGGTTCAAGATCAATCTGCCAAGACCATTATTTTTACTAGCAAAGATGTTGATTCTAAGAAAGTAGAAGAATTAACTGGTCAAGGTGTTGAAATTATCTCTTTTCATACAACGAATATACCGATAAAGGAAATGTTAAAAGTACTTGGGGAAAAGAAGATTATGTCCCTTCTTGTAGAAGGTGGTTCTGAGATTCATGCATCCTTTATTGAAGAAGGAGCCTTCCAGCAAGTGATTCTTTATATAGCCCCTAAAATTATTGGTGGAAGGTCTGCGATTCCATTTGTAGGCGGAGAAGGACCTGAGCTGGTGGAGTACAGCAAAAAACTTGAATTTGTATCGTTTGAAAAGGTTGGTCCTGACTTAAAACTTATTGCGAAACCTCTTGTAGAGGAGGATTAGAAATGTTTACAGGAATTATCGAAGAATTAGGAACGATTAAAAAGATTTCCAAACAAGGGAACACCATGGTACTTAGCATAGCTGCGAAGAAAGTGACCGAGGATCTTAAGTTAGGGGATAGTATTGCAGTGAATGGTGTCTGTTTAACGGCAACAGACTTTAGCAAAGAGTATTTTCTGGTAGATGTTATGCCTGAAACATTTAAGAGTACATCCCTATCGTCATTAAAGGAAGGAACCCTTGTTAATTTGGAGAGAGCCATGTCATCCAACGGACGATTTGGAGGTCATTTTGTAACTGGTCATGTTGACGGAATCGGACAAATTATTAAAAAAACTCCGAAAGAAAATGCTATATATGTTGATATAACCCTCCCTAAGGAATATAGTCATCTGACTATATTAAAAGGGTCAGTTGCAATCGATGGAACTTCTTTGACCATATTTGGATTAACCGATCGTCAACTAACGGTTTCCATTATTCCGCACACGGCAAATGAAACCGTACTAGGGCTTAAAAAAGCAGGCGATATTGTAAATTTGGAGTTTGATATGATTGCTAAATACCTTCATTCGTTTATATCTAAAGATAAAAGTGAGAGTAATGGCTCAACAGGGATTTCAAAAGAGTTTTTAAAAGAAAATGGTTATTTATAATGTTTCTAGCTATTATGAACCAGAGCCTAAAAGAAAGAGGTGTCTTTCATGTTTAATACGATAGAAGAAGCGATTAAGGACTTAAAAGAGGGTAAGATAGTTATCGTTTGTGATGATGAAGATCGCGAAAATGAAGGAGACTTTGTTGGTATTGCAGAGTTTGTAACTCCCGAGATGATTAATTTCATGGCAAAAGAGGGAAGAGGACTCATTTGTACACCAATTGAAGAATCACTAGCTGAAAAGCTGGATCTGAGTCCAATGGTTGAAGTAAATACAGATAGCAAAGGAACAGCATTCACTGTGAGTATTGATCATGTCGATACAAAGACGGGAATTAGTGCATTCGAAAGATCTTATACAATTGAGAAATTAATGAACGAACAAGCAACTGCTAGTGAGTTCTCCCGTCCGGGACATATATTCCCGTTAGTTGCAAAACAAGGTGGGGTTCTAAGAAGAGCAGGGCATACTGAAGCGGCCGTAGATTTAGCGAGGCTTTCTGGAGCGAAACCAGCTGGAATCATTTGTGAAATCATGAATGATGATGGCACAATGGCCCGTGTAGATGATCTTACTGTTATAGCGGAGAAGTTTGACTTAAAAATGATTACCATAAAGGATCTAATCGAATATCGCTTAGATCATGATTCCTTGATTAAAAAAGAGATTGAAATTCAACTTCCTACAGAGTTTGGTGATTTTAAAGCTGTTGGTTTTACCAACACATTAGATGGAAAAGATCATATGGCCTTAGTAAAAGGAGAAATTACTGCTGATGAGCCTGTTCTTCTGAGAGTTCATTCTGAGTGCCTAACAGGTGATGTATTTGGTTCATACCGTTGTGACTGTGGACCTCAGCTAGAAGCAGCCCTTGCGCAAATCGAACAGGAAGGAAAGGGAATTCTTCTTTATATGCGTCAAGAAGGAAGAGGAATTGGTTTGCTTAACAAGTTGAAGGCCTATAAGCTCCAAGAAGAAGGTTACGATACAGTAGAAGCAAACCATAAGCTCGGATTTAAAGATGATTTAAGGGACTATGGTGTGGGTGCCCAAATATTAAGGGCGCTTGGTGTTAGAAAAATGCGTCTGCTCACAAACAACCCTAGAAAAATTGCTGGGTTAGGTGGTTATGGCTTAGAGGTAGTTGAACGAGTTCCGCTCCAAATGCCAGCAAAAGAAGAAAATGAAAAATACTTACAAACGAAAAAATCAAAGTTAGGACATTTACTTTCATTTTAATAATCCCATAATAGATGACCAAGAGGAGTGTATGATTTTATGAAAAAAGTATTAGAAGGTAATTTAGTAGGAACTGGCTTAAAGGTTGGAATTATTGTTGCACGTTTTAATGAGTTTATTACAAGTAAGTTACTTAGTGGTGCTGAGGATGCTCTAAAGCGCCACGGGGTAAATGATGAAGATGTAACCGTTATGTGGGTACCAGGTGCATTTGAAATTCCACTTGCAGCTAAGAAGTTAGCAGAGAAAGGTGAGTTCGACGCCATCATTACTTTAGGAACTGTTATTCGAGGAGCTACACCTCACTTTGACTTTGTAAGCAGTGAGGTCGCAAAAGGCGTAGCAAACACGGGATTACAAAGCGGTGTTCCAATTATCTTCGGAGTATTAACAACAGATTCAATTGAACAAGCCATTGAAAGAGCAGGAACAAAAGCAGGAAACAAAGGTTGGGAAGCAGCTGTTGGAGCCATTGAAATGGGTAACCTGTATCGTCAGTTTTAATTTTTCTAATTGACAGCCTTTAGTAAATCTAAAATACATTCATTAAAAATATATTTCAAAAAGAGTATCTTGTAAAAAAGGTACTCTTTTTAATTTGGGTGTATGGACCTATAAAAGATTTTAAGGAAAAAGACCATAAAAATTGAAAAAAATTAACATCTTTACATATTTCGACAACATCTTTTGGTCTATTTAGTTAAAATAAACGTATATTATTCCTATTTTTCATTTAATTATTGAAATAGTTTGTTTTAGTTATTAGTATGAATATAGGACTAAAGTCATTTAATGTTTGATTTTTAAATTAAATACCTAATAAGGTTTATAAAAAGAAGTAAATGTCGGGGGTCAAAAATGGAAGTATATGTAGCTAGGCAGCCAATTTTCAATATAAGCGAAGAGGTATTTGGATACGAGCTTCTGTATAGAAGTAATGAAGAAAACTCTTTTCCTAATATAAACGGGGATCAAGCTACTGCAGATGTTATCATTAATAGCTTCCTGAATATAGGTATTGATGAACTCTCAAATGGGAAGCCTTGCTTTATTAATTTCACAGCAAATCTTCTTCAATTGCGCTTGCCGACATACTTTAGACCTCGTGAAATTATTGTTGAAATCCTTGAGAGTGTAGAACCTAATCAGGAACTGATTGAGATTTGTAAGGAATTAAAACAACTAGGGTATCAAATTGCCCTAGATGACTTTGTGTTTAATGATCAAAATCCTTACTCTTATCAATTAATTAAATACGCTGATATTATTAAAGTGGACTTCCTTCATACGCCAAGAGAGATGCGCGAGACAGTTGAAACGTTCGCAAAAACATTAAAGCTAAAAATGGTTGCAGAAAAAGTAGAAACGAGAGAAGCATTTGAGGAAGCGAAGGAACGAGGGTATCACTACTTTCAAGGATATTTCTTTGCGAAACCGACCGTCGTATCTACTCATGATGTTCCAACCTATTTTCAATCCTATTTTGATATTATCCATAATCTCTCCATGACGGAGCCTAGTATTGATATCATCTCAGAATTGATTGAGAGAGACGTCTCGTTGTCTTACAAACTATTGAAACTTATTAATTCTCCTGCATTTCGTCCAAAGCACAAAATCAATTCAATTAGACAAGCAATTGTACTTTTAGGCTTAATTGAAATTCAGAAATGGATATATGTCCTAGCAGTCCGTGAAAACACGACAGATAAGAAGGAACTTGTTAAAGAGACAATCAACTTATGTTTAACGCGGGCTAAAATGTGTGAATCCGTTCAAAAGTTGAGGAAAAAAACAGCAGTAACAGCAGGTTACTTTATGACAGGAATGTTTTCATTAATGGATTCTATCATAGGGGTTCCAATGGAAAAACTCCTTCAAGATTTACCGCTTCAGGACGAAATTGTTGAAGCGTTAAAAGGGAATAGCAATCAATTTAGAGAAGTCCTTGATCTCGTCATTGCTGTGGAACGAGCTGAGTGGTGTGTGATAAGTGAAAAGTGTCAAACACTACAGATAGAAGAAAAGGATCTGTTTCTACTCTATGCAGACTCGATTAGTTGGACTAGAGATTTGATATTATCAGAAGTAACCTCATAATTTGCCTAACACTTGTCAAAAAATTGGCAAGTGTTTTTAGGTACTTTTATTGTAACTCGTACATTTGTAAATTAGAAGATAACACCGTAGGGAGAATATGACAGATAGGTGACATTTATCACAAATAATCAATGAACGAATACAAAAAGTGTTCGCTTTGTTCATGCTACGTTTTTTCCATTGAACAATACAATATTTTATGGCACTCTTAAATATATCATTTTGAAAACTTCTCGGAGGTGCAAGCCATTGGAAATCGAACTTATTAAATGTCATGGATCAGGTAATGATTTTCTACTAATAGATGAAATCTCCAACAATTATTCATTTACCGAAGTACAGCGTGCTGAACTTGCAAAAACACTTTGTAATCGTGAAAAAGAATTGGGGGCAGACGGAATTCTATATGTGATGAAAAGTGACAAAGCAGACGGGAGAATGCGCGTATTCAACACAGATGGATCTGAGGCATCCATGTGCGGAAACGGTCTTCGTTGTGTGGCACGTTATGTTTGTGAACTTTTAGAAAAAGATGAAGCCCTTATTGAAACCATGAAAGCAGATTTACTCGTAAAAAAAGAACAAGATGTTTACGAAGGAATTCCAACTTACTTGGTAGAAATTTCTCCGGTTTCTTTTAAGCTAGAGGATTTACCTTTACACTTAAATCAAGACACATTATTAAATGAAAAAATCCCATCACTCTCTGAACAATTAATATTCACTGCATTAGCTGTTCCAAACCCTCATCTTGTCTCCATTGTGGAGAAGCAAGATGTTGAATCTACTATTCAAAAAGAGTTAAGTGAGTTTGTTAACGGTCCTAATGAGTTATTCCCAGATGGGGTAAATGTTAGTTTTGTAAAACCACTCAAAAAAGGTCATATCTATGTTCGCACCTTCGAAAGAGGAGTAGGGTTCACGAATGCTTGTGGTACGGCCATGTCAGCTTCAACTCTTGTTACTTGTTTAAGTGGATTAAATGATTTCGAACAATCTGTAGAAGTATACAATAATGGCGGTAAGGTTAGATGTATCGTTCATAAGTTGAATGAGGAAACATTCAAAATTGATTTAATTGGCAATGCCACTTATGTGTATTCGACACTAGTGGACGTAGATCCCGATAATCCAACTACTTTCACTTGTGGAATGAAAAATGAATACTTGGACGAAAATGTGTTGTATTCAAAATTACAAGAAGATGTTAAGCAGTTCTTACAGGTAAATATGTAAGTAAGCTTGCCTAAAGAGGGATATTCATGTTATTTGAAACGATAATCGAACTATCGGTTAGAGCTGTTGGAGGATTCGTTGAAATTACTCTAATGTCATATGAACCAAAGTCAAGAGCAGAGAAAGTTCAAAAGCAGTTGGAGTCTTACCAGGGGAAAAGAGTCAAGATTAGAACGGGTGAAGTACTTCTTGGTGGGAAATTTCGGTTCGACGAGGTGCTTGACGTTGAGGCGTTTCATTCTACGTTAGACGGTGAAAATCTAAAATTAATAACAAATCAAGAACTTAAAACGACTATTACCATTCAAGGCAAATCAATTTCTAGATTTTATACGGGGAAAAAAAGCAATGCCCGCATTTGTATTAATACAAACGGAGTAGATTACTTAATTGAAGATGTAATGTTACAAGAATCCCTACAAAAATAAAGAGAGCTACAGTGCTCTCTTTATTTTTGTTGTTTTAGAAATTCAAGGACAGGGGAAAAATTTTGTTCTTCTTTGGCCTGGAAAAAAGATCTGAATGGGTCGCCGTGCTTGTTGATTCTTTTTAACATATTTGTCACTTGAAAATCCTCCATCCGCAAATCTTCACTTACCTCTTCCCAAAATAAAGGAGCAGCAATGGTTGCCTGTTTATTCCCTCTTGCCGAATAGGGAGCTATTATGGTTTTTCCCTCTGCATGCTGGATGTAATCAACATATAAGCGGTTACCTCTGTTCTTTTTCAATCGTTCAATCGTAAAAGACTCAGGCTCCTTAGATATAAGATACTCTGCAACAAATTCAGTGAACAATCTAGTGTCGCCATAGGTATATGTGTTCTCTGGTAATGGAATATATACTTGAAGCCCCTTATTCCCAGAAGTTTTAATAAAGCTAATGAGACCCAAGTGGTCTAGAACCTCTTTAATATAATTCGCAGCTTTGATAGCTAAATGGAAAAAGTCTCTTGAAGGTGGATCTAAATCAAATACAATCTCGCTAGGACCGTTGCTTGAAATGGTTTGAAAGGGAATATGAAATTCGAATGAAATTTGATTGCCCAACCACAAAAGTGTTTTTAAGTTATTACATACAATGTAATTAATCCCCTCATGAACCTCTGTACTGACAAAATCAGGTGCGTAATCGGGACAATTCTTTTGGTAGAAGGCCTCCCCAAATATCCCGTGCGGATAACGAATAACGGTCAATAATCTATTTTTTAGAAACGGAAGAAAGTAAGGGGACACCTCTCTTAAATAATGAATGAAGTCCATTTTTTTGACAGGGGGTGTTTCCCATAATGGCTTGTTAGGGTGAGTAATATCCACATCGGTAGGAAGGTTCTTTTGCTGCTGTATAAAATCTTCGTACTTACAATCCTTTGGTGTGAGATCGAACCGAAACCTTTCAAAATGAGGTTCCCGCATTTGCCCCTCATACATTTCTAAGTACTTAAGTTCCAGACAAATAGCTGGTTCTACATGGGTAAATTGTTGATCCTCACCCGTTTTATTTTGTTTAATAATTTGTGCTAAAGCCTGCTTCTCATCTGGTTTTATCCCAAATAAAAATAATCCAATTGGATGGATTTGATTTTCATTATAAACTGCAACATGAAAATACCCATTTGATTTCTCGTATGCAGTAACAAAACAAGAAACATATTTCCAATTTTTATATTTTAACCAAAGTGTGCTTCGCTTCCCTTCCTCCCACTTGTTTTTTAATTGTTTTGCAACAATTCCTTCTCCGTCATGAAGAACAACTTTCTCCCAAATTTCATCAAAGGACGTATAGGGAGGGATTAATTGTAGCAGTTGATTGCTTTTAGGGTCGGGAGTCGTTGGAAGGTTTATATCGTTAAATAAATCTTCAAGAATTTCTTTCCTTTTCGTATAAGCTTCATTTGTTAAGCTCTTTCCCTTTACCTTTAAAATATCAAATATTAATAACTTGCATGGTGAGTGTTTAGCTTTTTCTATAATTCGTTGCTCAGAACGCATTCTTCCTCTGATTTGAATACTTCCAAAGTTAGCCTTATAAGTGTTTTCTAAAGAAACAAGCTCTCCGTCAAGTATCAAGGGAAGGTATGGCTTGAACGTTTCTTTATTGTTGAGTAAATAGGAATGAATTTCTGGAAAAATTTCAAGAAGTGACTTTTCGTTCCTACTTGTCAGACGAATATCTTCATCCCACTCCAAGAATGCTCGAAATCCATCGTACTTTACTTCGTACATCCAGTCCTTACCAGCCGGAACATCAAAAGTAAGGCTTGGTAACATCGGTTTCAAAAAAATCAATCCTCTCATGTTAGATGAATGTATTCATAAGATTGCCAACGCCTATTAAAAGTACTCAGCTTATCATTGGGAGATAATTCTCGTCCGTTATTTAAACCGTTTGAGTTACCAAAAGTTTATTAGCATGTTCGTCTTGTCTTCACACAAATTAATAATAAACTTAAAAAGAATGGAGAATTTATATGCACACGATATGGAAGGGAAGCATAAGCTTTGGGCTTGTTAATATCCCCATTAAACTACATGCTGCTACAGAGGATAAAGATATAAAGCTTCGCACTTTGCACAAAGAATGTCATTCTCCGATTAAATACGAGAAGGTTTGTCCCGTATGTGAAGTGGAAATCGGAACTGAAGATATTGTTAAGGCTTATGAGTATACAAAGGGTAAATTTGTTGTTTTAGAAGATGAGGATTTAGAAAGCTTGAAAAAGGAAAATGAAGAAAAAGCGGTTGAAATCATTGACTTTGTTAAAATGGAGCAAATTGATCCGATTTATTTTAACAGAGGTTACTTTATGTCTCCAAATGAAGGCGGAGGTAAAGCTTATTCCTTATTAAGAAAAGCTTTAGAGACTTCTGAAAAGGTTGGATTGGCTAAGATTATCATCAGAGCAAAGGAGCAACTAGCTGTAATACGTGTCTACAATAACACATTAGTTATGGAAACCATCCATTATCCGGATGAAGTAAGGTCAGCTGGGGATGTTCCGAATGTACCTGCAGAAGATAAAGTAACAGAGAAAGAACTCGAAACAGCCATCATGCTCATTGACCAATTAACCACTGAATTCGAGCCTGAAAAATACACAGATGACTACCGAACCGCATTGCTAGACCTTATTGAGGCAAAGAGAACTGGTCAAGAGATTGTGACACCGGTGGAAAAAGAACCAAAAGCAAACGTTACAGACCTCATGGCAGCACTTCAGGCATCTATAGACAAAACCAAACCAAAACGAGAACCAACGACCGCCCTAAAGAAAGAGGCTACTACTACAAAAAGAACAAAGAAAGACAAAGAAGTAGTGGTTGAAAATACAACTGCACCAACAGAAGCTACGACCGTTACTCCAGCAACAGCTCCAACGAGGAAAAGAAGAACGACCGCGAGAACAAAAGAAAAGAAACAAGCGTAAACAAAGGTGTTGGCTCCTTTATAGGGCATGGGTGTTATGAAGGATAAAATCATAAAAATAAGATTACAAATTGTCCTTCATCGGCCTTGATGAAGGACAATTTTCATTAGATAATTTTGACTCTGTCTTTCATGCGTTTTGTTCAATCCGGAAATCCTCCAGATACATATGTTACTCGTTTAACCTAGTAATTCGGTTATCTGTCTAAATGCTTTTATAAACTAAATCATGGAAAAATGTTCAGATTTTTGTCAATATATAATAAACTTAAAAAAGTGTTGTACTAGTATGGAATCTTTTATTAGGTTTTATTGGAACAAAGGAGTGAGGGAATGGATCAAAAAATACTACCTGCATCAGCAAGTATGAAAGAATTCGAACGGTTTTTAAATAGTCCTTATGAAATTGGTGTATTCTTAGACTTACATATAGCACAGTTGAAGAACGTGAACCAAATGGCGCAGTCTTATGGTAAGAAAATGATTTATCATGTAGATTTGATTCATGGAATCAAAAATGATGATTATGCAACAGAATATATGTGCCAAGAATTTAAACCATATGGCCTAATATCTACAAAATCAAATGTGATATTAAAAGCTAAACAAAAAGGGGTTATTGCAATTCAGAGGATGTTTCTCATTGACTCCCATGCATTGGAAAAGAGTTATAAGCTTGTTGAGAGAACAAAACCTGACTATATTGAAGTTCTTCCTGGAGCGATGCCTTGGATGATTAAAGAGGTAAAAGAGAGGCTGAATACACCAATTTTTGCTGGTGGTCTCATACGTGAAGAAGACGAAGTACATAATGCACTTAAAGCAGGAGCCACTGCCATTACAACATCCAAGACGGAGTTGTGGGATTTATTTCTATAAAAAGTTGCATTTCAAAGGGGAGAGGGAAATGGAAAAATTTATTTTATCTCTAGATCAAGGAACGACAAGTTCTAGAGCAATTTTATTTAACAAAAAAGGTGAGATCACGCATGTGGCTCAAAAGGAATTCACGCAGCATTTTCCGAAACCGGGCTGGGTTGAACATAATGCGAACGAAATCTGGGGGTCCATTTTGGCGGTCATAGCGAGTGTCCTTTCTGAATCAAATGTTAAGCCTGAGCAGATTGCTGGAATCGGCATTACGAATCAACGAGAGACCACAGTTGTTTGGGATAGAGAAACTGGGCAACCTGTTTATCATGCAATTGTTTGGCAATCTAGACAGACGAGTGATATATGTCTTGTGTTGAAGGAAAAGGGCCATGATCCGTTATTTCGTGAAAAAACTGGCCTACTTATAGATGCTTATTTTTCTGGAACGAAAGTAAAATGGATTCTTGATCATGTCGAAGGAGCACGGGAGAAGGCTGATGCAGGAAAGTTACTATTTGGAACCATTGATACTTGGTTAATTTGGAAACTCTCAGGCGGGAAAGCTCACGTGACGGACTATTCAAATGCCTCAAGAACGTTAATGTACAATATTTTCGACCTTAAGTGGGATAAAGAGTTACTCGATATCCTAACTATTCCAGAATCCATGCTACCTGAGGTAAAATCTTCCTCTGAAATCTATGCGAATACGGCGAGCTATCATTTCTTTGGTCAAGAAGTTCCTATTTCGGGAGCGGCAGGTGATCAACAGGCAGCTTTATTTGGCCAAGCATGCTTTAAACAGGGAATGGCGAAGAACACTTATGGAACTGGATGTTTTATGTTGATGAATACCGGGGAAAAGGCTGTTAGGTCTAAACAAGGCTTATTAACGACCATTGCATGGGGACTAAATGGGAAGGTTGAGTATGCGCTTGAGGGGAGTATCTTTGTTGCTGGATCAGCCATCCAATGGCTTCGCGATGGTTTAAGAATGTTAAAGCATGCAAGTGATAGTGAAAATTATGCCAAAAAAGTGGAAAGTACAGAAGGTGTTTATGTGGTACCTGCTTTTGTTGGACTAGGAACACCTTATTGGGATAGCGAAGTAAGGGGTGCCGTATTTGGTTTAACTAGAGGAACCTCTAAGGAACATTTTATCCGTGCTACTCTAGAGTCTTTGGCCTATCAGACAAAAGATGTTCTGTCCGCAATGGAAAGTGACTCTGGAATAAAATTGAAAACCTTAAGAGTTGATGGGGGAGCAGTGAAAAATAATTTCCTAATGGAGTTTCAAGCGGATTTACTCGATGTACCTGTAGAGAGACCTACTGTCAACGAAACGACTGCTTTAGGTGCTGCTTATTTAGCGGGATTAGCGGTAAACTTTTGGAACGGTCAAGAAGAGATTTCCAGTCAATGGGCCATTGATGATACATTCAAACCTAAAATGGAAAATGGCAGACGAGAAGAGCTCTACAGCGGCTGGAAGAAAGCAGTAAAAGCGACTATGGCTTTTAAATAAGCAAAAGAATACCTCGAATAAAATAAATTGTTTTCCATTTCCACAAATTGGTGGTATAATGAAAGTAAGTTAATAGCTCGGTAGGAGAATGGGAGAGACCACAATAACATTATCGTCTTTACGGTAGTGCGTTTGTGGTCTCTTTTTTTGTTTTTCCGAATAAACTCTCCGGAGGGATCATTCATGAACTTTTCAAACAAAAATCGAGAAGATATGATAACAAAGTTGAAGACTGAAAAATTTGATGTGTTAATAATAGGTGGTGGGATTACAGGAGCTGGAATTGCTCTAGATGCATCGACAAGAGGCATGAAAACAGCGCTTGTGGATATGCAGGATTTTTCGGCTGGTACATCAAGCCGCTCAACTAAACTCGTACATGGAGGTTTACGTTATTTAAAACAATTTGAAGTAAAAATGGTGGCGGAAGTTGGAAAAGAAAGAGCGATCGTTTATGAAAACGGACCTCACGTGACAACTCCGGAATGGATGCTTCTCCCATTTCATAAAGGAGGCACATTTGGAAAGTTTAGTACTTCTATTGGATTGAGAATATATGATTTCCTAGCAGGAGTTAAGAAGTCAGAGAGAAGAAAGATGTTAAGTCCTAGTGAGACACTTCAGAAAGAACCTTTGGTGAAAAAAGAAAATCTTAA
Source organism: Cytobacillus spartinae (assembly GCF_042865285.1). Lineage (NCBI taxonomy): Bacteria > Bacillati > Bacillota > Bacilli > Caryophanales > Bacillaceae > Cytobacillus > Cytobacillus spartinae. The sequence continues at coordinate 1,358 of NZ_JBIACK010000008.1, read as the reverse complement.
AGGCGGTGGCTATTACGTAGAATACCGTACAGACGATGCAAGGTTAACATTAGAGGTAATGAAGTCAGCTTTCGCTAACGGGGCAACAGCCTTGAACTATACGATGGTTGAAGAGTTGCTATATAAAGATGGAAAAGTGGTTGGTGCACTTGTAAGAGATCAAGTAACCCAACAAACGTATGAAATATATGCTGAAAAGATTGTGAATGCCACAGGACCTTGGGTGGACAGTGTTCGTGAAAAGGATCAATCTAGAAACGGCAAAACGTTGAAGCTTACAAAAGGGGTGCATATTGTTATTGATCAATCTAGATTCCCATTAAAACAAGCTGTCTACTTTGACACGCCTGATGGGAGGATGGTATTCGCCATTCCTAGGGAAGGAAAAGCATATGTTGGGACTACAGATACATTTTTTGATGAAGATATTACTAACCCGACGATGACTTCTGATGATCGGCAATATGTTATGGATGCGATTAATTATATGTTCCCAGAATTAAATATATCTGAAAATGATGTTGAATCTAGTTGGGCTGGAGTGAGGCCATTAATCTGGGAAGAGGGGAAAGACCCTTCAGAAATATCTAGAAAAGATGAAATCTGGGAATCTGATTCAGGGTTAATCACAATTGCAGGTGGAAAATTAACGGGTTATCGTAAAATGGCAGAAATGATTGTTGACTTACTGGCAGATAAATTGAAAAAAGAAAATGGTAGATCCTATACAACCTGTAAAACGAGAACGATGCCAATATCAGGTGGAAATGTTGGTGGTTCAAAAAACTTTCCTTCATTTATCTCTAGACAGGTAGCCGATGGCTTGCAACTAGGATTAACGAAAGACGAGGCAAAGCATATCGCCTCTATGTACGGATCAAACGCTCCAGAGGTCTTTAAAATGATTGAAAATCATAGAGAAAAAGCAAATGAATACGGACTTCCTATTCTACTATTTGCAAAATTGCACTACTCACTTGAGCAAGAAATGGCGCTCACACCTTTGGATTTCTTTAATAGAAGAACGGGAGCTATACTGTTTGATATAGATTTAGTAAAGAAGCATAAAGAAAAAGTCATCAAGTATATAAATGATTATTTTAATTGGAATGTGGAAAAAAGAAATAGTTACAGTAAGGAATTAGAGACAGAAATATTAAATGCGACCATCCCCCGCGATAAACAACATAACGAAAGGCTGGCCTAAACTCTCCTACTGGGAGAGTTTTTCTTATGTTCGCCCAGCATGGGCGAACTCTAACGGGTGAAAGTCCCGAGTATGACCAAGTAGCGGTAAGTACATAGCTGAAAGCAAGGGTGTCCACGGTGACGTGGAATCTGAAGGAAGCTCGAGGCAA